>CAZXAS010000049.1:0-15370 GCA_964638185.1 uncultured Steroidobacteraceae bacterium | reverse complement strand
CTCGGTGCCCCGATCAGCGCCTGGGAACAGGTGCGCACGCCGCTCACCGGCACCGCCATCCGCCCCTACGAGCAGCTGGCGACCCGCCTCGATCCAGCCCGCGTCAATGAGCTGGTGGCGCCCCCGGCAGCGACCGTGCCTGCCGCCACCGCCGTGGCGGCGCCGGCCGTCGCAACCACGGCAGAGGTGGGCATCGAGGATTTCTCCCGCCTGGACCTGCGGGTGGCCTGCATCGTGGCCGCCGAGGCCGTCGAGGGGGCCGACAAGCTGCTCCGGCTGACCCTCGACATCGGCGACGGCCAGCGCAACGTGTTCGCCGGGATCCGCGAGGCCTACGAACCCGGCGGGCTGGTCGGGCGCCACGTGGTCGTCGTGGCCAATCTCAAGCCGCGCAAGATGCGCTTCGGCGTCTCCGAGGGCATGGTGCTCGCGGCCGGCCCGGGCGGTGCGGACATCTTCCTGGTGTCGCCGGACGCTGGCGCGGTGCCCGGCATGAAGGTCAAGTAGGACCGGGCCTGCCGGAAACATGGCCGCCAACGACGACCTCGCCGCGCGCATCGACGCCCTTCTGCCGCAGACCCAGTGCACCCGCTGCGGCTATGACGCCTGCCGGCCCTACGCCGAGGCCGTCGCGTCGGGCGCCGCGGGCATCAACCGCTGCCCACCCGGCGGCAAGCCGGTCATCGAGGCCTTGGCGGGCCTGCTCGGGGTGCCGGTCGCCACCCTCGACCCGGATTGCGGCAGCGAGCTTCCCCCGCGGGTCGCCGTGATCGAGGAGCCCGACTGCATCGGGTGTGCGAAGTGCATCGACGCCTGTCCCACCGACGCCATCGCCGGCGCCCGCAAGTGGATGCACACCGTCATTGCCGCCGATTGCAGCGGCTGCGAACTGTGCCTGCCCGCCTGCCCGGTCGACTGCATCGTGATGGCACCGGCGCCGGGACTGCCCGCCCGCCCGCTCGACCGGCCGGCCATCGCCGCGCGCGCAGGCCATTTCCGCCGCCTGTATGTCGCGCGCCGCGAGCGGCTCGAGCGCGACGCCTCGCGCTGGCGGGCATCCCTGGCGGCGCGCCTCGCGAGCGCCCGCGGGGACGGGCCGGTGTCGTGAACCAGGCCAGGCGCCGCGAGATCTTCGAGCGCCTCAAGGCGGCGAACCCGTCGCCAACCACCGAGCTCGCCTACTCGTCACCGTTCGAACTGCTGGTCGCCGTGATCCTGTCCGCACAGGCGACCGACAAGTCGGTGAACCAGGCGACCGCCCGGCTGTTCCCCGTCGCCAACACGCCCGCTCGGCTCGCCGCGCTCGGCGCCGAGGGCATCGCACCGCACATCCGCACCATCGGGCTGTGGCAGGCGAAGGCAAGGAACGTGGCGGCCATGTCCCGACTCCTGGTCGAGCGTCACGGCGGCGCGGTGCCATCGCGGCGCGAGGATCTCGAGGCGCTGCCGGGGGTGGGTCGCAAGACCGCGAACGTGGTCCTGAACACCGCCTTCGGCGAGCCGACGATCGCGGTCGACACCCACATCTTCCGTGTCGCCAATCGCACCGGTCTCGCGCCCGGAGCCAATGTCCGCAAGGTCGAGGACCGACTTCTCGCGGTGGTCCCGGAGGAGTTCCGCCACGATGCCCACCACTGGCTGATCCTGCACGGGCGCTACGTCTGCAAGGCGCGCAAACCCGACTGCCCGCGCTGCGTCATCGCGGACCTGTGCGAGTACCGGCACAAGACGCTGCCGGCAGCGGCGGACCTGCCGCTCCGCCCCGCCCCGGCGGCCACCCGGACGCGGGGCAGGCGCTGAGATGCCGCTCGTCGCCGGATCGGGTCGCGAGGACCTGCGCCGCGCCTGGACGGAGGCCTGGCGCAAGCGCCGCGCCGGCCTGCCGATGGCACCGCTGGAACTACAGCTCGCGGAACTGATCGAACAGCATCCTGAGTATCACGACGTGATGGCGGCTGGCGAGGATGCGCTCGCGCGCGACTGGACGCCCGAGGCGGGACACAGCAACCCGTTCCTGCACCTGGGCCTGCATCTCGCCGTGCGCGATGCGGTGGCGACGGACCGGCCGCCCGGAATCCGCGCAGTGCAGGTCCGCCTGCTGCAGGGCGGCCTCGACGCCCATGACGCCGAGCACGTGCTGCTGGAGACGCTCGGCGAGACGCTGTGGGAGGCGGAGCGCGGCGGACGTCCGCCCGACGGCGAGGCCTGGCTCGCGCGCGCGGCCCGGCGTTCGACGAAATAATCGTCCTGAGCGACCGGTCCTGCTATTCGAGGATTGCATGACACGACCGATATCGACCAAGCCTGTCCCCCGACCACCGGCCGGCGCCGGCCTCGGCTTTCGCCGCGCGCTGCTGCCCGAACTCGAGGCCGGCGGCACCGACGGGATCGATTTCTTCGAACTCGCGCCGGAGAACTGGATCGGCGTGGGCGGGTCGCTCGGGCGCCGCCTGCGGAGCTTCACAGAGCGCCACGCCTTCGTCGCCCACGGCCTGTCGCTGTCATTGGGGGGTCCCGGTCCGCTCGACGAGGGCCTGGTCGCCGACGTCCGTGACTTCCTCGACGCCCATGGCGTGCGCGCCTACACGGAGCACCTGAGCTACTGCACCGACGAGGGGCATCTGTACGACCTGATGCCGATCCCGTTCACCGGCGACGCGGTGCGACACGTCGCTGGCCGCATCCGCCGCGTGCAGGACATCCTGGAGCGCCCGATCGGCATCGAGAACGTGTCCTACTATGCTGCGCCCGGCGCGGAAATGACCGAACTCGAGTTCGTCAACGCCGTGCTCGAGGAAGCCGACTGCGGCCTGCTGCTCGACGTCAACAACATCTTCGTTAACGCCACCAACCACGGCTACGATGCGGTCGCGTTCCTGCGCGGCCTGCCCGCCGCGCGTGTCTGGTACCTGCACATGGCGGGACACTTCGTCGAGGCGCCTGACCTTCGCGTGGACACGCACGGCGCGGCTGTGTGCGACGACGTCTGGACGCTGCTCGAGGCAGCCTACGCGCACTGCGGCCCCGTCCCTACGCTGCTCGAGCGTGACTTCAACTTCCCGCCGCTCGGCGAACTGGTGGACGAGGTGGCCCGTATCCGCGGCCTGCAGCAGGCAGCCGCCACGCCGCGCGCCTGGCGGAAGGCCTGACCATGGCGGATTTCATCGAGCGCCAGCTGGCGTTTGCGGCACACCTTCGCGACCCCGCGCGTATCCCACCGCCCGCCGGGATCGAGCCGCGCCGCATGCAGATCTACCGCGACCTGTTCATCAACAACGTCGCGGGCCTGCTGGCCGGCACCTTTCCGGTCGCGAAGCGCATCCTCGGCGATGACGGCTGGGCCGCGCTGGTGCGACGGTTCTATGCGAGCCACAAGGCGCACACGCCGTACTTCCTGGAGCTGCCGCGGGAGTTCGTCGAATGGCTGGGGGGCGGTGCCTGCGGCGATGTCCCACCCTTCCTCGCCGAACTCGCCCACTACGAGTGGATCGAACTCGCGCTGTCGGTGAGCGAAGCCGAGCCACCATCGACGGGCATCGATGCCACAGGCGACCTGCTGGCGGGCCGTCCCGTGCTCTCGCCGCTCGCCTGGCCGCTCGCCTACCGCTGGCCGGTGCAGCGCCTGTCGGTCGACTTCCAGCCGGCCACGGCGCCGGCGACACCGACCTTCATCGTCGTCCACCGCCAGCCCGGCGGCCAGGTCGCCTTCCTCGAGATCGACGCGCCGACTGCGAGGCTCCTCGAGCTCATGGACAGCGACGTCGACCAGGCCGGCCGTGAGATGCTGGCGGCCGTCGCGGCCGAACTCGGCGCGGGCGATGCGCGAGCCTTCATCGAGCGCGGCCGCACGATGCTGGAGCAGCTGCGCACGCGCGGAATCGTGCTCGGCACCGCGACCACCGGCTGATCGCCCGTCGAACCGCATGGGCTCCGGCCCGACGGTCAGCCGTTCTTCTTCGGCATGTAGAGGTCGGTGAGCGTGCCCTCGAAGGCCTCCGCGGCGAAGGCGACGGTCTCGGACAGCGTCGGATGCGGGTGGATGGTGAGCCCGACGTCGGCCGCGTCTGCGCCCATCTCGATGGCGAGGGCCACTTCCGATATGAGGTCGCCGGCGTTGCTGCCGACGATGCCGCCGCCGACCACGCGGTGCGTCGCCGGGTCGAACAGAAGCTTGGTGAAGCCTTCCTCGCGATTGAGCGCGAGTGCCCGGCCGCTCGCCACCCAGGGGAAGAGCCCCTTGCCCAGCGCTCGGCCCTGTGCCCGGGCCTCGGCCTCGGTCATCCCGACCCAGGCGACCTCGGGGTCGGTATAGGCCACGGAGGGAATCACGCGTGCGTCGAAGGCGCGCTTGTGCCCGGCCGCGACCTCGGCGGCGACCTTGCCCTCGTGGGTCGCCTTGTGCGCGAGCATCGGCTGGCCGGCGATGTCGCCGATGGCGAAGATGTGCGGAGCACTGGTCCTGAGCTGGCGGTCGACGACGACGAAGCCGCGCGCGTCCAGCTTCACGCCGGCCGCATCAGCCGCGATCGCCCGTCCGTTCGGCACCCGCCCGACGGCGACGAGCACCCGGTCGTAGACCTGCGGCGCCGGCGCGCCGTCGCCGGCGAAGGCGACCCGCAGGCCCTCGTCGCGCGCCTCGATGCCCTCGACCCGGATGCCGGTCATGATCGCTTCATAGCGACTGCGGATGCGCTTCTCGAGCGGGCGCACCAGGTCGGGGTCACAGCCGGGGATCAGCCCCGGCGTGAGTTCCACGACACTGACCCTGCTGCCGAGCGCATCGTAGACACAGGCCATCTCGAGCCCGATGATCCCGCCGCCGACCACCAGCAGGCGGCCGGGGATGTCCTCGAGCTGCAACGCGCCGGTGGAGTCGATGATCCGCGGATCGGCGGGCAGGCCCTGGAGCCTGGCGGGCTCCGAGCCCGCCGCGATGATGCACTGTTCGAAGGCGACGATCGTGCTCGACCCGTCGGGTGCACGCACTTCGATACGATCCGGGCCGAGGAAGCGGCCGACGCCGCGGATCACGCTGACCTTGCGCTGCTTGGCCAGGATCGTGAGCCCCGCAGTGAGCTTGCCGACGATGCGGTTCTTCCATTGCCGAAGGCGGGTGACGTCGATGGTGGGCTCGCCGAAAGCGAGGCCATGCTCCGCCATCGACTGCACGTCGGCCATGACCCGCGCCGCGTGCAGCAGCGCCTTGGAGGGGATGCAGCCGACATTCAGGCAAACGCCGCCGAGCTGCGGCCAGCGGTCGATGAGCGCCACCTCGAGTCCGAGATCCGCGGCGCGGAAGGCCGCGGTGTAACCGCCGGGACCGGCGCCGAGCACGGCAAGCTTCACGCGCAGGTCGGGTTCCGGCAGGCGGATTTCGGTCGCGCCGAGCGCCGGCATCAGCGCGGTGTCTCCGCCGCCGACCGCCGGCGCCGGCATCACGGCCGTGTCGCTGATCTCCGGCGCCGGCATCATCGCGGTGTCGCCAGCATCCCCCGCCGGGGCAGCGACGGCAGGCGCGTCCGCATCCGGCGGAACCGGGCCGCCCTGCTCCCCGCTGGCGGCCGTCGCAAGCGCCTCGGGAATGGCCGGGCGCTCGAGGCGAGCGGTATCGCCGGTCGGGACGGCCGCAAGGGTGATCACCAGGCTGCCCCTGGAGACGCGGTCGCCCTTCGCCACCACGACTTCCTCGACGACGCCCGACTGCGTCGCGGGCACGTCGAGCGTTGCCTTGTCGGTCTCGAGCGTGATGAGCGGCGTGTCGACGTCGATGCGGTCCCCGGCCTTGACCAGGATCTCGATGACCTCGACGTCGCTGAAATCGCCCAGGTCGGGCACGCGCTCCTCGCGCAGCCAGGTCATGGCACCGCCTCGAGCAGCGCCTTGGGTTCGGCGAGCGCCTCGGCGAGCGCCACCGTGAAACGCACCGCCTCTGCGCCGTCGATCACGCGATGATCGTAGGACAGCGACATCGGCAGCATCAGGCGCGGCACGAACTGGTCGTCGCGCCAGACGGGGCGGATCTGCGAGCGCGAGAGGCCGAGTATGGCCACCTCGGGAGCATTGACGATTGGCGTGAAGGCCGTCCCGCCGATGCCGCCGAGACTCGAGATCGTGAAGCAACCGCCCTGCATGTCGGCGGCGGCCAGCTTGCCGCCACGTGCCTTCTCCGACAGGGCGCCGAGCTCGCGGGCCAGCTCGTAGATGTCCTTGCGGTCGGCATTGCGAATCACCGGGACCACGAGGCCGTTTGGCGTATCGGCGGCGAAGCCGATGTGCAGGTACTTCTTGTAGACGAGGTTGCGGCCGGCCGCGTCGAGGCTCGCCAGGAAGGTCGGGAACCGGGGCAGGACCCGGGCACAGGCGCGCACCACGAATGCCAGTGGCGTGACCTTGATCCCCAGTTCGGCCGCACGCCCCTTGAGGCCGGTGCGCACGCGCTCGAGGTCGGTGATGTCTGCCTCGTCGTGCTGCGTGACGTGCGGGACGTTGACCCAGGCCGCGTGCAGCCGCGGGCCCGAGATGCGCTGGATGCGCGACAGCGGCTCGACGACGATCGGTCCGAAGGCGGCGAAATCCACCTCCGGGACCGCCGGCAGCGCACCGGACGAACCCTGCCCGCCGGCGAGTGCGGCCTTGACGAAGGCCTTGACGTCGTCGTGGACGATGCGGCCCTTGGCGCCGCTGCCCTGGACCCGGGTCAAGTCGACGCCCAGTTCGCGCGCCAGGCGACGCACCGATGGCGAGGCGTGGGCACGCGAGAATCCAGCCTCCTCGATCGGCGGCAGGCCGCCCCCAGGACGTGCGACCCGGGCCGCCGCGCGTGGCGATGCTGCTGCGTCGGCCACGGGTGCCCGTGGCTGTGCCTGCGCCTGTGCAGGCGCCTGAGCCTGTGCCTTTGCCCTGGCCGGCGCCGAGGCCGGTGCCGCCGCGGCCTTGCCGAGGACCGTCACCAGGGCATCACCGGCGTTCACGCGACCGCCCTTCTCCACATGCAGGGCCTGCACCCGCCCGGCGGTCGTCGAGGGCACGTCCATCGTGGCCTTGTCTGTCTCGAGCGTGACGAGCGGCGTCTCGACGTCGATCTCGTCGCCAGGCTTGACCAGCACCTCGATGACCTCGACGTCCTTGAAGTCGCCGAGTTCAGGCACCGCGACGATGTGTTCGCCCCCGGACGATCCGGCAGTCTCCCCGGAATCGGCGGAGTCGCTGGCATCGCCGGAGGCACCGGCATCGACCGAATCACCGGAATCCCTGGAATCACCAGAATCACCGGCATCGCCGGCTCCGCTGGCGTCGCCCGGCTCCAGCACCACCAGCTCGTCGCCTGCCGAAACGCGCGAGCCGCGCTCGACGGCAAGCGACCTGACCCGGCCGGCGGCGCTCGAAGGCACGTCCATCGTCGCCTTGTCCGTCTCGAGCGTGACCAGCGGTGTCTCGACGTCGATCTCGTCGCCCGGCTTGACCAGCACCTCGATGACCTCGACGTCGCTGAAATCACCCAGGTCCGGAACCTTGACGACGATGGGCTCGGTCACGTCGGTCACCTCAGCAGGTCAGCGGGTCGGGCTTGGAGGCGTCGATGCCGAACTTGCGCATCGCCGCGGTGACCGACGCGCCGTCGACCTTGCCTTCCTCGGCCAGCGCCTTGAGCGCGGCGACGGTGATCCAGTAGCGGTCGACCTCGAAGAAGCTGCGCAGCGCAGCGCGGGCGTCGCTGCGGCCATAGCCGTCGGTGCCGAGGACCACGTAGCGACCGGGCACCCACTGGCGCACCTGGTCGGGCACGGTCTTGATGTAGTCCGAGGCCGCGATGAACGGGCCGTCGCGGTCTCCGAGGCACTGACGCACGTAGGGCACGCGCGGCGCGGCGTCGGGCGCAAGCAGGTTGGCCCGCTCGCAGGCGAGCGCGTCGCGACGCAGCTCGCTGTAGCTCGTCACGCTGTAGACATCCGCCGGCACGCCGAACTCGCTCTCGAGCAGTGCGGCCGCGGCCAGCGTCTCGCGCAGGATCGTCCCGGATCCGAACAGCGTTGCGCGCACCTTGCCGCGCCCGCCGATGTGCAGCAGGTACATGCCGTTCAGGATGCCCTGCGCCACGCCGCTCGGCATTTCCGGGTGAGCGTAGTTCTCGTTCATCGCGGTCAGGTAGTAGAAGACGTTCTGCTGCTCCGCGAACATGCGGCGCAGGCCATCCTGCACGATGACGGCGAGCTCGTAGCCGTAGCACGGATCGTAGGCCACGCAGTTGGGAATGGTCGAGGCGAGGAGGTGGCTGTGGCCGTCCTGGTGCTGCAGGCCCTCGCCGGCGAGCGTGGTGCGGCCGGCGGTCGCCCCGATGAGGAACCCGCGCGCCTGCATGTCCCCTGCCGCCCAGGCGAAGTCGCCGACCCGCTGGAAGCCGAACATCGAGTAGAAGATGTACATGGGGATCATGTTGATCCCGTGGTTGGCATACGCGGTACCCGCCGCCATCCACGAGCAGAAGGCGCCCGCCTCGTTGATGCCTTCCTCGAGGATCTGGCCCTTGCGGTCCTCGCGGTAGTACATGAGCTGGTCCGCATCCTGCGGCGTGTACAGCTGCCCGACGGAGGAGTAGATACCCACCTGCCTGAACAGGCCCTCCATCCCGAAGGTACGCGCTTCGTCCGGGACGATCGGCACCACGTGCTTGCCGATGTTCTTGTCCTTGAGCAGCGTCGTCAGGATCCGCACCAGCGCCATCGTGGTGGAGATCTCGCGCCCGCCAGTGCCCTCCAGGATGCCGCTGAACGCCTCGAGCGGCGGCACCGTGAGCGCCGGGGCCGTGTCGCGACGGACCGGCATGTAGCCGCCGAGGGCGCGGCGACGCTCGTGCAGGTAGCGCATCTCCGGACTGCCGTCGTCCGGCTTGCGGAACGGCAGGCGCTCGATGTCGTCATCCGAGATCGGGATGTTGAAGCGGTCGCGGAAAGCCTTGAGCGCCTCGTCGTCCAGCTTCTTCTGCTGGTGCGTGATGTTCTGCGCCTCGCCCGCGCGGCCCATGCCATAGCCCTTGACGGTCTTGGCGAGGATCACCGTCGGGCGGCCGCGATGCGCCATGGCAGCGGCGTAGGCGTTCCATACCTTGCGCGAGTCGTGACCGCCGCGATTGAGGCGCCAGATCTCCTCGTCCGACATGTTGGCCACGAGCTCCTTGAGCTCGGGGTACTTGCCGAAGAAATTCTCGCGGGTGAAGGCGCCGCCCTTGGCCTTGAAAGCCTGGTACTCGCCGTCGACCGCCTCCTCCATGCGCTGGCGCAGCAGGCCGGCGGTATCGCGAGCGAGCAGCTGGTCCCAGCGGCTGCCCCACACGACCTTGATGACGTTCCAGCCGGCGCCGAGGAACGCGGCCTCGAGCTCCTGGATGATCTTGCCGTTGCCGCGCACCGGGCCGTCGAGGCGCTGCAGGTTGCAGTTGATGACGAACACGAGGTTGTCGAGCCGCTCGCGGACCGGCAGCGTCAGGGCGCCCATCGACTCCGGCTCGTCCATTTCCCCGTCGCCGAGGAAGCACCAGACTTTCTGGTCCGAGGCCGGCGTGAGTCCGCGATGCTCCAGATAACGGATGAATCGCGCCTGCATGATGGCCTGCATCGGGCCGAGCCCCATCGACACCGTGGGGAACTGCCAGAAGTCCGGCATGAGCCACGGGTGCGGGTAGGACGACAGCCCCTTGCCGCCGACCTCCTGGCGGAAGTGCCGCAGCTGCTCCTCGCTGAGCCGGCCTTCGAGATAGGCCCTTGCGTAGATCCCGGGACTCGAGTGGCCCTGCACGAACAGCAGGTCGCCAGGGTGCTTCGGGCCGGGGGCGCGCCAGAAGTGGTTGAAGCCGACCTCGTAGAGCGTCGCCGACGACGCATAGGTGGCGATGTGACCGCCGTACTCCGAGCTGACGCGGTTCGCATTGACGACCATCGCCATCGCGTTCCAGCGAATATAGGCCTCGATCCGGCGCTCGATCGCGCGGTCGCCCGGGTAGGGTTTCTCGTGCGGCGGTGAGATCGTGTTCAGGTAGGCCGTGTTGGCCTTGAACGGCAGGTAGGCGCCGGAACGGCGCGTATGGTCGATCAGGCGCTCGAGCAGGAAGTGGGCACGGTCCGGACCGTGTGCCTTCAGCACCGAGTCGATCGACTCGAGCCACTCCTGGGTTTCGACCGGATCGACGTCGTCGTTGCTGCGGCGCTCGGCCATCGGCGGCTCCATGGTCGTGCGCCCCACGGGCGCGTATCGCTCGTCCCGGCGGGCGTCGCGGCCCGGCGCGGGCAAATGCCGGTGGGTGACCGTCCCGGCGCATGCACGCAGCAAGTCCGCTTCGCTGCGGCGGTTCTTCTGACCTGGCAGGCGCGATATGATCGGTGTCCTGCCCCCGCCGGTCAAGGTTGCCCAAGTTGCCCTCGCTGCTCCCGACGACACCCCGTGCGCGGCTCGAAACGCCGCAGCCGCGTCTCACGCACGCCGTACTCGACCACCTCGACGGACTGCTGCTGTTCGTGCCGGTCGCCGGTGCGCGGCGGCGGTTGTCCGGGTTGCCCTTCGGTTCGCTGCTCGCGGCCCAGTACGACCGCCGCGAGCCGCGCGCCGGCGATTGCTTCAGCGTGCGCCTGCCGAGCGCGTCGCAGACGCTGGTGACCGTCGCGGTCGCGCAGCCGGAACTGTCGACGTTCGCGCTGCTGGAACTCGCCGGGCGGATGGCCGCAGCGGTCATGGCCGAGCGGCCGCGCGCCATCGGTGTGATGGCGAGCGGACTGCCACCGGCCGAGGAGCGCCGCGCCGTCGAAAGCGCGGTGGCGGCGGCCTGGGCCGCCGCGTTCAGCCTGCCGTCCTTCAAGGCGCGCCAGGCCCGGCCGCGTCTCGCGCGCATCCTGCCGGTCACCCGCCAGCCCCTCGATGCCGCCCGGCTTGCCGCCGTCGCCGAGGGCGGCGACCTGGTGCGCTGGCTTACCGCCATGCCGCCGGACCGCCTCGATCCGGCTGCGTACCGCCGGGCCGCACAGGCCCTTGCACGCCAGCACGGGCTCGCCACGCGTTTCCACTCGGAGGCTGCGCTCAGGAAGCTCGGCGCCGGCGCGTTCCTGGCGGTCACCCGCGGCAGCGCGCGCCGCAACGCCGGCATCCTGCATGTCAGGTATCGGCCGCGACGCGCCGGCACGACGGCACCGATCGCCCTGGTGGGCAAGGGCCTGTGCTTCGACACCGGCGGCACCAACCTGAAGTCGCACAAGTCGATGCTCGACATGCACACCGACATGGCGGGCAGCGCGGTGGCGCTCGCGACGCTCGTCGTGCTGGCGCGACTCAAGTTCCCGCGGCCGGTCGACGCCTGGCTGGCGCTCGCGGAGAACCGCATCGGCCCGGACGCCTACCAGCCGCAGGACGTGGTCACGGCGATCGACGGCACCAGCATCCAGGTGATCCACACCGACGCCGAGGGCCGCATGGTGCTCGCCGATACCCTGGCACTCGCCTCGCGTTCAGGGCCGGCCGCGATCATCGACCTCGCGACGCTCACCGGCGCCTGCGTCACGGCGCTCACCGACCGCTACAGCGGCGCCTTCACGCCGGATGCGGGCTGGCGCGAGTCCATCGTCCGTGCGGGAAGCGTGAGCGGCGAACGCGTCTGGTGCATGCCACTCGATGACGATTTCGACCAGGAGATCGACAGCAAGGTGGCCGATGTCGTCCAGTGCCCGGTCGAGGGCAAGGGCGACCACATCTACGCGGCCCGCTTCCTCAAGCGTTTCGTCAAGCCCGGCATCCCCTGGCTGCACGTCGACCTGTCGGCGGCGACGAGGAGCGGTGGACTGGCCCACGTACCGACCGATGTGACCGGATTCGGCGTGCGATTCCTGGCCTCGCTGCTCCTCGACGAGCCACTGCCGCGGGCCGCGAAGCCATGAAGACGCTCACCATCACCAGGCCCGACGACTGGCACCTGCACCTGCGCGACGGCGACGAGCTGCGCTCGGTCGTGGGCTTCACCGCCTCACGCTTCGCCCGCGCCGTCGTGATGCCCAACCTGCGCCCGCCCGTGACCACCACCGCGCAGGCGCTCGAGTATCGTCGCCGCATCGTCGCGGCCCTGCCTGCGGGCTGCAGCTTCGAGCCGTTGATGACGCTGTACCTGACCGACAACACGCCGGCCGACGAGGTCGACCGCGCGCTCGCGAGCGGGGCCATCTGCGGCTTCAAGTACTACCCGGCCGGGGCGACCACCAACTCGGACTCCGGCGTCACCGCCATCGACCGCTGTTTCGCTGTGCTCGAGCGCATGGAAGAGCGCGGCATGGTGCTGCAGCTGCACGGCGAGGTCACCGACAGCGAGGTCGACATCTTCGACCGCGAGAGCCGTTTCATCGAGCGACACCTGGTCCGCATCGTCGGGCGATTCCCCGCGCTCAGGCTGGTCCTGGAGCACGTCACCACGCGCGCCGGGGTCGAGTTCGTCCAGTCACAGGGCGACAACGTCGCCGCCACGCTGACGCCGCAGCACCTGCTCATGAACCGCAACGCGATGCTGGTCGGCGGCATCCGCCCGCACCTGTATTGCCTGCCGGTGCTGAAGCGCGAGCAGGATCGGGTGGTGCTGCTCGAGGCGGCCGTGAGCGGCAGCCCCAAGTTCTTCCTCGGCACCGACAGCGCACCGCATGCGCGTGGCGCCAAGGAGACCGCCTGCGGCTGCGCCGGCGTGTTCACGGCGCATGCCGGCATCGAGCTGTACGCCGAGGCCTTCGAGCAGGCCGGCGCACTCGCGCGGCTCGAGGGCTTCGCCAGCCACTTCGGGGCGGACTTCTACAGGCTGCCGCACAATGCCGGGAGCATCACCCTGGTCCGCGACGCATGGCGCGTGCCCCCGGTCTATCCACTGGGTGCGACCGAGATCGTGCCCTTGCGCGCCGGCGCCGACATCCACTGGCGCCTTGCGACGAACGGGGCGACAGCATGAGCACCATCGACGCACTGCAGATCGGCAGGCGTTTCCGGGGATTCCTGCCGGTGGTCGTCGACGTCGAGACGGGCGGTTTCGTGTCCGCGACCGATGCCCTGCTGGAGATCGCCGCGGTCTTCGTCGAGGTCGATCCGGACGGGTTGCTCAGGCGCGGCGGGACCTATCGCTACCATGTGCGGCCGTTCGAGGGGTCGCGCCTGGACCCGGCTTCACTCGCCGTCAACGGCATCGACCCGTGGCATCCACTGCGCCCGGCGGTCGATGAAAAGGACGCGCTGGCGGCAATCTTCAAGGAGGTACGGCTTGTGGTCCGGGAGCAGGACTGCACCCGCGCGATCCTGGTCGGGCACAACTCCTCGTTCGACCTCGGCTTCGTCAACGCGGCCGCGACCCGCGCCGGCATCAAGCGCAATCCGTTCCACCCGTTCTCCAGCTTCGACACCGCGACCCTGGCCGGCGTCGCCTACGGGCAGACCGTACTGTCGCGCGCAGCCATCGCCGCTGGCATCGAGTGGGACGCGGAGGCCGCGCACTCGGCGGCCTACGATGCGGAACGGACCGCCGACCTCTTCTGCGCGATATGCAACGAATTTCGCCCGCTCTACGAGGCAGGCCTCAGGCGCGCCGCCGCTGGCGGCGCCCTGCCCGGCGACCCGAGCCCGATGCTCGAGCCCCAGCCCGAGAACGATGCCGATTGACCGCGTTGGCGTGACGGCTCAGGAAATGGCGCCGGCTTCCTCGAGCAGCTGGCGCAGCTCGCCGGAGCGGAACATCTCGACGGTGATGTCGCAACCGCCGATCAATTCGCCATTCACGTACAACTGCGGGAAGGTCGGCCAGTTCGAGTAGGTCTTGAGCGCCTCCCGCACCTCCGGCTCCTCGAAGATGTTCACGTGGTTGAAACTGGCACCGCAGGCCTTGAGCGCGGCCGCCGTCTGCGCGGAGAAGCCGCACTGCGGAAAATCGGGGGTGCCCTTCATGAACAGCACGACCGGCGCCGAGGACAGGTGATCCTTGATGCGCTGGACGACGTCTGATTCGCTCATCTCTTCCTCTCCATTGACCCGCGCTGCGGATCGTCAACCTGTTGACCGGCGGCCCTGGGCTCGCCTGCGTTCCTCGGCCGCCCTGACGACGGCCCACTGCTCTGCCGGCAGCATGCGGATCCAGCCGGCAATCTCGTCGCGGCTGCGAAAGCACCCGCGGCAGTAGCCGTCGAGATCCAGCGAGCATACGTTGATGCACGGCGAATTGGGTCCGACCGTCTGCACGACTGCTCCCAGGCCACCGTCCACAAAGACAACGGGGCGCGGCGTTCTCGGCCAGCGCCCCGGGATTCGTTTCGCGGCTACAATTATGCGTCCCTCACCGCCCTTGTTCAATGACCGCACCCGCGGCGCCGGGCCAGCGAGAAAACGCCCCGATGCACACTTCCACCCCACCCGATCTCGACGCCTGCGTCGGTCGGGCCCTCGACGAGGACATCGGCACCGGCGACCTGACGGCCGGCCTGGTGCCCGCCTCCGCCCGCGCCAGCGCCACGATCTTCACCCGCGAGGACATGGTCCTGGCCGGCCGCCCCTACGCCGAGGCCGTGTTCCGGCGGGTCGATGCCGCCATCCAGGTCAGCTGGCACGCCGACGACGGCAACCACCTGTCGGCCGGCGCAGTGCTGTGCCGGCTCGAGGGACCCGCCCAGGGCCTCCTGACCGCCGAGCGCACCGCGCTCAATTTCCTGCAGACGCTCTCGGCGACCGCGACGCTCGCCGCGCGTTACGTCGAGGCGGTCGCCGGGACCGGCTGCACCATTCTCGATACGCGCAAGACGCTGCCGGGCCTCAGGCTGGCCCAGAAGTACGCTGTCCGCTGCGGCGGCGCGCGCAACCACCGCCTCGGGCTGTACGACGGGATCCTCATCAAGGAGAACCACATCGCGGCCGCGGGCTCGATCGCCGCCGCGGTCACCGCAGCGCGGCGCGCCTCCGCGACGGTGCCGGTCGAGGTCGAGGTGGAATCACTGGCGCAACTGTCCGAGGCACTCGACGCCCGGGCCGACATCGTCATGCTCGACGAGCTGTCGCTCGCGGACATGGAAGCGGCGGTCGCGATGAACCGCGCCCACGCGCGACCGGCCAGACTCGAGGCCTCCGGCGGCGTGGACCTGTCGACGGTGCGCAGGATCGCGGCGACCGGGGTCGACTACATCTCGGTAGGCGGACTCACCAAGCATGTGCGCGCGATCGACCTGTCCATGCGCTTCGACGACTGAGCCGGGACGCCGTGACGCTGAGGCCAATTCGGGGGTGAGGACGGCGGTAGCTGGGCGTTCGGCAGGGGAGTCGGGGTCGCGGCCGATTCGGGGGTGATCACGGTTGCGGCTGGGCGCGCGGCCTACTCCTGTATGGT
>CAZXAS010000048.1:3003-15635 GCA_964638185.1 uncultured Steroidobacteraceae bacterium | reverse complement strand
ACGCGGCGCTCGAGCTCACGATCCTCGGCCAGCCAGACCTGAGCGCCCGCGGACTCCGCGACGCGGCGTACGAGCACGAAACGCTGCCCGAGGGCGAGCCCGGGCCTCATTTCCATCATGGGTTCGGCTCAGCCCGGGCCCGCTGCGGGGCTGGCGACGGAGCCTTCGGCCAGCGGCGGGCCGGTGGCGAGGCCGGTGTCCTCGACGTACAGCTCATGCAGCAGGCGACGCCACTCGGCGTACTGCTCCTCGGCGGTACCGGTGAGCCGCAGCGTGCGGCCCTCGACGTCGACCACCAGCGGATCGGCCTCGGCGCGGAAGGACGCGGACAACTCCTTCAGCGACTCGGTGTGCATCTTCGCCTCGTCGCGCTTCTTGAGGCCGCTCATCACCGCCATGACGCCGCCGGCCGCGGCCGCCGCGCGCGCGGCATCCTCGATACGCTGGCCGTCGACCGAGTTGCTGTTGCCCGGCACGAAGATCGCGGCCGCCACCGCCAGGGCACCGAGCGCCATGCGGTTGCGCGCCTGCGCCTTGAGCTTTTCCTCGGCCTGGATCTCGTCGTAGGCATAGCGACGCCAGTTGTCGTAGGGCTCGTCCATGCGCTCGCTGAACGACGCGTAGCCGTCGCTCACGGTGTCGACCAGGCCCTCGTCGCGCTCGCGGATGCGCGCAATGCGCTCGTACAGCGGGTCGTTCTCCGCCGGCAGCCGCAGCACGCGGTACTCGCCGGTCTTCTTGTCGCGCCCGAGGTACTCGCCGAAAGCCACCGGCGCGAAGTCGGCCGCGAAGCGCAGCTCGCTCACGCGTTGCACGGTGGCGAGATGCTCGTCGTCGACCTGCTTGCGTGCCTCGAGCAGGTCGTTGGCGATGTTGACGTAGACGTTCTGGAAGGGATCGCGGCCGACGTTGCCGCCCTCACTGTAGGAGCGCTTGTCCGCGACGCCCTCGTATTCCCGGTCGAGCCACACCCGCCCGGTCGAATCCGTGGCGCGCACGGCAAGGCGGATCTCAGCCGCCGTCGACTCGATGATGCGCCCGTCGATGGTGAGATCCGAGGCATCGACGAGGTCCGGCACCACCCGGACCGCGCCCCACTGGGCGGTGCCGACGAGTGTGTCGCGCAGCAGGTTCGGCATGTAGCGCGCCTCGGCGCGGCGGATCTCGGGATAGATGCGCTCCTTGACGGCCAGGTCCGGGTCCTCCTCGACTTCCTTCGGGATGCCCGGGTCGAACAGGTGGATGCCGACGTCGAGCAGGTGCTGCTCCGGCACCTCGCTCACCGCCTGGACCGCCTGCAGTTGTGGCAGCGGCCGGGTCTCCTTGACCACGCATCCGCCGAGTCCCGCCACCAGGACTGCTACCAGCATCATGCGCCAGCCGTGTTTCATGGTCATGATTCGCCCCGCGACATCGAGCGCGCCGCGCTCAGCTTCCCTTCTTGTACTTCCGGTACTCATCCCACAGCGCCTTGCGCAGCTCTGGATCCTGTTCGTTCATCGCCGCCTCGCGGATCTGGCGCGCCACGATGTCATCGTCGCGCCCGTCGGGAACGTCCGCGGGGATCGGCGCACTCGGACCGCTGCCGGTTCCGCCGCCGGTCCCGGAGCCGCCCCCGGTCGAGGCCTGCCCGCCTTCGGCGCCGACCGACTCGAGCCCACCCGAGCGCGTGCTGCCGCCGCTGCCTTCGCCGCCCGTGCCATCACCCGTCTCACCACCGGCGCCCGTCTCACCACCGGCGCCGGCGCCGCCGGCCGCCTGCTCGCCGTCCGCGCCGCTGCCCTCGCCGCCGCCGCTGCCCTGGCCGGCGCGCTCGCGGGCAATCTGTTCCTGGGTGGCACGCACCGCGGCGTCGAAGGCCCCGAAGGTCTCGTCCAGGCGCCGGTCGATGGCTGCGCGTCGATCCTCGCCGCCGGGCACGCTCGGTCCGGATCCCGGACCGCCACCGCCTGGCTGTGTGGCGTTGCCGGCAGCTCCTGCCGCACCCGCGCTGCCGCCCGTGCCGCCTGCCGCCCCGGCTTCACCTGCACCATCGCCGGCGCCGCCGGACCCGGCCCCGGCAGTCTCGCCAGGGCCACCCGCGGCCCCGGCCCCGGTCGAACCCGGACCCGACGCGCCCTCCGTACCGTTGGTGCCGGCGCCGCCACCGCCCGCGGCGTTGCCGGGCGCGGCGCCCGCCTGGCCACCGGCTCCGGCCTCGCCTGCCGTCCCTGTCGGGCCGGCGCTGCCTGCCCCACCGGCGCCGGCGCCGGCCGAGGCACCTCCGGGCGAACCTGCCGGGGCACCGGCTGCCCCGTCGGCGCCGCCCGCGGCACCGCTCGGGAACTGCGACCGGCTGGACGGCGCGCCGGAACCTGAAGCGCCCGGCGATCCGCCGCCCGCCGACGGGGAACCGCCGGACGATCCGCTGGAGCCGGACTGCGGCGGCGTCGGAAACTGCGTCGGGTTCGAAGGCGTGCCGGAACCTGAAGCGCCCGGCGATCCGCCGCCCGCCGACGGGGAACCACCGGACGACCCGCTGGAGCCGGACTGCGGTGGCGTCGGAAACTGTGTCGGATTCGAGGGCGTGCCGGCGCCGCCTTCCTCGCTCGAGGCCCCGCCGCCCGAAGATCCGGATGGGCCGGGCTGCGGCATCGTCGCCGACCCACCGCCGCTGCCGCCCTCGGTCGGGAAGGTCGAACTGGCGCCTCCGCTCGAGCCGGACGACGATGGCTGGCTCGACGACGAACCGCCACCACCGGACGAAGGCGCGCCCGAGGAGCCGCCGCCACTCGGTGACGACGAGCCGCCCGAGGAGCCACCACCCGACGGCGTCGGCATGGGGATCTGCACGCCGCCCGTGCTCGGCGTGGACATCACTGTCTGCGACAGGCAGCCGGACACCAGGCCTGCACTCAAGGCGACCATCGCGGCCCGGCTCAGCGTAAGTCGGTTCATGCCTGTCACCCCCGCCGTTGCCTGTACTGTGCGGACTCCTCGCCCGTCGGCGAGGCGGCCCTCTGGTTTATGACGCCCGCGGTCGGCCCCGGTTCCCGCCGCTCAGTCCGAGCCGGACGCTGCCGCGACCACGCCACCGCGCAGGAAACCGCCCAATTGCTCCGCCAAGCGGTCACAGGCCGTACCCTGCACCCGCGCGATGAACGGCAGCGGCACAATCACCCCGACCAGGGCCGACGTTCCGATGACGTTGGCGGACACGCTGCCGGCCGTCTTCGCTTCCTGCAGGTCCCAGACGACCGCGTCGTAGTCGGACTCCTTCTCCCACCAGCCGAAGCCGATGCAGCCCGCCCCGCCCGGCCCCACGGCGCAGCTGATGCTGCCACCGCTGCCGGTTTCGCGCGTCAGCCCGTCCACCCACACGATGTAGCGCACGCCGCTCTCGGCAATGCGGTCGCGCACCTTGGGGCGCTCGAGCAGAGCCGTGACACCTTCCGCCCGTTGCGGCGCCGTCGAAGGCTCGAACCAGGGGAACATCGAGTCCTGGAACTCGTCGTTGCTGCGCACCAGGATGCCTGACTCGCGGGCGATGCGATCGCTCACGCAGTCCATGAACTTGTCCTCGGCGGTGACGCCCTCGACGTGCGGCTTGGCCAGCAGCACCACGGCCTCGCCGTCGCCGATCGCGGTCGCGAGCGAGCGGGTCTCACCGAGTTCCGCGGTCATGCAGCCTGACACGACCGCGGCCAGGGCGGCCGCGGCACCAGCCTTGAGGAGGGTTGTCGACACCAGCGGAAAGGACAGCTTCGCCATGGCCGGACTCCAGGGAAACCGGCGTGCCCCGATCGGGCCGCCTGACCTGTGAATATACGCCTTGTCAGGTGTCGTCAAGCCACCTCGTCCCCGCGCGGACGACAGTCGTCCCTACCACAACGACAGCTGCCCGCTGGCAGGGCCGGGCGGACGGAAACGGGTGGTGTCGAGGCTTGCAGAATCGCGGGCCGGGAGGCCACGGCGCCTGAGCGCCCCCTGGAAACGCGCCTCGAGCAGATCGGCCCAGGGGCCCTGGCCGCGCATCCGCGTGCCGAATCGCGGGTCGTTGTCCCGGCCGCCCCGCAGTTCGCGAATCCGGTTGCGTACCCGGTCGGCCCGCTCCGGGTAGTGCGTATCGAGCCACTGGTGGAACAGCGGCCCGACTTCGCCGGGCAAGCGCAGCAGGATGTAGGCGGCACTCACCGCGCCGGCGTCCGCCGCGGCCGCGACCACGCGTTCCAGTTCATGATCGTTGAGGGCCGGGATGACCGGCGCGAACATCACCCCGACCGGGACGCCGGCCGCGGCGAGGCGGCGCACCGCGGCGAGGCGTGCAGCCGGCGACGCGGCGCGCGGCTCGAGCGTGCGCTTGAGGCCCGCGTCCAGCGTCGTGATGCTGATGTAGACGCGCGTCAGGTTGTCGCGGGCGAGGTCGACGAGCAGGTCGAGGTCGCGCAGCACGAGGGTCGACTTGGTCACGATGCTGACCGGATGACGGCAACCGGACAGGACCTCGAGCAGCGAGCGGGTGACGCCGAGCCGCCGCTCCACCGGCTGGTACGGGTCGGTGTTGGTGCCGAGCGCCATGGGCGTGCAACGATAGCCGGGGCGGGCGAGTTCCTCGGCGAGGCGTGCGGCAGCGTCGTGCTTGTAGAAGAGTTGCGTCTCGAAATCGAGTCCCGGCGACAGGTTGACGTAGGCGTGCGCGGGCCGCGCATAGCAGTACACGCAGCCGTGCTCGCAGCCGCGATAGGGATTGATCGACTGCTCGAAAGGAACGTCAGGCGAGTCGTTGCGGGCGATGACGGAGCGTGCGACCTCGCGTCGTACGACCGTCTCGAGTGCCGGCAGCGGCTCGTCGAGGACGCCCCAGCCGTCATCACCGGCCTCGACCCGGGTCGACTCGAAACGCCCGACGGGGTTGCCGGGCGCGCCACGACCGACGCGAGCCACCGGCCGGCCGTGGGCGACGTCGACGGGATCGCGGTGCGTCCTCTGCATGACTGTATATCCATACAGTCAACGCGGGCTGCCGTCAACGCTCGCCAGGGTCCGGGAAGCGGTCCATGCGTCGCAGGGGTTCGAACCAGCGGGCCCACAGCCCCGCGATGGCGAGACTCGCCACGCCGCCGACCACGACCGCCGGCTTGAGGCCCCACCAGGCAGCGGTGACGCCGGACTCGAACTCGCCGAGCTCGTTGGAAGCGCCGATGAAGACCGCGCTGACCGCGCTCACCCGGCCGCGGATCGCGTCGGGCGTCTCCAGCTGCACCAGCAGGTGGCGCACGTAGACGCTGACCATGTCGGCCGCACCGAGCACCGCCAACGCTGCAAGCGACAGCGGGAAGCTCTCGGACAGCCCGAACACCACGGTCGCCACACCGAAGACCGCCACGCCGCCCAGCATGGCCGGCCCGACATGCCGCGTGAGCGGCCGCCAGGCGAGCGTGAGCGCGATGATCGCCGCACCGACCCCGGGTGCCGCGCGCAAGAGCCCGAGTCCCTCTGGACCCACTTCGAGCACGTCGCTCGCGTAGGCCGGCAGCAGCGCGGTAGCCCCGCCGAACAGCACCGCGAACAGGTCGAGCGAGATCGCCGCGAACACGATCTTGCGGCGATAGACGAAGCGCAGGCCCTCGAGCAGCGTCGACAGGCTCACCCCGCCGCTCGCCGGGGGCGGCGGCGGCGCGCGCACGCCGAGCATCAGGAACATCGCGATCGCGAGCAGCGTCGCGACGCAGCCATAGACGACCTCGGCGCCGAGCAGGTACACCACGCCGCCGATCGCCGGCCCGGCGATGGTGGACAGCTGCCAGGTGGTGGAGTTGACCGCCACCGCGCGACCGAACAGCGCCGTCGGCACGAGGTTCGGCAGCAGCGCCTGGCCGGTCGGCATGGCGAAGGCGCGCGCCACGCCGAACAGCACCATCACCGCGAACACCGGCCACACCACGGTGAGGCCCGCCAGCGTGAAGGCGAGCAGCAACAGCGCACAGGCGAACTCGAGGGCATAGCAGGCCGACAGCACGCGCTGGCGCAGGTGACGATCGGCGAAATGTCCCGCCGGCAGCACCAGCACGACGAACGGCAGGAACTGCGACAGGCCGATGAGGCCGAGGTCGAGCGGATCGCGGGTGATCTCGTAGATCTGCCAGCCGACCGCGACGGTCTGCATCTGTACCGCGACCGACACGGCGAGCCGCGCGGCGAGGAAGCGCGTGAACCCCGGATGCGCGAGCAGCACCCCGAGGTCGCCGCGCGGCGGGCGGGGCGCGCCGGGGACGGGGGTGACGATGGGTTCAGGCCTCCAGCAGGATGCGCAGCGTGCGCCTGAGGGGCTCGGCGGCGCCCCACAGCAACTGGTCGCCGACGGTGAAGGCGGAGAGGTACTCGCCTCCCATCGCGAGCTTGCGCAACCGGCCCACCGGCACCTCGAGCGAGCCGGTGACGCTCGCCGGGGTCAGCTGCTCGAGGCTGGCGTCGCGCTCGTTCGGCACCACTCGTACCCAGTCGTTGCCGCCGGCGATCAGTGCCTCGATCTCGGCGAGCGGCAGGTCGCGCGTCAGCTTCACCGTGAGCGCCTGGCTGTGGCAGCGCATCGCGCCGATGCGCACGCACAGGCCATCGATCGGCACCGGGTCGGCGCTGCGACCGAGGATCTTGTTGCCCTCGGCGCCGGCCTTCCATTCCTCGCGGCTGATGCCGTTGCCCAGGTCCTTGTCGATCCACGGCAGGAGGCTGCCGGCCAGCGCGTGACCGAAGTTCTGCCGCGGCAGTGCCGGATCGCGCAGGGCCGCGCTGACGCGCCGGTCGATGTCGAGGATCGCGCTCGCCGGGTCGGCCAGGAGTTCCGCCGCCGCCGCATGGGCGTAGCCCATCTGCGCGAGCAGTTCGCGCATGTTCTGGGCCCCGGCGCCGGAGGCGGCCTGGTAGGTCATGGCCGTCACCCACTCGACCAGGCCGGCGCGGAACAAACCGCCGAGCGCCATCATCATCAGGCTGACCGTGCAGTTGCCGCCGATCCAGTCGCGTACGCCGCGCGCGCGGCCGGCCTCGATCACCTCGAGATTCACCGGATCGAGCACGATGATCGCCTCGTCGCGCATGCGCAGGGTCGAGGCGGCGTCGATCCAGTGGCCGCTCCAGCCGGCCTCGCGCAGCCGCGGGTGCACGGCCGCCGTGTAGTCGCCGCCCTGGCAGGAGATCAGCAGGTCGCAGGTCGCGAGCGCGGCGACGTCGTTCGCATTCGCCACCGGGGCCGTGGGCCTGCCCACGTCCGGCCCGGGAAGGCCGGGTCGCGAGGTGGAGAAGAACACCGGCTCGATGAGCCCGAAGTCCCCCTCCGCCCGCATCCGCTCCACCAGCACGGAACCGACCATCCCGCGCCAGCCAATCAGTCCAACCCGCTGCATCGACGACGCCCCGCCTTGTTTTGCAATGCAAACCGCCACTATACCCTGCCTGCGTCGCGACTCCCATGCGCCCGCGACGTGCCGGCCGCGTTGGCGCGGCATAATCGGCCGGCCCGGCCCTGGTGCAACATCGATCCCTGCGCATGCAGGATGCGCGGACGGGAACGCACACGTGACACAGCAGCCAGTCCTCGACGATGCCCGCGTGCAGCTGCGACCGTTCGCGCTCGCCGACGCACCCGTGGTGCAGCTGCTGGTCGGTGATCCGGACGTCGCGCTGATGACGCGCGAGATCCCGCATCCTTACGAGGACGGCATGGCCGAGACCTGGATCCGTCGCGAACGGCGCAAGTGGAGCCGCGGGCAAGGAGTCGCGTTCGCGGTCTGCCGCAAGCCCGCCGGGGAACTCATCGGCTGCATGAGCCTGAAACTCGATGACGCCAACCACGCCGGCGAACTCGGCTACTGGATCGGCAAGCCATGGTGGAACCTCGGCTATGCGACCGACGCCGCGCGGCGCCTGTTGCGCTTTGGTTTCGAGGAGCTGGGTCTGCACCGCATCCATGCCCATCACCTGGGCAGCAACCCCGGATCGGGGCGGGTGATGCAGAAGATCGGGCTCAGGTACGAGGGACGCCTCGTCGGCCACCTGCTCAGGAACGACCGCTACGAGGACGTCGAACTCTACGGTCTCGTCGCCACCGACTATGAAGGAGGATCGCGATGATGCGTACGACGATCGCCGCGGCCGCGCTCGCGGCCGCCGGGCTCGGTGGCTGCGCGACGACCGCCATGCCACCGGCCGCGGAACTCGCTGAGGAGGTCGCTGCCACCGAGCGCGCGTTCGCGCGCACCATGGCCGAGCGCGATCACGCGGCCTTTGCCACGTTCCTTGCCGAGGACACGGTGTTCTTCTCCGGACCGGAGCCACTGCGCGGCAAGCGCGCCGTCGCTGCGGGGTGGCAGCGCTTCTTCGAGTCACCCGCCGCGCCGTTCTCCTGGGAGCCGGAACAGGTGCAGGCGCTCGACTCGGGCACGCTGGCCTTGAGCAGCGGACCGGTGCGCGACCCCGACGGTCGCGTCATCGGCAGCTTCACCTCGATCTGGCGGCGCGAAGCACCCGGCGTGTGGCGCATCGTGTTCGACAAGGGCAACCCGGCCTGCGAAGCGACGCCGTAGTGCGCCTCAACCCGCCGCCGCCGGCCCCCGCTCGCCCGCCACGACGACGAACAGCAGCACGCAGGTCTCCGGCCAGCGATTGATCCAGGTGTGCAGGTTGCCGGCCTGCACCAGCGTGTCGCCAGGATCGAGCACCAGCTCGCGGTCTTCCAGAACGAGCGCGATGCGCCCGGACATGACCGCCATGTAGTCGAGCGTGTCCTGGCGATGCATCGGGATCTCGGGCGCCGCGGCGCCACCTGGTATCTCCGCGAGGTAGAAGCTGGTGCCGCGGAAGCCCTCGCGATAGGCGTTGCCGGCCGTGGCGCCGAGGTCGGTCGTTGCCGGCAGCGGCACCGGCACCGCGCCGGATTCCCACAGCCGGGTGATGCGTGTGCCATTCAGCACCAGGGTGTTGCCCGGCTCGCCGTCCGCCAGCACCACGCCACGCCCGTCGGCGCCGTCGGTCGTGACCACGCGTCGCAGTCGCAGCCAGCCCGCATCGCCCGACGCCCGCGCGGTCGCCGGAGCAGCCGCGCCGAGGCCGGCCGCGGCGGCGAGCGCCAGCCAGCGCCGACGATCGAGGTCGGCAGCGTCGTTCATCGGGCCTAAGTCTCCTCGGTGCCGAGCACCCCCGCCTCGATCATCCGCACCGTGTCGCCGACACGGATCCGGCCGGGCTCCAGCACCCGCGCGGTGATGCCGCCATGGCCCCGCATGGCGTTGAAGCCGCCCGCACCGAGCGACTGCTCCATGCTCGCGCAGGGGGCGCAGATGCCGGTCCCTTCGAGCAGCACTTCGCCCACGCGGAACTTCGCGTGCCGGAGCGCATAGAGATTGATGCCGCCGACGACGATGTTGCGCCGGGTCAGCACCGGGTCGACGCTGTCGCGTTGGAGCATCGAGGCGACGGCGTCGAGATGCTCGGCCTGGATCAGCGTCACCTGCCGCTTGCTGGCCGGCGTGCCCTTGAAGCGGTCGCCGGCGAGCCCCTGGCCGGGCTCGGCCTCGGCCTCGATCACCGGCCTCGCGGCCTCGCCGCGCGCCGGCCGGACGCCGATCCAGCGCACGGTCCCGTGCTGCGGCATGGTGCCGAGCAGCGTGTCGAGCGTAAAGCTTCGTGTACCAGCCATGTTTCGTCCTCAGTGAGTCCCGGGCACCAGCGTCCGCGACATCATTGCCAGGCCGAGCAGGGCGACCACGCCGAGCGTGAGCCACCGGCGCAACCCCAGGTAGGCGATCGGGAGCACGGCAGGCCCGAGCACGCGCTGCTCGTACAACCAGAAGGCGCCGAAGCAACCGACCTGCACCGCGACGCATTTCTCGAACGGCAGGAACAGCGCCGCCCAGCCCGCGAGTGCCGGCAGCACGCCGATCGCCAGCAGTCGGTTCGCGTGCGCCGGCGCTCCCGGCAGCACGAGGCCCCAGTGCACGCCTCCGAGAAACGAGAGGATGACCGCGGCGTACCCGGTCAGCGCGTCCGCCGCCAAGGTCCGCGACGCCTCGTCGGTCCACGCCAGCATGGCGAATGCGCCGGCCGCGAACGGCGCCAGTCCCGCGTAGCCGAGCGTGGTCGTCCAGGGCGGCAGCGGTGCGCCCGGTGCAGTGTCGGAGGTCATCGGCCGCCCCGCCTCGAAAGTCGCCCCGATTATGGTTCGAAGTGGCGGCGATCGCCATGCGGGCGGCGGACCGGGGGTCACCCGGCCAGCGATGAAGCGAGCCGCGAACGCGATGGGCCGAGTCCGGCAAGCGCGGCGTCGTGCCTATGATCGGCGACGACCTGCCGCCATCGAGGAGAGCCACGCCATGATCGAACTGGACATCAATGGCGCCCGCGCCCGTTTCGACGGCGACCCGCAGATGCCGCTCCTGTGGTACCTGCGCGATCACGCAGGACTCACCGGCACCAAGTTCGGCTGTGGCGGCGGGTATTGCGGCGCCTGCTCGGTGCTGGTCGACGGGCGGATCCGGCGCTCGTGCATGCTGCGGATGCGCGCCGCCGCCGGCCGCTCCGTCACCACCATCGAGGGACTCGGCCGCGACGGCCTGCACCCGGTGCAGCAGGCCTGGCTCGACGAGGACGTCGCGCAATGCGGCTATTGCCAGGCCGGGCAGATCATGGCCGCGGTGGACCTGCTCGCACGCAAGCCCGACCCGGCACCCGCCGACATCGAGTCGATCACCAACCTGTGCCGCTGCGGGACCTATGTCCGTGTACGCAGCGCGATCACGCGCGCGGCGCAGGCCATGCGAGCGGCCGCCGACGGCGGGGCAGGCCGATGAGCACGGCGGTGAAAGTCAGCCGTCGCCTGTTCCTGTCGGCAACGCTGACCGCCGGCGGCAGCCTGCTGTTGTGGCCGACGCTCGGACGCCTCGGCGGCGTCGCCGAGGCCGCCGAGACCCCGGCGGTCGCGCCGCCGAATCCGTTCGGCCTGTATGTGCGCATCGACCCGGACAACCGGGTCACCATCGGTGCACGCGGCGCGGAAATCGGCCAGGGCGTGAAGACCTCGTTGCCGATGATCCTGGCCGAGGAACTCGACGTCGACTGGGACGACGTCACGGTCGAGCAGCTGCCACTCGGGATCGACTTCAGCGGCGAGGCGCCGCGCTGGAAGTGGGGCCCGCAGGGCGCCGGTGGCAGCACCAACATCCCCGACGCCTGGGCCGACCTGCGCCAGGTCGGTGCGCAGGGGCGCTGGCTGATGCGCGCCGCGGCGGCCGCCGCCTGGGGCGTGGACATGGGCACCGTCACGACGCGCGCCGGCGCGGCCCTTCACGCCGACGGCCGCCGCCTGCGCTACGGCGAGCTGATCGCGCGCGCCGCGACCCTGCAACTGCCGCTCGAGCCGGTCGCGACCAAGACGCCGGCCGAGTACCGCATCATCGGGCGGGCACGGCGCGTGGTCGACGCCCGGGACATCGTGACCGGACGCGCGCGCTACGGCATCGACGTCCGCCCACCCGGCGCGCTCACCGCCGTGATGCTGCGCTGCCCGTACTTCGACGGCGGCATCGCGCGCTATGACGACTCCGCGGCGCGGCGGGTCCCCGGCGTACGCGACGTCGTGGTGATCGAGGGACCGAAGCCCGGCGAGCCGATCACCAGCATCCTGGCCACCGGCATCGCGGTGGTCGCGGACGACACCTGGTCGGCGCTCAGGGGTCGCGAGGCGCTCGACGTCGAATGGACGCACGGGCCCTTCGCCGGCGAGTCGAGCGCGACGCTCGACCGCCAGTGCGACGAACTGCTCTCGCGCGAGGGACGCGTGGTGCGCGACGACGGCGACTTCGCCGCGGCGCGCGAGGCCGCCACGCGAACCGTCGAAGCGCGGTATCGGGTGCCGTTCGTGTCGCACGCCCCGCTCGAGCCACAGAACGCCTTCGTGCACGTCGAGGCGGAGCGCGCCCGCGTGATCGCGCCGATGCAGAGCCCCGCCGGCGCGCAGCGCATGGTGCATGCGCTCACCGGCCTGCCACGGCCGGCCATCGCGGTCGACATGACCCGTTCGGGTGGTGGCTTCGGCCGTCGCCTCAGCAATGACTTCGTCGGCGAGGCGGCGCTCATCTCGAAGGCGACCGGCAAGCCGATCAAGCTCTTGTGGACCCGCGAGGACGACCTGCAGCATGACTTCTTCCGGCCCTTCGGCCACCACCACATGATCGCCACGCTCGACGACACCGGACGAGTCACGGGCTGGGCGCAGCGGCTCGCCAGCGCCTCGAAGTACTACCGCCGTCCGAACCTGCCGGATGAGGAGATGTGGACCGCGGAGATCTACCCGGACGACTTTCCGGCGCAGCTGGTGGACAACCTCCGGCTCGAGTGGCACGCGGTGACGAGCGGCATCCCGCGAGGATCGTGGCGCGCGCCGGCGCACACGGCCAATGCCTTCGTCGTGCAGAGCTTCCTCGACGAGCTTGCCCATGCCTCGGGCCAGGATCCGCTGGCGCTGCGCCTTGCGATGCTCGGCGAGGGCCGCGTGCTCGAGTACGGCGGGCACGGCGGACCGCAGTTCAGCACCGCGCGGCTGCGTGCCGTGCTCGAGAAAGTGGCGAAGGAGATCGGCTGGGGACGCCGTCCCGGCCCGC
>CAZXAS010000048.1:0-2903 GCA_964638185.1 uncultured Steroidobacteraceae bacterium | reverse complement strand
GCCGTGCTCGAGAAAGTGGCGAAGGAGATCGGCTGGGGACGCCGTCCCGGCCCGCGTCGCGGCATCGGCCTCGCGGCGCACTTCACCTTCGGCGGCTATGCGGCGCATGCGATCGAGGTCGAGGTGTCGGAGGCCGGCGACCTGGCGTTCCGCCGGGTGGTGTGCGCCATCGACTGCGGCCAGCCGGTGAACCCGCTCGGCATCGAGGCGCAGATGCAGGGTGGCACCATCGACGGACTGAGCACCGCGCTCAATCTCGAGACCACGATCGAGGCGGGCCGGGTGCGCGAATCGAACTTCGACGACTATCCGCTGGCGACGCTGGCCGAGATGCCTGCCCGGATCGAGGTGCACATCATGCCGTCGACCGAGTCGCCCTCGGGATGCGGCGAGATGGGGATCCCGACCGCGGCGCCGGCATTGACGAACGCGATCTTCGCGGCCACCGGCATCCGCATCAGGAACCTGCCACTGCGCCGCCAGCTGGCCGCGGCGCTCGCCGCCTGAGAGCCCTCAGCCGCGGCTCGGCGTGAGGCCGGCGGGCACCAGCCTGAGCAGGCGCTCGTCGCGCATCACCGCCTTGGCCGCCTCGATGTCCGGCGCGAAGTGCCGGTCGTGGTCATAGAAGGCCACCTGCTTCCTGAGCAGCGCGTGGGCGGCCTCGAGCGGCTCCGATGATTCGAGCGGGCGACGGAAGTCGATGCCCTGCGCCGCGGCGAGCAGCTCGATGGCCAGCACGCCGCGGGTGTTCTCGGCCATCTGCGACAGCCGCCGCGCGGCGAACGTCGCCATGCTGACGTGGTCCTCCTGGTTGGCGGACGTCGGCAGGCTGTCGACGGAGGCCGGGTGCGCCAGCGACTTGTTCTCGCTGGCGAGCGCGGCGGCCGTCACCTGCGCCAGCATGAAGCCGGAGTTGAGCCCGCCCTGCTCCACCAGGAACGGCGGCAGCTGGCTCAGCGAGGAGTCGATGAGCATGGCCGTGCGCCGCTCCGACAGCGCGCCGATCTCGGCGATGGCGAGCGCCATGTTGTCCGACGCGAACGCGACGGGCTCGGCATGGAAGTTGCCGCCGGACAGTACTTCCCCCGCCTCGCCGAACACCAGCGGGTTGTCCGAGACCCCGTTGGCCTCGATCTCGAGCACGCGCGCGGCATCCCTGAGCTGCTGCAGGCAGGCGCCCGCCACCTGCGGCTGGCAGCGCAGCGAGTACGGGTCCTGCACCCGGTCGCAATCGGCGTGCGAGCGCTCGATGTCGCTGTGCGCGAGCACGGTCCGGAATGCGGTCGCGATGTCGGCCTGCGCGGGATGCCCGCGCGCCTCCTGGATCCGCGCATCGAACGGCGCGCGGCTGCCGAGCGCGGCGTCGACGCACATCGCGCCGGTGAGCACCGAGCCGATGAGCAGGTCCTCGGCCTCGAACAGGCCGGCGAGCGCGAGCGCCGTCGACACCTGGGTCCCGTTCAGGAGCGCGAGCCCCTCCTTCGGGCCGAGCTCGATCGGCTCGATCGCGGTGGCCGCGAGCGCCTCGGCCGCCGGCATCACCCGCCCGCCGAAGTGCACGGTGCCCTCGCCGATGAGTGCGAGCGACAGGTGCGCGAGCGGTGCCAGGTCGCCCGACGCGCCGACCGAGCCCTGCGACGGCACGCGGGGCAGGACACCGGCGTTGACGAACTGCAGCAGCCGCTCGATCACGACCGGGCGGACGCCCGACATGCCGCGTGCCAGGCTCGCGGCCTTGAGCACCATGGCGAGGCGCACCACGGCGTCCGCCAGCGGCTCGCCGACACCGGCCGCATGCGAGCGCACGATGTACAGCTGCAGTCGCGCCAGTTCCTCCGGCCCGATGCGGGTCTTGGCCAGTCGGCCGAAACCGGTGTTGATGCCGTAGAGCGCCTCGCCGGCGTCGAGCCGCGTCTTCACCGCGTCGACCGCGCGCTCGACGCCACTGCGCCAGCCTTCGGCCAGCACCACCTTGTCGCTGCCGCGCACGATGGCGCGCAACTGCTCGAGCTTCGCGGCGCCCGCGGGCAGCGTGATCACGGTCATGGTCGGTTCACTCCAGCGACGGCAGGTCGAGGCCCTGTTCACGGGCGCAGGCGATCGCGGTCTCGTAGCCCGCGTCGGCGTGGCGCATCACCCCGGTGGCGGGATCGTTCCTGAGCACGCGGGCGATGCGCGCCGCGGCCGCTGCGCTGCCGTCGCAGACGATCACCACGCCGGCATGCTGCGAGAAGCCCATGCCGACACCCCCGCCGTGGTGGATCGACACCCAGGTGGCACCGCTCGCCGTGTTGAGCAGGGCATTGAGGAACGGCCAGTCGGACACCGCGTCCGAGCCGTCCAGCATCGACTCGGTCTCGCGGTTGGGGCTCGCCACCGAGCCCGAGTCGAGGTGGTCGCGGCCGATGACGACCGGCGCCTCGAGCTCGCCCTTCGCCACCATCTCGTTGAACGCGAGGCCGAGCCGTGCGCGGTCCTTTAGGCCGACCCAGCAGATGCGCGCCGGCAGTCCCTGGAAGCGGATGCGCTCGCGCGCCATCGACAGCCACCGATGCAGGTGCGCGTCGTGCGGGATGAGCTCCCGGACCTTCGCGTCGGTGCGGTAGATGTCCTCGGGATTGCCCGACAGCGCGACCCAGCGGAAGGGGCCGATGCCCTCGCAGAACAGTGGGCGTACGTAGGCCGGCACGAAGCCCGGGAAGGCGAAGGCGTTCTTCAGCCCCTCGTCGTAGGCGACCTGGCGGATGTTGTTGCCGTAGTCGAACACCACCGCACCGCGCTGCTTCAGCGCCAGCATGGCCTCGACGTGGACCTTCATCGACTCGCGCGCGGCGCGCTCGACGCGTGCCGGGTCGCTGCGGCGCGCCTCGGCGGCCTGGGCCAGCGTCCAGCCGCGCGGCAGG
>CAZXAS010000047.1:5461-15763 GCA_964638185.1 uncultured Steroidobacteraceae bacterium | reverse complement strand
ATGCAGCGGCCTGCAAAGCCGTGTACGCCGGTTCGATTCCGACCCTAGCCTCCACCCCCCTCCGAAACCCTCCTGCGGATATCCGTTAGGCTGCCGTTCAGGTCGCCCGTGCTACAGTTCCGCGCGTTCCGGGCAGTACCGGACACCCCAACAGGACTGGACAGAGGAGCCTCGACCATGGATCGCAAACTGCTCGCCGCGGCGGTCGCCGCAACCACACTGATGCTGGCCGGGCCGGCGCTCGCCGGTGACGCTGCGGCTGGCAAGGCCAAGGCCGATGCCTGTGCCGACTGCCACGAGCCCGCCGATTTCGAAGGCGTGAGCGAGGCCGACATCCTGAAGTCCATCAAGGATGTCGTCGCCGGCGAGATCGAGCACAAGAAGGAGAAGGTGACGGTGTCGGATGCCGACGCTGCGGATATCGCGGCATACTGGGCATCGGGCGGCTGAAACCTGCCCCGACGTGACCGCACGCGGCCGGCGTCATGCCGGCCGCTTGCTTTCCGGCCCCCGGCCCCGGTGGCGGAACTGGTAGACGCTGCGGACTTAAAATCCGCTGGCCGCAAGGCCATACAGGTTCGATCCCTGTCCGGGGCACCACCTTCAGTTTTCCTTAACGCGGCATCAGTAATCCGGTTTGTTCGGCCGCGCTGCGGGGCGGACAGTAGCAACCCATGAAAGGCCGGCGACGCAGTGTTGCCGGCCCAGGATCCAGAAGGAGGTTGCCATGTTCGCCTACACCCCGTCCGCCACCCGTCGCGTCGGATTCGCCACGGTCGTCGTCGCCGCCTTCGCGGCGATCCTCGCCGCCGGCCAGCTCGGCCTGTGGGCGCCGAGCCTGCCGCAGACCGACGAGGTCGTGTCCCCCTTGAACGGTTTCGGCTCGGCCACGATCCCGCTGCCGCAGCTGCCGGAAGTGGTCGTCACCGCCACCCGCCTGCCGGCATGACGCCCGGCGACCTCCCGCAGGCTGTTACCGGCCTGCGGGAGGAGGGCAGTGCCACAGGTACAACCCCGGAAATCCACGACTCGTTTTGGGTTCGCCACATACGAAGAGTAGTTCGTAGGTCTGGTATAGTCCGCGCAGTTTCAAAACAGGGGTCGGCAGGGCGTGAACGCTCCGCAACCGGACGGTCTTTCAGCACGCGGCATCCACGTCTGGCGGGGCGACCGCCACGTGCTCCGTGGCGTCGACCTCGACGTCAAGCCGGCCGAGGTCGTGCACGTCGCCGGGCCGAATGGCACCGGCAAGACGACCCTGCTCAGGGTGCTCGCCGGCCTGTTGCCGGCTGAGGAGGGCGAGGTCGCCTGGCGTGGGCGCCCGATCCGCAGCGGGCGCGATGAATACAATCTCGAGCTGGCCTACCTCGGTCACGAAAACGCGCTCAAGGGCGACCTGACCAGCTTCGAAAACCTGCATTACAACGTCGGTGTGCGCCGGCCGCTGGGGCGCCTGGAGATCGAGGCGACCCTCGACCGCCTGGGCATCCTGCGCTGCCGCGACCTGCCCGCCCGGGTCCTGTCGGCCGGCCAGCGACGGCGCCTGGCCATGTGCCGCATCCTGCTGCTCGGCGCGGCACTCTGGGTCCTGGACGAACCCTTTACGAACCTCGACATCGCGGGCGTGGCGCTGTTCTCGGGCCTGATCGGCGACCATGCGGCCGCGGGCGGGATGGTCACCCTGGCCGCCCACCAGGGCCTAGAGATCCCGGGCATCCGCCCGCGCCTGGCTGAACTCAATTGATGCAGCCCACAGGACTGTTGCGTGCGGGCGGATTGCTGTTCGCCCGGGACCTGAAACTCGCCTTCCGTCGCTGGGAACAGGTGACGCAGCCGGTTGTCTTCTTCCTGATGGTCACCACCCTGTTCCCGCTGGCCCTGAGTCCGGAGATGAGCCAGCTCCGGCAGGTCGCCGCGGGCATCGTCTGGGTGGCCGCCCTGCTGTCGGCCCTGCTGGCGCTGGAATTCATGTTCCGCTCCGACTACGAGGACGGCACGCTCGAGCAGCTGGTGCTGTCCGGCCAGCCGCTGTGGTGGCTGGCGCTCATCAAGGCGGCGGCCCACTGGACCGTCAGCGGCCTGCCGCTCGTGGTCACGGCGCCCCTGGTGGCCGCCTCGCTCGCCGTACCGGCAGGCGCCCAGTGGACGGTGGTGGTGTCGCTCGCCTTCGGCACCGGCATACTGAGTTTCCTGGGCGCCGTCGGCGCCGGGCTGACGCTCGGTGTGCGCCGTGGCAGCGTGCTGTTGTCGCTGCTGGTCCTGCCGTTGACCATGCCGGCGCTGATCTTTGGCGCGCGCGCGGTCGACATGGCGATCATGGGCGACGAGTCGAGCGGGCCGCTCCTGCTGCTCGCCGCGATGTTCATCCTGAGCCTGACGCTGGGGCCCTTCGCCACGTCGGCCGCACTCAAGGTCAGCATGGAGTAGTCATGGATTGGACCTGGTTCCACAAGTTCGCCTCGCCGCCGCACTTCTACCGGCTTGCCGGTACGCTGACGCCGTGGTTCGCCTGGCCGGCGGGCATCCTGATCGTGCTCGCGCTGTATGGCGGGCTGGTGCTGGCCCCGGCCGACTACCAGCAGGGCGACGGTTTCCGCATGGTGTACGTCCATGCCCCGGCGGCCTGGATGTCGATGTTCATCTACGCGACCATGGCGATTGCCGCGGGCATCGGCCTCATCTGGCGCATGAAGCTCGCCCAAGCGGTCGCCGCTGCAGCCGCGCCGATCGGCGCCTGGTTCACCTTCGTGGCGCTCGCCACCGGCTCGCTGTGGGGCAAGCCGATGTGGGGCACCTGGTGGGTGTGGGACGCGCGGCTGACCTCCGAGCTCATCCTGCTGTTCCTGTACCTGGGATTCATTGCGCTGCGTTCCTCGATCGAGGATCCGCAGCGCGCCGACCGCTCCAGCGCGGTCCTGGCGCTCGTGGGCGTCATCAACCTGCCGATCATCCATTACTCCGTCTACTGGTGGAACACGCTGCACCAGGGGGCGACCATCACCAAGCTCGACAAGCCGTCGATGCCCGGCGACATGCTCTGGCCGCTGCTGGTGATGATCCTCGGCTTCCAGTTGTACTTTGCCGCGGTGCTGTTCGTGCGGCTGCGCGCCGAGGTCATCAGGCGTGAGCGCAACGCCACCTGGCTCAAGGAGGCGCTGTCGCGATGAATATCGCCGAGTTCATTGACATGGGTGGATACGGTGCATTCCTGTGGCCGGCCTTCGGCCTCACGATCGCCGTGCTGTTGTGGAACATCTGGAGCGCGCGCCGCGCGCATGTCGAGGCTCGCCGCGCCGCGGCGCGCCGTCTGCAGATCGAGGAGACACGTTCATGACACCCCGTCGCAAGCGCATGCTGGCCGTGGCGGCCATCGTCGTCGGAGTCGGTGCCGCGGCCGCGGTCGCGTTGCAGGCCCTGCAGGAGAACCTGCTCTACTTCTACAGTCCCTCGCAGGTGACGGCCGGCGAGGCGCCGAGCGAGCGCGCATTCCGCCTCGGCGGCCTGGTGACCGCCGGTACCGTGCAGCGCACGCCCGGTGACATCGAGGTCCGCTTCGTCGTCTCCGACAACGTCCAGTCGATCCCGGTCAGGTACTCGGGCCTGCTGCCCGACCTGTTCCGTGAGGGGCAGGGCGTCATCGCCCACGGCAAGCTCGACGGCGAGGGCTACTTCGTCGCGGACGAGGTGCTGGCCAAGCACGACGAGAACTACATGCCGCCCGAAGTCGCCGACACGCTGCAGACGCCGCATTCCCCGGGTGGCGCGTCGTGATCCCTGAACTCGGTCACTTCGCGCTGGTGCTGGCGTTGTTGCTGGCGCTGGCGCAGGCCTTCTTCGGCCTGGTCGGCGCCTCGCGCGGCAACGTGGCATGGATGCGCGCCACGCAGCCGGCCGTCGCCGGCCAGTGGGTCATGCTGGCGCTTTCGTTCGGCGCGCTCATCTACGCCTTCATCGACTTCGACTTCTCGGTCAAGTACGTCGCCACCAACTCGAACTCGCTGCTGCCGCTCCTGTTCCGCATCTCCGCGGCCTGGGGCGGGCACGAGGGCTCGCTGCTGCTATGGGGGCTGATCCTCGCCACCTGGACGCTCGGTGTCGCGGCACTCAACCGGGCGGTTCCTCTCACGTTCAAGAGCCGGGTGCTCGGCGTGCTGGGGCTCGTCAGCGTCGGTTTCCTGCTGTTCATGCTGTTCACCTCCAACCCGTTCGACCGGCTGGTGCCGGCGGTGCCGGAGGGCAATGACCTCAACCCGCTGCTGCAGGACTTCGCGCTCGCCATCCACCCGCCGATGCTCTATCTCGGCTACGTCGGGCTCGCCATCCCGTTCGCATTCGCCTGCGCGGCGATGATCGAGGGCAGCCGCGACGTGCTGTGGGCGCGCTGGAGCCGTCCGTGGACGCACGGAGCGTGGCTGTGCCTGACGATCGGCATCGCGCTCGGCAGCTGGTGGGCGTACTACGAACTGGGCTGGGGCGGCTGGTGGTTCTGGGATCCGGTGGAGAACGCCTCCTTCATGCCCTGGCTGATGGGCACGGCGCTCATCCATTCCCTGGCGGTCACCGAGAAGCGCGGCCTGTTCAAGAGCTGGACCCTGCTCCTGGCGGTGAGTGCATTCTCCCTGAGCCTGCTCGGGACCTTCCTGGTCCGCTCGGGCGTACTGGTGTCGGTGCATGCCTTCGCGACCGACCCGGCGCGCGGCCTGTTCATCCTCGGCTTCCTGGTCGCGGTCATCGGCGGTGCACTGGCGCTCTATGCATGGCGGGCGCCGCTGATGAAGTCCGAGGGCGGCTTCGAGCTCGCGTCGCGCGAGGCATTCCTGCTGTTCAACAATGCACTCCTCGTCGCGGCCACGGCACTCATCCTCCTCGGCACGCTCTATCCGCTGTTCCTCGACGCCCTGGAGCTCGGCAAGATCTCGGTCGGCCCGCCGTACTTCAACGTCGCATTCCTGATCCCGACGCTGCCGCTCGTCCTGCTGCTGCCGGTCGGCATGCACGCGGTGTGGAAGGTCAGCCGGCTCGGCCCGGTCGTGCGACCGCTCGCCATCATGTGCGCCGGCGCCGTCGTAGCCGCCGTGGTCGTGAGCGCGCTGGCCTACGGCGAGGTCCATTTCATGGGCGTCGTGGGCTTCACGGCGGCCTTCTGGATCCTCGCCTCGGCGCTGATGGAGCCATTCAGGAAGCGGGACAGGTGGCGGAGCCTGCCGGCAGGCTTCTGGGGCATGACGCTCGCGCACATCGGCGTCGGCCTGTTCGTGCTGGGCGTGACCGGCGTACAGTCCTACAAGGTCGAGCGCGACATCAGCATGGCGAGTGGCGAGACCGCCGACTTCTCCGGCTACGAGTTCACCTTCATGGGTACCCGGCCGGTGAAGGGCCCGAACTTCGAGGCGATCGAGGGCGAGTTCGTCATCCGCCGCGGCGGCGACGTCGTGACGATGCTGCGCTCGCAGAAGCGCTTCTACGTGTCGGGTGGCAACCCGATGACGGAGGCGGGCATCCACGCGCGGCTGCGGCGCGACCTGTTCGTGGCCATGGGCGAGGATCTCGGCGAGGGCCGCTGGAGCATGCGCGTGCAGTACAAGCCGCTCATCCGCTTCATCTGGCTCGGCGCCATCATCATGGCGCTGGGCGGACTGGTCGCGGCCTCGGATCGTCGCTACCGCGCCATGGTGCGTGAACCGGCGGTGCAGCCAGGCGGGGCCGCGGCGGAGGGCGCGCGATGAGTCGCTACCTGAAGTTCCTGGTCCCGGTCGGGCTGTTCGCCGTCCTGGTCGGGTTCTTCCTCGTGGGCCTCAGCAAGGATCCGTCGCTGATCCCGTCGCCGCTCATCGGCAAGCCGGCGCCGGAGTTCCTGCTCGAAGATCTCGAGGACCCGACCCGCACGGTCGGCACCGAGCAGTACGCCGGCCGGATGTACCTGCTCAACGTCTGGGGCACCTGGTGCGGCGGCTGCCGGCAGGAACACGATGCACTGCTCAAGATCTCGATGACGAGCGGCGTGCCGATGGTCGGGCTCAACTGGAAGGACGACCGTGCGCTGGCGCAACGCTGGCTCAAGCAACTCGGCAATCCCTACGAGAGCGTCGCCTTCGATCCGCATGGACAGGCGGCGATCGACTGGGGCGTTTACGGGGCGCCCGAGACCTTCCTGGTCGGCGCGGACGGCACGATCCTGGCCAAGCGGATCGGGCCGATGACCATGGAGATCTGGCAGCAGCAGTTCCTGCCGCTCGTCACGGGTGCCGCCGGGGGACAATCATGATTCGTGCCACCCTGGTCCTGCTAGGGCTCGCCTGGTCCTTGCCGGCCCTGTCCATCGATGCCGAACGGGCCTTCGAGGATCCGGCGATGCAGGCGCGCTACGAAACGCTGACGCGCGAGCTGCGTTGCCTGGTCTGCCAGAATCAGACCATCGCCGATTCCAACGCGACCCTCGCCCAGGACCTGCGGCGCGAGGTGCGCGAGCTGATGACCGAAGGTCGCAGCGACGACGACATCCGCACGTTCCTCACCGATCGCTACGGTGACTTCGTGCTCTACAAGCCGCCGGTGACGGCGCGCACCTACCTGCTGTGGGCCGCGCCGGCGCTGCTGCTCCTCGGTGGACTCGGTGCGGCGTTCATGGTCATCCGGCGCCGTGCCCGGTTTGCCAGCGAGCACCCCCGGGCACTCGACCCAGACAACGAATCGGAGCTTCCGTGACGCTATTCCTCGTGTTAGCCGCCGTGCTGGCGGTGCTGGCAGTGGCGCTCGTCGCCTGGCCGCTGCTCAAGCCGCGCGCCAGCGAGGCGGGCGCAGCCGCGCCGAGTCCGGCGCGCAATGCCGCGGTGGGAGTGGCCGCGTTCCTGCCGGTCGCGGCCTTCGCGCTCTATTTCAACCTGAGCGAGTGGCCCTGGGACGGCTCGGCCGAGACCCCGGCGGCCTCGCATGGCGCCGGTGGCATGTCCTCGCTGGCGCAGGCGGCGTCCCAGCTCGAGCAGCGCCTCGCGACCGAGCAGGGCGACGCCGAGGGCTGGAAGATGCTCGGCAGGACCTACGTCGTGATGGGCGAGTACGCGCAGGCGCTCACCGCCTACCAGAAGGCGTACGTGCTCACGAGTGGCCAGGACATGGAAGCGATGCTCGGCTACGCCGAGGCGCGGGTACTGGTGAACGAGGCGGACTTCGAGGGCGAGGCCGGCCAGTTGTTCGAGCGTGCCGTGCAGATCGACCCGGCACAGCCGAAGGCGCTGTGGTACAGCGGGTTGACGGCATTCCGCCGGCAGGACCTGGAGACGGCACGCGCGCGCTGGGTGGCACTGCGCGACCTCGGCGCGCCGGAGGAGATCCTGCAGATCCTCGACACCCGCATCGCCGAGATCGACCAGTCGCTCGGGCGCAGCCCGGAGCCGCCCAGGCAGGCGGCCGCTGCAGTGCCGGCCATGTCGGCGGCAGCCGCGCCCGCCCCGGCCGCGGCGCCTGCCGGTGACGGCATCGCACTCAATATCGTCGTCGCCCCGGAGCTCGCGGCCCGGGTGCCGGCGAATACGCCGCTGTTCATCCTCGCCCGTGGCCCGGCGGGCGGGCCGCCCCTTGCGGCGGTCCGGCGATCCAGCGGCGAGCTGCCGCTGTCGCTGACCCTGACCGACGCCAATGCCATGATCCCCGGGACCTCGTTGAAGCAGGTCGACGAGCTGACGATCGTGGCCCGGGTGTCCCTGTCCGGCCGGCCCGTGGCATCGAGCGGCGACCTGTACGGCGAGGTCCGTTATGATCCGGCTTCGTCAGGACCGATGACCGTGACCATCGACCGGGCTGTCGACTAGCGACCTGGTCCGTCGCGGCCGGCCCATCCCCGAGCGAGGCCAGCGTGGGACGAGCCGCCGTGAGCCGTCGATTCGAGCGTGCCCCGGGCATGCTGCGCTACTACCCGAGTGCGCTGTTCGCGCGCCGTACGGCCCTGGTGCCGGCGGGCGTGGTGGTGCCGCGGCTGGAAGGCGGCATTGCCCGGGTCGGCATACGCCCGCGCCACCTCGCGCGGTATCGAGAAGTCTGCGGTTTTCCCGACGACGGCGGGTTGCCGATCGCCTACCCGCACGTGCTTGCCATGCCGCTGCACCTGGCGCTGCTCACCGATTCGGCGTTCGTGGTGCGCCTGATGGGCCTCATTCACGTCGCCAACGAGATCGAGTGGCTGCGTCCCTTGCCCGCCAGCGGCAGCTATGGCCTCGAGAGCTGGGTGGAGGGGCACCGCGAGACCGATCGCGGGCATGAGTTCGAACTGTTCACCGAGCTGGTCGAGTCCGGTGCCGTCGCCTGGCGCGAACGCTGCACCGTGCTGGCCCGCCACCGCAGTTCCGGGACCCAGGCGGCACGCAGCGCGCGCGCGGCGCTGCGGGCACCCAGGCCGGAGGGCGGCGAGGACGTGGCCGAGGTCCCGATCCATGCCGACCATGCCATCGGGCGCCGCTACGGCTTCGTGTCCGGCGACCTGAACCCCATTCACGTTGCTGACTTCAGCGCCCGTCGCTTCGGCTTCGATCGCGCCGTGGCGCATGGCATGTGGTCCATGGCCCGCTCGCTGGCTGCACTCGGACCTGCACTCACCGCGACGGCGTGCCGCGTGAGCGTCGAGTTCAAGATGCCGCTGTTCCTGCCGTCGGAGACCCGCCTCAGTCACTGGCATTCCGGTGACGAGTGGCTGTTCGTGTTGCGCGACGAGGCGGGACAGCGTCCGCATCTCGCCGGGTCCGTGGTCCGTCCCTGACATGCCGGCCGCAGCCATTGCCCGCAGGGTGCTGGGCGCCCGACCTGGCGAGGAGCGGGCGGTGCTGCTCGCATTCACGTATTTCTTCCTGTTGCTGTGCAGCTACTACCTGCTGCGGCCCGTTCGCGACGCGATGGCCGGTACCGCCGGGCTCACCAACCTGCCGCTGCTGTTCACGGCGACCTTCTTCGTCATGCTGGCGATCACGCCTCTCTTTGGTGCACTGGCCTCGCGCATCAGGAAGCGGCTGCTGCTGCCCGTGGTCTACGGCTTCTTCGCCGCCAACATGTTGCTCTTCTATGTCGCGTTCACCGTCAACCCGGCGTCGTCGTACACCGCGGCTGCCTTCTTCGTCTGGCTGTCCGTCTTCAACATGTTCGTGGTGTCGGTGTTCTGGAGCTTCATGGCGGACGTGTTCCGTGGCGAGGAGGCGATGCGGTTGTTCGGGCCGATCACCGCAGGAGGCGGGGCGGGCGCCATCCTGGGCCCGCTGCTGACCCAGTCGCTGGCCCTGTCTTTCGGCACGGCCGGCCTCGTGCTGCTGGCCATGGTGATGCTCGTCGGGACCATCCCGTGCATCCGCGCGCTCGGACACTGGTCGGTCGAGCGGCATGGGGAACCGCCCGGCACCGGCCCGGAGAGTTCGCGGCCGATCGGCGGGAGTGCCTGGTCGGGCCTCGTTCGCGTGGCGCGCTCGCCGTACCTGCTCGGTGTCGTCTGCATGATCGCCGTCGGCACCACCGTCGGTACCTTCATGTACGCCGAGATCCAGCAGGCGGCGCAGCAGAACTTCCCCGATGCGGCCGAGCGCACCCGCTTCTTCGCCCGTCTGGACCTGGCCGTCAATGTCCTGGCCTTCGTCCTGCAGGGATTCGTGGCGGCACGGCTCATCCGCTGGGTCGGGCTGTCCGGCGCGCTGGTCACCCTGCCACTGGTGGCGCTCGGCAGCTTCATCTGGCTGGCCCTGGCGCCGGTGCTGTTGCCGCTCGCGGTGACCCAGGTGTTGCGACGGGCAGGCGAATTCGGGGTGGCCAAGCCGGCACGCGAGGTGCTGTTCACGGTGGTCGACCCCGAGTCGAAGTACAAGGCGAAGAACTTCATCGATACGGTGGTGCAGCGCGGCAGCGACACCGGGGCGATCTGGCTGCACCGCTCGCTGGTGGAGCAGGGAATGGCGCTGTCGGGCATCGCGATCGCCTGCGCCGCGGCGATGCCGGTGATGGTGGCGATCGGCCTGGCGCTGGGCCGGAGCTTCAGGCGCCGCGTGGCGGAGACGGGCGGAGCGACGGCGCCGGCAACGGCCTGACCGCCTGCGGAACCCTCGTGATCGGGGTGGGTCTGTGAGGATGCCGCGAGCGCGAGGAGGCCTTTCATGACTCCAGGAAACCGTCCACTGCTCCTGAACCGCAGGCAGGCCCTGCTGATGCTGGGCGCCGGTATCGCCGCGCCCGGATTGAAGGCGCACACGACGGGACCGGCGCGGCGCGAGATACCCGCCTCGGGCGAGGCACTGCCGGTGCTCGGGCTCGGGACCTGGCAGGTCTTCGATACCC
>CAZXAS010000047.1:0-5361 GCA_964638185.1 uncultured Steroidobacteraceae bacterium | reverse complement strand
TCGGGCGAGGCACTGCCGGTGCTCGGGCTCGGGACCTGGCAGGTCTTCGATACCCCGCCGGCCGGGCCGGAGTTCGAGGCCGCCGCCAACACCCTCCGGGCCTTCGTCGAGCAGGGGGGGCGGGTCATCGACAGCTCACCGATGTACGGCCAGTCCGAGGCGCGCGTGGGCGACATCGTGACCGCCGCTGGCCTCGCCGACCGCACGTTTCTCGCCACCAAGATCTGGACCCGGGGACAGGAGGCCGGGCGGCTGCAGCTCGCACAGTCCCAGCAGCTGCTGCGCCGCCGCCAGCTCGATCTGGTCCAGGTCCACAACCTGCTCGACCTGGATGCGCATTGGGCGACTTTGCAGGACGCGCGCGAGGCGGGCGCGGTGCGTTACCTCGGGCTCACCCATTACCAGGCCTCCGCGCACCGGGAACTCGAGGCCGAGGCGCGCAGGCTGCGTCCGGAGTTCATCCAGGTGAACTACTCGCTGGCCGAGCCCGAGGCCGGCGCGCGCCTGCTGCCCGCGGCGCGCGACCTCGGCATCGCGGTGTTGGTGAACAGGCCGTTCACCAAGGGCGCCATGATCGACCGCGCACGGGGCCGGGCGTTGCCACCGGAGGCCGCCGAGCTCGGCTGCCAGAGCGCCGCGCAGCTGTTCCTGAAGTGGGTCCTGGCCGAGGCCGCGGTGACGGTGGTCCTCACCGGCACACGTAACCCCCGGCACGCGCGCGAGAACCTGGAGGCTGCCGCGGAACCTTTCCCGGATGCCGCCCAGCGGCGCGCCATCGAGGCGTGGTTCGCCTCGCTCTGAGGGCGCCGGCCCGCCTCACGCTAGGGTGTACTCCCTAGTGAAACTCCCGAAACTTCCCTCATGGGACGGCAGTGCGCATAGCGGCTGTTCCGGGAATCAGACACGAACCCGCGAGGACACAGCCATGATCGACAACGTGAACACATTCATCAATGAACTCAAGACCAGCGAGTTCGGCAAGGCGACCCGCAAGTCGGCGCAGACGATCTGGAAGGCCAATTTCCATGCCTTCGAGACGACGCGCGACGAGATCGGCAAGGTCGTGCAGCTGGCGGTCAAGGAAGGCGAGAAGCTGACCCGCCGCTCGCGCGCACGGACCGAGAAGGTCGTGGGCGGACTGCAGGACGTCGCGGAAGATCGCGTGACGGACATCGAGCAGCGCTTCCAGAAGGGCATGAGCAAGGTCATCCACGAGATCGGCCTGCCGACCGCGGACGAGGTCGAGAAGCTCAGCCGGCGCGTCGATCGCCTGCAGAAGGAAGTGAAGGCCAAGGCCAAGCCGGCCCGCGCCAAGCGCGCCCCGGCCAAGCGGAAGACTGTCACCCGCCGCGCCGCCTGAACTACTGACTGATCCCCCCTCGGCGCTGGTGTACGATCGGGTCACCGACGTGCACCGGCGCTTTTTTCATGCCCGCAGACCCGGCGACCCGCCCAGCGCGGCAGACGCGCCAACGTATCCTGGATACGACGCTCGCGCTCTATAACGAGCTCGGCGAGCCGAACGTTTCGACCACGCTGATCGCCACCGAGGTCGGCATCAGCGCCGGCAACCTGCACTACCACTTTCGCAAGAAGGACCAGCTGACCGGCGCCCTGCTGGAGCGTTTCGTGACCGAGTTCGAGGAGCTGCTGCCACCCGACAGCTGGCGGGCACGTGACGTGGAGGACGTCTGGTTCCTGCTCCACGTCATCTTCGAGACCATCTGGAAGTTCCGGTTCCTGTTCCGCGACCTGTCGGGAATCATGTCGCGGGACCGCCGTGCCGGCCACCGGCTGACCGCCGTGTTCGGCCGCTGCGTCGAGACCTCGCGCGGGATCTGCCTCGGGCTCGCCGAGAGCGGCGAACTGGAGGCGACCGCCTCCGAGATCGAGGCGCTGGCCCACAACGTGACCGTGCTGACGCTCTACTGGCTCTCGTTCGACACCGTGCGCCATCCGCGGCGCGAGCGTGCCGACGTCGCCATCGCCCATGGCGTCTACCAGGTGCTGATGCTGGTGGCGCCGTTCATGCGGGTTGCCGGCCGGGCCAACCTGGAGTACCTCGCCGCCCAGTACCTGGCGCGCGAACCGCTGGGATGACCGTGGAGGAGTGGGTTCGTGACCAATGACGCACTGCCCCAGGACGATGATGCTGACGAAGTCACGCCAGTCGCGCGCAGCAGCGGCAAGGGTCGACCACGGCAGGCCGTCGACGGGAAGCAGACAAGTCTCGACCCAGGTCTGGTCGGCAGCCTGTTCGCCTTTCGCCTGCGTGCCGCACGACTCGCCATCCGGCGCGACCTCGACCGGCGGCTCGCCCCGGTCAGGCTGACGCCCATCCAGTTCGCGCTGCTCGAACTCGTGCGCTGCAATGCCGGGGCGCGACCGGCGGAGCTGGCCGACACGCTGTTCCTGGACCGGTCCACCGTGAACCAGGCGCTCGCCCAACTCGGCCGCAAGGTGATCGTGGTTCGCCGGGCCCGCGAGGACGATCCGCGCAGCCAGGGCGCGTGGCTGACGCCGGCGGGCAGCGTGCTGCTGGAAAGCGCCACGGAGCGGGTGCGCCAGCAGGACCGGCTGCTGGCGGAAGTGCTGAGCCGCGAACAGCGTGCCACCCTCGAGGCGCTGCTCGAGCGCATCTCGCACGGACGTTTCCGTCCGCGGCCTGGGTCACGCAGCTAGCCGCGCCTACGTCACATCAGTAGTGGGGCGGGATCTCGTGCTCGGTCGCCGGCCGCGGCAGCCGTTCCTGCAGGGCGGCGACCTGCTCGAGCAACTGACGGTTGTGCCGTAGCGCCAGCTCGAGGTCCCGCTGCTGGCGCACGACGACGTCGCTCAGATCCTGCAGGCCGCGTTCCAGGTGCGCGATCTTGACCTCCAGCGTCTCCAGGCGTGCGTCGTCGGACATGCATGCTCCACGGTCGATGAGCGTCCCTGACGGCGCCAGACATCTGCGCCTCGGCGGCCGACCCTCGGGCCTGACCGGCTGGTTTCAGTTTCCCGCAACTTGCGCGGCTCGGCAATTGATGACGTGAGCCGCGCCATCGTTCCACTAGTGCGCCGATGCTATGATGCGCCGCCCCTGAGGACGATGCGTGACCCTCGAGCCCTCGATCCACAACTATGTCCTCACGATGTCCTGCCCGGACGGTACCGGCATCGTCGCGGCCATCGCCGGCTTCGTCGCCGAGCGCAAGGGGCTGATTACGGAGGCGGCACATTTCGTCGACGAGTACTCCGAACGCTCATTCATGCGGACGAGCTTCCGTGGCGACGCGCTGCCCGATCGCGAGGAGCTGGCGCGACAATTTCGTCCGGTTGCGGAGCGGTACCGCATGGACTGGGCGCTGCACGACGCCACCGCGAGGTGCCGGGTCCTGGTGGCTGTCTCGAGACAGGGGCACTGTCTCAATAACCTGCTGCATCGCTGGAGCATCGGGGTGCTGCCGATCGACATCGTCGGCATCGTCTCGAACCATGACACTCACCGGCGTCTCGCCGAGTGGCATGGGCTGCCGTTTCACCACTACCCGATCGAGCCGGGTCGCAAGACCGAACAGGAAGCGCGCATCCTGGACCTGTTCGACGCTACGAGCTCCGACCTGCTGGTGCTTGCACGATACATGCAGGTATTGACCGATGAGGCCTGCCAGCGGCTCGCAGGCCGCTGCATCAACATCCACCATTCCTTCCTGCCCGGATTCAAGGGTGCCAGGCCTTACCACCAGGCTTACGAGCGTGGCGTGAAGATCATCGGCGCGACCGCCCACTACGCCACGGCAGACCTCGACGAGGGGCCCATCATCGAACAGGGTGTCGAGCGGGTTGACCACACATTGGGACCAGACGACCTCGTGGAGATCGGCCACGACCTCGAGAGCGTCGTGCTGAACCGCGCCGTGCGCTGGCACGCCGAGCACCGGATCTTCGTCGCCGGCAATCGCACCGTGGTACTGCGGTCCTGATTGCCGCCAGGCCGGACCTGAGTCAGAAACGCGACGCGTCGAGATCCACGTCGGCATTCTGCCACGCTGCAGCGAACAGCTCCCCGACTTCGCGCCGCTCCTGACCGTTGCCCTGCGCGGCAAGCGCGAGTTCCAGTCCCTTGAGCGACCAGCCGTTGCCCGGGTTCCGGCGCAATTCTTCGCGATAGACCGACTCGGCCTCGGCATGCCGGCCGTCGGCCATCAGGGCGGCGCCGAGCGACTGTCGTACCGGGGCATGCCAGCCGGGCGGCTCGTCGTAGGGGATCTGGTCTTCGATGGCGACGGCTTGCCGTAGCGCCTCGATGGCGGCGCCAGTCTCGCCGCGGGCGAGCGCGAGTTCCGCAGTCACGGTGCGCTCGGCGATGCGGGCGGCATGTGCCAGCGGGTAGCGGTCCCACACCGTGAGTGTCTCCATCACGGGATCGGCCGCAAGTGTCGTGAGCGCCTCCAGATGGGTGGTGGCATCGTCGAGGCGCTGCTGGCGGATCGCCGCCATTCCCTGTGCGTAATGCCAGATGGCCGTGACATAGGGCAGGTCCGGGGCCGGGTTCGGCGCACCGACGATCTCGTCCCAGCGCCCGAAGCGCACGCGGTCGAACCAGGGCGTCATCCAGAAGTGCTGGAGTCCGGCGAAGCCGGGCTGGCGCATGAGCTCTGGCAGGTTCACCCGGTCGGCCGTCTGCAACGCGGCTTCGCGGGCGATGCTGCTCGCACCTTCCATGCTGGCGGCGAACCACAGGAAGTGATGGTTGTGCGGCACGTAGCCGAGCGGGTACACGCCTTGCGCGTTGCCGCGGCACATGGACAGGTAGATGTCGTCCGCCTGGATGGCGCGCTGGTTGGCGATGACCGCGTCGTGCCAGCGGCCGACGCGCGAATAGATGTGTGCGGGCATGTGCACCAGGTGCCCCGAGCCCGGTATCAACTCGCGCAGGCGATCGGCTGCCAGAACGCCGCGCTCGGGTGCGGCCGAGGCCTCGACCGCGTGGACGTACAGGTGCAGTGCACCGGCATGGTCCGGGTCGCGGCTGATGACGGATTCGAGCAGCGAGACGATCTTCGCCGTGTTGCCCTTCGGCTGCAGCTGCTCGTCGTAATAGTCCCAGGGCTGGAGGTTCATCAGCGCCTCGGCATGCAGCGTTGCGGCATCGAGGTCGTCGGGGCGCTGCTCCACCAGCCGCGCGGTGGCCTCTGCGTAGGCTTCGTCGAGCCCACGGCGCGACTCAGGCGGGCTCTCCGCATAACGTGATGCCAGTGCCTCGATGAACGCCTGCTCGCGCTCGCTGGCGGCGGGAGCGAGCGCGACGGCACGCTTCAGGCGGGCCCACGCTGCCTGGTTGTCTTCCGGGTCCATGCCGGCGTTGACGTGCGGTCC
>CAZXAS010000046.1:0-15898 GCA_964638185.1 uncultured Steroidobacteraceae bacterium | reverse complement strand
CCTGGATCTCGCCGACGGTCCCGCGCGGCAGCTCGTGTCCGTCCGGGTCACCGATTCGCACCTCGACGTGCATCAGGGCGTGGCCGGCGGACCCGATCTTCTCGTGCGCCTTCTCCGGCGGGCAGTAGGCGACGCTGAACGCCTCGGTCAGACCGAAGGACTGGGACAGCTCGCAGCCCTTGCGCTCCCAGGTCTCGAGCAGGTGATGCGGTACCGGTGCGCCGCCCACCGCGGCGATCTCGAGTGACGGGAAGCGGGCGCTGTCGAACTCCGGCAGCTGGCTCAGCAGCATGTAGCTGGTTGGCACCCCGACCACGTGGGTGATTCGAAGCTCGGGGTCCATCAGGTGGCGGAAGCACTGCTGCGTGTCCCACTGCTTCATTACGACCACGGCGCCGCCATAGTGGAACTGCGGCGTCGACACGGCGTAGAGGCCCGCGGAGTGGAACAGCGGCAGGTAGGTGAGCGTCCGGCTGCCGTGGCGCACCCGTGCATGCAGCGCGGCATGCAGGACGATGTTCAGCGTCATCCGGTGGGTGTAGATGACCCCCTTGGGCCGACCGGTGGTGCCCGAGGTGTAGAGCAGCATGTTGGGGGTGTCGGCGGTCACGTCCCGCATGCGCACGAGCGGCTCGTGCGCCGCGATCAGGCGCTCGTAGTCGCAGCCGGCGTCGCCGGGGCGGCGCAGCAGCCGCGGCGTGCGGTCCGAGCCGAGATGCCCGGCGAGATCGGCATCGCAGCAGACCACGCGCGGCTCGGCGTGGCGGATCACCTCGGCCGTCTCGTAGGGCGACAGGCGCCAGTTGAGCGGCACGAACATCGCTCCGAGCTTCCAGCAGGCGAACATCGTCTCGAAGTGGTCGGTGCTGTTCTGGGCGACGAATGCCACGCGGTCGAACGGGCGCACGCCGCAGGCGTCCCGCAGGCCGGTGGCGAGGCGGGTGGCGCGCTCGTTGAACACCCCATAGCTGAGCCAGCGGCTGGTGGCGAGGTCGACCGCCGCGATGCGGCCCGGGTCGAACTCGGCGTAGTAGGCGAGCCAGTCGTAGATCGTGTCCCTGGTACTCGGTCCCATCCGGCTCTCCATCTGCCCTGCCGCCCGCTCTCGCCGCACCCGCGACCAGGCGGGCTGGGCGTAGCCACGCGGTGCGGGGCGGAGACGACTGTAGTCGTGTTTGCTCGCGCGTTTTCCGGTTCTTCCGCGCGAGCAAATACGATCTACAGGAGTAGGCCGCCCCGCACTGAACCGTCCTGCGCCCAGCCGCCAGTTCACCGGCTCACATCGAGATCCAGTATCGGGGAATGTCCCTAGCGGGATTCGGCCGCCTGCCGCCGACCGCGATGGCCGCGCGCCGCCGGCTGTCGTATCGTGCGCGGATGTCCGAAACAACGATTCCCGCCGGCGACACTGCCGCCGGCTGGGCGAGGCGTGCGCTGGCCGCCCTCGACCTGACGAGCCTCGGCGAGGACGACACTCCCGAGCGCATCGAGGCCCTGTGCGCCTCGGCGGTCGGTGCGGGCGGCGCACCGGCGGCGGTCTGCGTTTATCCGGAGCACGTCGTCACGGCGCGGCGGGCGCTGGCGGCTTCCGGCCTCGACGCGGTGCGCGTGGCCACCGTGGTGAACTTCCCCGACGGTTCCGCCGATCCCGGCCGGGTCGCGCGCGAGACCCGCCGCGCGGTCGCCGCGGGCGCGGACGAGATCGACGTCGTGCTGCCCTGGCGCGCCTTCGCCGCGGGCGACCGCGACGCCGCCCGGCGGGTGCTCGATGCCTGCCGCGAGGCCTGCGGCGGTCGGGTCCTCAAGGTGATCCTCGAGACTGGCGAGCTGCGCGGGCCCGGCCCGATCCGCGCCGCGAGCGAACTCGCGCTCGCGGCAGGCGCCGACTTCCTCAAGACCTCCACCGGCAAGGCCGCGGCGGGCGCGACGCCGGAAGCGGCGCGCGTCATGCTCGAGGCCATCCGCGATCACGGCGGCCGCGCTGGCTTCAAGGTGGCCGGCGGCGTGCGCACTGTTGCCGATGCCGCGGGCTACCTGCGGCTCGCCGACGAGATCGTCGGGCCGGACTTCACCACGCCGGATCACTTCCGGATCGGCGCGAGTTCGCTGCTCGCCGACATTCGCGCGCTGCTCGGTGGTGTTCCGCCGGCCGGCGCCGCGGCGGGCTACTGATCCCTTGGCCCGCACCGGTACCGCGTTGCTCCCGCAGGAGATCATCCGCCGCAAGCGCGACGGCGGCCGGCTCACGCGCGCGGAACTCGCGGCCATCGCCGACGGGCTGGCCAGTGGCAGCCTGTCGGACACCCAGGCAGCGGCCTTCGCCATGGCGGTGTACTTCCGCGGCATGTCCGCCGATGAATGCGCGGAGTTCACCTGGGCGATGCGTGACAGCGGCGAGGTCTTCGACTGGTCCGGCGAGGGCCTGCCGGGCCCGGTGCTCGACAAGCATTCGACCGGCGGGGTCGGCGACCTGGTGTCGCTGCCGCTCGGACCGATGCTCGCCGCGGCCGGGGCGTTCGTGCCGATGATCTCCGGCCGCGGCCTCGGCCACACCGGCGGCACGCTCGACAAGCTCGAGGCCATTCCCGGCTACCAGGTGCAGCCGGATGACCGCCGTTTCCGGTCCGTGCTGCGGGCGGCCGGGGTCGCCATCGTCGGCGCCAGCGACCGGCTCGCCCCGGCGGACCGGCGGCTCTACGCCATCCGCGACGTCACCGCGACCGTCGACTGCATTCCGCTCATCACTGCCTCGATCCTGTCCAAGAAGCTGGCGGCCGGGCTCGCCGCGCTGGTGCTCGACGTCAAGACGGGCAATGGCGCCGTACTGCCGCCGCTCGAGTCGAGCCGTGCGCTGGCCGAGAGCCTGTGCCGCACGGCGCACGAAGCAGGTCTCGCCGCCGCGGCGCTCATCACCGACATGTCGCAACCGCTGGCGCGTTCAGCCGGCAACACGCTGGAGCTCGCCGAGGCCATCAGGATGCTGCGTGGCGATGGCGCCGATCCGCGATTGATGGAAGTGACCCTGGCGCTCGGCGCGCGCCTGCTCGTGTTGGGCGGACTGGCCGCAGGCGCCGCGGAAGCGCGTTCCATGCTCGTCGCCGCGCTCGACTCGGGAGACGCGGCCGAGCGCTTCGCGCGGATGGTCACGGGCCTCGGCGGGCCGGCCGGTCTCGTCGAGCGGCCGGAGGCGTTCCTCGCGCGCGCACCGGTCGTCGTCGCGGCGCGCGCGGCCCGTGCCGGCTACGTCGCAGGCATCGACACGCGCGCGCTCGGACTCGCCGTCGTCGGGCTCGGTGGCGGGCGCAGCCTTCCGGGCGCCGCGATCGACCCACGGGTCGGGCTCGCGCGCATCGCCCCGCTGGGGACCGAGGTCCGGGCCGGCGACCTGCTGGCCGAGGTGCATGCGGCAGACACCGACGCCGCCGCGACCGCGCTCTCGAGCGTGCTGGCCGCCATCGAGCTCGACGATGTCCCGCCGGTCGTCGGTCCGGTCGTGATCGAGCACATGGACGGCCCGGCCGCGCCGTAGTAAGTAGGAGCGTATGAAATCTCCCGCAGACGACGCGGCGCCGCTGCGCGCCATCCTGCTGGTCGCCGACTCGCTCGGTATCGGTGCGCTGCCCGATGCCGCCCGCTATGGCGATGCCGGCGCCGATACCTTCGGGCACATCGCCGAGGCCTGCGCGACGGGGCGCGCGAGCGAAGGCCGCAGTGGACCACTCGCGATCCCGACGCTCGAGCGCCTGGGCCTCGTCGCCGCGGCGACGGCGGCGCGTGGCGCGCGGCCGCCGGGTTTCGCGCCCGACCCTGGGATTGCCGCCGCCTGGGGCCATGCGGCCGAACTCTCCACCGGCAAGGACACCGTCTCCGGCCACTGGGAGATGGCCGGCTGCCCGGTGCTGCACGACTGGGGCTATTTCTCCGACGAGACCGACTCGATGCCGGCGGCCCTGCTCGACGAGCTGGCCCGGCGCACGGGCGTGCCGGGCTTCCTCGGCAACTGCCATGCGTCGGGCACCCAGGTGATCGAGGACTTCGGCGAGGAGCACCTGCGAAGCGGGCGGCCGATCGTCTACACCTCCGCCGACTCGGTGCTGCAGGTCTGCGCGCACGAGCAGGCCTTCGGGCTCGAACGCCTGTATGCGCTGTGCCAGGTCGCCCGCGAGCTCGTCGACGAGTACAACATCGGTCGGGTGATCGCGCGGCCTTTCGTCGGAAGTTCGCCTGCGGACTTCCGCCGTACCGCCCACCGGCGCGACTATGCCGTGCCGCCACCGCCGGGCACGCTGCTCGACCGGCTCGCCGGCGCCGGCGGCGAAGTCGTCGGTGTCGGCAAGATCCCGGACATCTTTGCCGGCCGGGGCGTTACCCGCGCAGTGAAGGCCAGCGGCCTCGACGGGCTGATGCAGGCGACCGGCGATGCGTTCCGCGCCGCCCGCCGGCCGACCCTGGTGTTCACCAACCTGGTCGACTTCGACCAGGAGTATGGCCACCGCCGCGACGTCGCCGGCTACGCGCGCGCACTCGAGCACTTCGACGGCCTGCTGGCCACGATGCTGGCCGGCCTCGGGCCGCGTGACGTGCTGCTGCTGACGGCGGACCACGGCAACGACCCGACCTGGGCGGGCTGGAACCACACCCGCGAGTACGTCCCGGTGCTGGCGACGGGACCGGCGGTCCGTGCCGGCGCGATCGGCCGGCGCGAGACCTTCGCCGACATCGGGCAGTCGCTCGCCAGCTGGTTCGGACTCGACGCGCTCGGCTACGGCACCTCGTTCCTGACGCCGCCGGCGAGCGACGGCAGCCACCGGCAGGTCGCATGAGTTCCCTGCACATCGACGGTGGCCCGGGCGACTTCGCCGAGACCGTGCTCCTTCCTGGCGACCCGAAGCGCGCACGCCACATCGCGACCACCATCCTCGACGGCGCGGTCGAGGTGACCGACCTGCGCAACGTGCTCGGCTACACCGGCCACTGGCGTGGCGAACGGGTGTCGGTGATGGGCACGGGCATGGGCATACCCTCGACGCTCATCTATGCGACCGAGCTGGTGCGGGACTTCGGCGTGCGCCGGCTGGTGCGCGTGGGCACCTGCGGCGCGGTCGCCGCCGGGCTCACGCTCGGCGACATCATCATGGCGCAGGGCGCCGGTACCGACTCGAACGTCAACCGCCTGCGCTTCGGCGGCTACGACCTGCCGGCGACGGCGAGCTTCGCGCTCATGCAGCGCGTGGCCGGGGCGGCCGCCGCGCGCGGCATTCCCCTGCGCGTCGGCAACGTCTTTTCCAGCGACCTGTTCTATCACCCGGACACCATGCTCAGGGAACGGCTGCGTGCGCTGGGTTTCCTGGCCATCGAGATGGAGACCGCCGGGCTGTATGGGCTCGCGGCGGAACACGGGGTGGATGCGCTCGCCCTGCTGACCGTCAGCGACCACGTCGGCCGGCCTGGCAGCATGAGCGCCACCGAGCGCGAGACCGGCGTCGACGCCATGACCCGCCTCGCGCTCGACGCCTTGCTCGGCGGCTGAGCCGCGGGCCTACCCATGCCCGCCAACCTGTCCCCCGAGTACAAGGCGGTCGCGGAGGCCTACCGCCGCGAACGCGACCCGGCGGCCAGGCTCGAGCTGCTGCGCGAGATGCTGCGGGTGATACCCAAGCACAAGGGCACCGACCACCTGCAGGGAGACCTCAAGCGGCGCATCCGCGAACTCGACCTGGAACTCGCCGGTCCGAAGAAGGGCGGCGCACGCAGCGGCCCCGCACTCGTCGTGCGGCCGGAAGGCGCGGCGCAGCTCGCGCTCGTCGGCCCGCCCAACAGCGGCAAGTCGAGCCTGCACGCGAAGCTCACCGGCTCGTCGGCGCGGGTGGCCGACTACCCGTTCACGACCCAGTACCCGGAACCCGGCATGCTTCCCTTCGAGGACGTGCAGTTCCAGCTCATCGACCTGCCGCCGTTGTCGCCGCAGCACCCGGTCAGCTGGATCGGCAGCACCCTGCAGTCGGCGGACGGCTGCCTGTTCGTGGTCGACATCGCCGATCCCGACGTCGTGCAGCAGATCGAGGGCGTGCGCGCCGTGCTCGCGGAGCGGCGCGTGACGCTCACCAGCGACTGGCCGGGGACGACGCCGCCGGCCATGGCGAGCGCGGCGGAGGCGGCCGATGCCGACGATCCGTTCCGCCTGCACCTGCCGGCGCTGCTCATCGCCAACAAGGCCGACCTCGATCCCGACGTCGCCGACGACGTGGCCGCACTCGAGGAACTGCTCGGTGTCGATTACCCGGCGATCGCCGTCTCGACCCGCTCGGGGGCCGGGCTCGCAGCGCTTCCGGGCTGGCTGTACAAGGCGCTCGGCATCGTGCGGGTCTACACCAAGGCGCCAGGCAAGCCGGCCGACCATTCGCGCCCGTTCACGCTGCGCTCCGGCCAGACCGTGGCCGACGTCGCCCGGCTGGTGCATCGCGAGCTGGCCGAGACGATCCGCTACGCGCGCGTCTGGGGCCACAGCGGTTTCGACGGCCAGCAGGTGGGGCGCGAGCACGTGCTTGGTGACGGCGACGTGGTCGAACTGCACGGCTGAGCCCGGCCGGCCGGCGCAAGTGTCCGGGTGTCCGGTCGTGACCGGCACCGGACACCCTGCGGACACCGCGGCGCATCGCGACATGCCAATCGAATCAACGCGTTATCGGTTGGCACGGCGTGTGCAACATCAGGCGCATGAACGCCGTACGCCCCCTCATCCGTGACACTTCGGCCCAGGACGTCGTCGTCGACCCGGCCCCGGCCCTCGCACGCCGGCGCCGCACGATCATCCTGGGCGCGATCGGGATCGTCGTCCTCGCGGCGCTCGCCGCCCCGGCGGTATCGCGCTGGGCCGCAGCGGAACGGTCGGTCGATGGCTCTACCCTCAGGATCGCGACGGTCACGCGTGGGCGGCTGGTGTCTGACGTGGCGGTGCAGGGCAGGGTGGTCGCGGCGGTATCGCCCACGCTCTATGCCCCGGCCGCCGGCACCGTCACCACGTCCGTCCATGCCGGCGACAGCGTGCGCACTGGCGACCTGCTGGCCGAGGTCGATGCGCCGGTGCTCCGCGCCGAGTTCGAGCGCGAGCAGTCGACGCTGCAGTCGTTGTCGGCGGCCTATGACCGGCAGCGCATCGAGGCCAGGGCGGAGCATGCGCGCAACCAGCAGACGGCGGACCTGGCGGCGGTCACGCTCGGCGCGGCGCGCCGCGAGCTCGAGCGGCACCAGAAGGGCTTCGACGAGGGCGTCGTCAGCCGCCAGGAGCTGGACCGGCGCGCGGACGCACTGGCCGAGGCCGAGGTCCGCCACCGGCACGCGCTCGAAGACGTCGCGGTGCAGGACGAGAAGCTCGCCTTCGAGGTGCGCACGCGCCAGCTCGACGTCGAGCGCCAGCGCCTGGTCGTGGCCGACCTCGCACGCCGCGTCGACGAGCTGGCCATACGCTCCCCGGTCGACGGCATCGTCGGCACGCTCTCGGTCCAGCAGCGCCAGGCGGTGGCAGCCGACCAGCCGCTCTTGACCGTCGTCGACCTGTCCGTGTTCGAGATCGAGCTCAGCGTGCCCGAGACCTACGCGGACGACCTCGCGCCGGACATGCCAGCCGAGATCACCTACGGCGGAGCCACCTATCCGGGCCGTGTCACGGCGATCTCGCCCGAGGTGCAGAACGGGCAGGTGACCGGGCGCGTCCGCTTCGCCGGCGAGGCGCCTGCCGACCTGCGCCAGAACCAGCGCGTCAGCGTTCGCATCGTGATCGCCGAGCAGGACGACGTGCTGATGGTCGACCGCGGCGCCTTCTACGAGAGCGGCGGCGGGCGCATCGCCTATGTGCTGGAGGACGGCGTGGCGCGCCGCACGCCGATCCGAACCGGCGCCACCAGCATCTCCAAGGTGGAGCTCATCGAGGGCGTCGCCGAGGGGCAGCAGATGATCATCTCGAGCGTCGAGCCATTCGGCAATGCGGCCACGGCGCTGGTCCGGGACTGAACACAGGTCGAGGAGTGGAACCCATGTTGAAGATGACGGACATCGGCAAGGTCTATCGCACCGACATGGTGCAGACGAGCGCATTGCGCGAGTTCAACCTGGAGGTGCAGGAGGGCGAGTTCGTCGCCGTGACCGGTCCGTCCGGGAGCGGCAAGACGACCTTCCTCAACGTCGCGGGCCTGCTCGAGACCTTCGACAGCGGCCGCTACGAGCTCGACGGCAAGGATGTCAGCAGGCTCGGCGACGACGCCCGCTCGCGCATCCGCAACGAGAAGATCGGCTTCATCTTCCAGGGCTTCAACCTGATCCCGGACCTCAACGTCTTCGACAATGTCGACGTGCCGCTGCGCTACCGGGGCATGGGCAGGACCGAGCGCGAGAACGCCATCCGCGAGTCGCTCGAGCTGGTCGGGCTGGGCTCGCGCATGAAGCACTATCCGTCGCAGCTCTCCGGCGGCCAGCAGCAGCGCGTGGCGATCGCGCGCGCGCTCGCGGGCAGCCCGCGCTTCGTGCTGGCCGACGAACCGACCGGCAACCTCGACTCGGTGATGGCGCGCCAGGTGCTGGAACTGCTCGAGCAGATCAACTCGCTCGGCACGACGGTGATCATGGTGACGCACGATGCGGAGCTCGCCCGGCGCGCGCACCGCAACGTGCACATGCTCGACGGGCAGGTCACCGACTTCACCGAGTTCGACAGCGCCCTGCGCGTCCGCGAGGCGCGGGCCGCGGCGGCGGGCGCCTGAGGAGGGCCGGCGATGTTCAACTATCACCTGCGGCTCGCCATGAAGTCGTTCGGCCGCTCGCCCGGCCTGTCGGCGCTGATGGTGGCCGCGATCGCGCTCGGCATCGGCGTGTGCATGACCATGCTGGCGGTGTACTCGCTGATGTCGGGCGACCCGATACCGCGCAAGAGCGACGTGCTGTACGCGGTCCAGCTCGACAACTGGGACCCGAACCAGCCATTTGCCGAGCCCGATGAACCGCCGACGCAGCTGACCTGGCGCGACGCGACGGCGCTCGCCGGGCGCTCCCCGGACGGGCTCAGGCGGACCGCAATGGCCGGCACCAGCTTCGTCGTCGAGGTCCCCGGTTCCGACGAGGTGCGTCCGACCATCGTCAATGCACGTGCGGCGACCGCTGACTTCTTCCCGATGTTCGAGGTGCCGTTGCAGCACGGCTCCGGGTGGTCCTCCACGGCGGACCGCGACGCCGAGCAGGTCATCGTGCTGTCGGCCCGCCTGAACGACAGCCTGTTCGGCGGCGAGGACAGTGTGGGCCGGCGCCTGCGCATCGGCGAGCAGGTCCTCACCGTCGTGGGCGTGCTCGACGACTGGGATCCGGTGCCACGCTTCTACGACCTCGGGGAAGGCGCCTTCGAGCAGACGGACGCGGCCTTCGTGCCACTGTCCCTGCTGCAGCGGAACAAGGACGAGTGGGGCATCAACGGCAGCATCAACTGCTGGAGCCCGCCGCCGCCGGAAGGCATCTTCGAGTCGGAGTGCGTGTTCACCCAGTTCTGGGTCGAGTTGCCGGACGCAGCGGCAGTGCGTGACTACCACGCGTTCCTCGATGCCTACGTCGGCGAGCAGAAGCAGCTCGGCCGGTTCCCGCGTCCGCTGAACAACCGGCTCTCGGATGTCAACCAGTGGCTCGACGTGAACGAGGTCGTCGCGGACGACAACCGCGTGCTGCTCGGCCTGTCGTTCATGTTCCTTGCGGTGTGCCTGCTCAACACCGTCGGGTTGCTGCTCGCGAAGTTCCTGGGCCGGGCCGGCGACGTCGGCGTGCGGCGCGCGCTCGGCGCGAGCCGCCGCGCGGTTTTCATGCAGCACCTGACCGAGGTCGGCCTGCTCGGCGCGGTGGGCGGCGCGGGTGGGCTCCTCCTCGCCTGGATGGGGCTCGCCGGCGTGCGGTCGCTGTTCGCGGACTATGAGCGCGTCGCACACCTGAACCTCGAGCTGATGGTCGTGGCCATCGGCCTCGCGGTACTGGCGGGCATCGCGGCCGGCCTGTATCCGGCGTGGCGGATCTGCAGCATTCCACCCGCCGTCTACCTCAAGACCCAGTGACCGCGGCCACCCGCGGGGAGACAGGAACCATGGATATCCGACCGATCATTTCCGCGCTGATGCGCAACCGGACGGGCGCACTGCTGGTCGCGCTGCAGATCGCGATCACGCTTGCGGTGCTGGCCAATGCCGGGTTCATCGTCCAGCAGCGGCTGGCCAAGATGGATCGGCCGAGCGGCTACGACGAGCAGAACATCGTCACCGTGCAGGCCATCGCCGTGGACGCCGGCTCACTGGACGCGAGCAACATCGCCGCCGACCTGCGGGCGCTGCACGCGATGCCCGGCGTCATCGCCGCGAGCGTGACCCCGCAGCTGCCGCTCACCAACAGCGGCCTGGGCTGGGGGCTGTCGCGGACCGGCGAACCCAACGACCCGGACACCGTCAACGTCTCGCTGATGCTGGTGGACGAGAACGCCGACCGGGCCTTCGGCATGAAGCTGGCGGAGGGCCGCTGGTTCCGCAGCGAGGAACTCGTCTTCGGTGGCGACATCGAGTCATTGCTGCAGACCACCATTCCGGGCATCGTCCTGACCCGCGACGTGGCCGACCGCCTGTTCCCGGAGGGGGGCGCCCTCGGGCAGACCGTCTACGACTTCCCCGGCCACGCCTCGCGCATCATTGGCATCGTCGACAAGGCACAGGGGTACTTCGTCAACAGCCCGGGTCTCGACAGCACCGTGTTCTGGCCGGTCGTGCTGAGCGGCATGGACGCCCAGCGCTATGTGATCCGCACCACGCCGACGGACGTAGGCAACGTCGCTCGGGGCGTCGAGCAGGCGCTCTTGGGCGCGAACCCGCGCCGGATCGTCCGCCAGGTGCAGACGCTCGCGGACATCCGCGCCGCGTCGTACCAGAACGACCGGGCAATGACTGTCACCCTGCTCACGGTCATGGGCCTGCTGGTGGTGGTGACGGTGCTCGGCATCTTCGGCCTGACCTCGTTCAATGTGAGCCGCCGGCGCAAGCAGATCGGCACGCGCCGCGCGCTCGGCGCCAGGAGGAGCGACATCCTGCGCCACTTCCTGGTCGAGAGCTGGCTGATCGCCACCGCCGGCGCGCTGGTCGGGATCGCGCTGGCGGTCGGGCTCTCGGTGTGGCTCGTGAGCACCTTCGAGCTGCCGAGACTGGACTGGCGCTACCTGCCCGCGGGCATAATCGTGCTGTGGGTCGTCGCGCAGGCCGCGGCGTTCGGCCCGGCGCGGCGTGCCGCGGCGGTCGAGCCCGCGATCGCCACGCGCAGCGCCTGACGACACCCGAAGCGGCCCGCCGGAGGCCACATGCCGAGGATCCTGGTCGTCGACGACAATGCCGCCGTCTGCACCGCGCTCGAGGTGCTGTTCTCGCTGCACGGCATCGACACCGACCGCGCCGAGTCCCCGGCCGCGGCGCTCGCGCGGGTCGGGCGCGGCGGCGTCGACCTGGTCGTTCAGGACATGAACTTCAGCGAGGACACCACCTCCGGCGAGGAGGGTGTCGCGCTGTTCCATCGCCTGCGCGAACTCGAACCGGACCTGCCCGTCATCCTGCTCACGGCCTGGACGCACCTCGAGACCGCGGTCGAGCTGGTCCGCGCCGGGGCGGCCGACTACCTCGCCAAGCCCTGGGACGATGCGAGGCTCATCACCACAGTGCGCAACCTGCTCGCGCTCGGCGCGGCGACCCGCACCGCCCGGCGCATGACGGAGTCGCGGCGCGCCGCGCACGCGCGACTGGCGCGAGACTACCGCCTGTGCGGCATCGTCTACGAGAGCGATGCCATGCACGAGTTGCTCACCCTCGCCACCCGTGTCGCGCACGCCGACGTGCCGGTCCTGATCACCGGCCCCAATGGCGCTGGCAAGGAGAGGATTGCCGACATCATCCAGGCGAACTCGTCGGTCGCGGATGGCCCCTACCTCAAGGTGAATGTCGGCGCCCTGCCGGCGGAGCTCATGGAAGCGGAGCTCTTCGGGGCGGAGCCCGGCGCCTACACCGGATCGAGCAGGACCCGCATCGGGCGATTCGAGGCGGCCGACGGCGGCACCTTGTTCCTCGACGAACTCGGCACCCTGACACCGGCCGGACAGGTCAAGCTGCTCAGGGTGCTGCAGACCGGCGAGTTCGAGCGGCTCGGATCGAGCCAGACGCGCAAGGCCCGGGTGCGGGTCATCAGCGCGACCAACGCGGACCTCGTCGAGCTCATCCAGGCCGGCCGCTTTCGCGAGGACCTTTACTACCGGCTCAACGTCATCGAGCTGGTCGTGCCGCCGCTCGCGTCGCGTCCCGACGACATCCTGCCGCTCGCCCGTGCCTTCCTCGGCCCGGGACAGCGGCTGACCCCGGCCGCGGAAGCCGCGCTCCTGGCCCATCGCTGGCCCGGCAACGTGCGCGAGCTGGCGAACTGCCTCAAGCGCGCAGCGCTCTTCGCCGGGCCGGAAGGGGTGACCCCGGCCGACCTCGGATTGAAGGCGGCGCCCGTCTCCAGCGTGGATGCGGAAGGGCAGCCGGACAGGACCGCCATCGAGGCGGCACTCGCGGCGTCGGGTGGCATCGTCGCCCACGCCGCCGCCGGGCTCGGCCTGTCGCGCCAGGCGCTCTACCGGCGCATGGAGAAGTTCGGGCTCAAGGAATGACGCTCCGTTCGCGCCCGCCCTGGCCTGCGGTTAGCATCGCCCGATGCGCGTCCGGCTGACCCTCGAGGCCCAGGTGCTGCTGCTGGTGGCAGGCTCGATGCTGGCCGCCACCGCCGCGGTGCTGGTGGCCTGGCACATGACCGGGCAATGGGGCCTCGCCGCGATCCTGGCGCTCGCCGTCACGTTTCCGGTCATCACCTGGCTCGTGCGTCGCTGGGCACGGCCCGTCAACGGCCTGCTGCAGGCGCTGAACGATGCTGCGGGCAGCCTGAAGGACGGCGATTTCTCGATGTCGGTCGCGACCTCGCGGCGCGACGAGCTGGGCGACCTCGCCGTCCACTACAACGCCATGGGCGACGTGCTCCGTCGTGAGCGGCAGAACCTGTTCCAGCGCGAACTGCTGCTCGACACGGTCATCCAGAGTTCGCCGCTGGCGCTGGTGCTGACCGACGGCGCCGGGCACGTCATCTATTCGAATGTCGTGGCGCGCCGCATGTTCGGCGATGGCCGCCGGCTCGAGGGGCACGCCTTTTCCGAACTGGTCGCCGGCAGCCCGCGACCGCTGCAGGAGGCCGTCGCCCAGGGACGCGACACCCTGTTCTCGCTCGAGGGCGAGGGGGGCACGGCGGAGGTCGTGCACCTGTCCCAGCGGCGCTTCGCACTGAACGGCCGCGAACACCTGCTGTACCTGTTCAAGCGCCTGACACGCGAACTGACCCGCCAGGAAGTGGCGACCTGGAAGAAGGTCATCCGCGTGATCAGCCATGAACTCAACAACTCCCTGGCGCCGATCTCCTCGCTGGCGCACTCCGGCCGGCTGATCCTGGCCGGCGAGGATCACTCGCGGCTCGACGGGGTGCTTGCGACCATCCAGGAGCGGGCCGAGCACCTGAAGGAGTTCCTCGAGGGATATGCGCGCTTTGCGCGCCTGCCGGCGCCACGACCGGTACGGGTCGACTGGCCGGAGTTCATCGCCGCGCTGCGCGGGTCGGTCGAGTTCGAGCCACCCGCCACGCTGCCGGCGGAGCCCGGCTGGTTCGACCCGGCGCAGGTCGAGCAGCTCGTCATCAACCTGGTCAAGAACGCGCACGAGTCGGGGTCGCCGCCGGGCGAGGTGCAGCTGTCGGTCGCGGATGACGGCAGGGCGGTGCGCCTGCAGGTCGTCGATCGCGGCAGCGGCATGTCCGGGCAGGTGCTGGCGAACGCGCTGCTGCCGTTCTATTCCACCAAGCGCGCCGGGACCGGCCTGGGACTCAGCCTGTGTCGTGAGATTGCCGAGGCGCACGGTGGCGGGCTCAGCCTCGCGAACCGTCCGGACGGCGGGCTCGCCGCCACGGTGTGGCTGCCGCGCCAGGCTGGCTGACGACGGCCCCCGGCAGGAGGACGGGGAGCCCCGTGGCTCCCCGTCCCGCCGACGATCGGCGCAGCGCCTGCGGGTTCAGTCGTCGCAGGCCTTGATCTCGACGCGGTCCGCAGCCAGGGCGGTCCCATCCCAGCTGCCCCAGGCCTCGACGATCTCGTCCACGGCCTGGTCGAAGAACTCTTCCGCAGTCAGGCGGATGTCCTCCTCGACCATGAAGCGGGTTGCCTTGGTGGTCGCAACCGTGACGGACAGGATGTCGAAGTCCGGCGGTGCGGCGTTGCGGAATGACCCGCGCAGCCGTACGACCTCCTCCGCCTCGATGCGCACGACGCGGGTCGCGGTCACGGCGTTGCTGCCCAACGGGTCCTCGTAACCGCGCACGTCGACCCAGTCGGCCACCGCCAGGTCGCCGAAGCCGATGGCATCGAGCTTGAGCGCCGACTTGTCCTCGAACCGGGTGCTGGCATCCGTTGCCACCTCGAGCCCGAGCAACTCCATGCTGAGATCCGTGGTCATGAGCGCCGTGATCGGCGCCACGATGCGGATCGTGTTGAGCTGCTTGAACTTGATCGTGGCGGCAACCAGTACCCCGTCGGCGTCGGCAGTGCCTTCGACCTCCACCTTCACGTCGTCGGCGAGATCGGTGACCGTGCCATTCAGGTAGACCGTGCCGGAGTTAGTCGTCACCGGCCACCCGGCCACCTCGAACTCGGTCGCCGACACGAAATTGGTGATGAGGCCCTCCACCTCGATCTCGTCGCCGGCATCAGGCTTGAGCCAGTCGTCCGACCTGAGCTCGACACGCGTCGCGGCGAACGAGCCGTCGGCGTTGAACAGGAACCCCTTGACCAGCACGAGGTCGCCGTCCGCCGGTGCCCCGGTCGGGAAGTCGTCGAGGTTCGCGGCCGAGTAGTCCACGACCAGCGCATTGATGTTGAAGCGGCTGGTCGCGGGCACGAGGTCGGATACGTAGCCCGTCACGTCGTACGGACCGTTGTCCGGCTTGATGTCGATCCGGGTGGCCGCGATCTCGCCGGTCGTGGACACCATCCCGCTGACCTCGACCACGTCGTCGACGGCCAGGCCCTCGATCGACGCGGGTACGATCGCGTCACCCAGGGATGTATCGGACGTGAGCAGGACGACCTGTCCCATCGCCACGAACGAACTGGCCGCCAGGTCGATGCTGCTGATCGGCCCCTCCAGTACGTTGTGGTAGCGAATGTCGTCAGCGCGGTGCATCGCACCCTGCGAGTGCGCGCGGACCTGCACGCAATGGCCGACCCGGAGCTGTTCCTGGGTAGCGACCTCGTTGTTGACCATGATCCGGGCACCACTGGTGTCGTAGCGCACGCCGTTCACGTACACGCTGCCGAAGCCGGTGACGACGCCGACACTGACCACGCCGGTGGTCGGAGCCGGCGGTGGCGGAGCCGGTCCGTCGTTCGAATCACTCCCGAAACACGCGCCGAGCACGGCCACCAGCGCGGTGACCGCCAGCACCGAGATTCGATTGGTGAGCCTCGTCATTTGAAGCCTCCTTGCGCACGCATGCGCTCTGCCGGCCCACAATCCCCTTACGCTCGACCCTAACGGGCGAACCTGAAAGCCGGCTCAAGGTGGGTTGCGACATACCGAAGGCCAGTGCCGGCCAGTGGCGCAGGCGCCTGGCTGCGAGGCGAGCGCAGGCGCTCAGCCGGGGAGTGGGGCGAAGCCCGTGACGGTGGCCTCGAGCCGCCCTGCAGGGCTCAATGCAAGCCTCAGGTTGAGGCCGAGGATGCGGGCGATGGCCCGGGCGAGCGACAGTCCGAGGCCGGCGTGACCGCCACCGGCGCCGA
>CAZXAS010000045.1:2776-16255 GCA_964638185.1 uncultured Steroidobacteraceae bacterium | reverse complement strand
CAGAAGCACGGCTATCGCCTGGACAGCAACCAGGAGTTCCTGGCGCTCGCGGCAGCCAACCTGGCCTCCGGACTCGGCCGTGGGTACCCGGTCAGCGGTGGCATGTCGCAGTCGCTGGTCAACGAGAGCGCGGGGGCGCGCACGCCGCTGTCGGGACTGGTGGCGGCGGTCATCATCCTGGTGGTCGTCCTGTTCTTCTCGGGATTGCTGCGCGACCTGCCGCAGCCGGTGCTCGCCGCCATCGTGCTGTTCGCGGTCACGGGCCTGTTCAAGCTCGAAGCCCTGAAGCGCCTGTGGCGCTTCAACCGCGGCGAATTCCTGGTCGCCATGGCGGCACTGATGGGCGTGCTGGGCTCCGGGCTGCTGCGCGGCGTGCTGATCGGCGTGGTGCTGTCCATCCTGATGCTGCTGCGCCGCGGCTCGACGCCATACACCGCGGAACTCGGCCGCGTGCCGGGCACGGACTTCTTCGCCGACGTGCTGAGGCACCCGGAGAACGAGCGGCAGCCCGATGTGCTCGTGTTCCGGGTGGACGCCTCGCTGCTGTACTTCAACGTGGACTACGTTCGCGACCGCTTCGAAGAGACGCTGGCGGCGCGCGGGCCGGGCATCGGGCTCGTGGTGTTCTTCCTGGGCACCACGCCGAACGTCGACCTCGCGGGCGCCGACCTGCTCGAGGAACTTCGCCACGCCTGCGGCAAGCGCGGCATGGCTCTCCGGCTGGCCGAGGCGCATGGCAACGTTCGCGAGGCGCTGCAGCGTGCGGGCTTCGGCGGCGAGGGCGCCGCGGTGGCGGCGCACCAGACGGTCGCGCAGGTCATCGACGCGTGGCGCGCCGGGGCGCGTGGGGGAGGCTGAACGCATGGGCGTCCTGCGATCGGTCCTCCACACGCGGCACCTCGACCCGGGCAGCAGCCTCGGCGAAGTGCTGTTCGGCCTGATCATGACACTGACCTTCACCCTCGGCGCCGGGATCATCATCGAGGAAGAAGGCATCGAGGGTGTGCGCACGCTGCTGCTCGCAACCATCGGCTGCAACATCGCCTGGGGCATCATCGACGGCGCTTTGTATGTCATCGGCCAGGTGTTCGAACGCGGCCGGCTGATGCGGCTCGGCCAGAACATCCGCGCAACGCCGGACGAGGCGACGGCGCGTGCGCTGGTGGCGGGCGAGCTCGACGACGTGCTCGAGCCGGTGACGACGGACGAGGAGCGCAGCGCGCTCTACGCGCGTGTCGCCGGGCATGTCCGCCAGCGGCAGGCGCCCCGGCACGGGGGCGTGACGCGGGAGGACATGCTGGGCGCACTGGTCTGTTTCTGGCTGGTATTCTTCGCGAGTATCCCGGCCGCGATCCCGTACCTGTTCATCGACGACCCGTGGGTGGCGCTGCGGGTGTCGAACGGCGTGCTGCTGTTCCTGTTGTTCTATGCCGGCTACGCCTGGGCGAAGTACACCGTCGCCAACCCCTGGATCTCGGGCTTCAGCTTCCTGGTCGGTGGACTGGCGATGGTCGTGATCGCCATCCTGCTTGGTGGGTGATCCATGCCGGCCCGCACCTAGTCGGCGGACGACTTCCCGGCAGCGTGCTGGCGCCGCGACTTGCGCCAGTCGGCAGGCCCCATGCCCGTCCAGCGGCTGAAGGCGCGCGTGAAGGCACTCGCGTTGGCGTAGCCCAGGTGATCAGCGAGCTGTTTGACGGGCATGCGCGTGCCTTCCAGCAACTGGAGGGCGACGCTCTTTCGGGTTTCGTCCCGCAGGTTCGCGAAGCTGGTGCCCTCCGCAGCCAGGCGGCGATTGAGCGTCCGGACTCCCATGCCGGCGTGCCGGGCCAGCGTGGCCGCCGTGGCGTCGCGCGCAACGATGAGTGTCGGCAGGATGCGACGCAGGTGGGCGACGAGATCCTCGTCGGCGTGCGACTCGAGAATCTGGACGCGCTGTTGCATCCACAGGCGCAGCAGCGGATCGGCGCCCGGCCGCGGGCGATCGAGCCAATGGGTATCGAAGGCGATCGACGTCTCGCTGGCGTCGAAAACCACTCGTGCATGGAAGAACTGACGGAACGGGGCTTCATCCTGAGGGCGGGCATGCGCGATGCGTACCTCGATCGGTCTCCAGTCGGGTCCGCACAGGGACCGCATCAGGTTGAAAGCGATTGCCATTGCCCCGTCCAGAAGCTGGTCCCACCGGTCCGCACCTGGCTGGAGGATCGTGAATACGAGCGCGGCGGAGTCGCCGCCGGCGACGAGGTCGATCGCGGCACTCGGGTTGTGCACGCGGAAATGCCGTGCCAAGTCCCCGAGCGCCTGGCGCACGGTGGGCGAACTCTGCATGAGGAAGCCGAGCACGCCGAGGGTCGAGATTCCGGCGCGTTGTCCGGTCTGCAGGCCGAAATGCGCACACCCGGTGACGTCGGCGCAGCGGGCGAGCAGCCGTGCGGACGTGGCGAATGCGATGGTGTTGTCGGGATTGGTGTAGAACTCGGGCTCGAGTCCGAATTCCGCAAGCACAGGTCCCGGGTCGACTCCGTGTTCCCGGAGCAATGCCGGCAGCGCCATCGTCGTCGCAATTCGGACCATTCCGCGCTGGATTGAATCGTCCTGGACAAGACGCGGATCCAAGGGGGCCGACATTGCGTTCCCGCGCCTGCTCATGCGGAAACTCCTGAGTGGCGTGGCGCAAGATGATAACTCATCGGCGTGGTCGGGCAAGCTGCTGCGCGCGGTCAGCGAGACAATATGCAGGCGTGAGGCTCAACGGGCGGCGTCGCAGAGGGACGCCGGGCACGACTCGCAGACCGATCACTCGAGCCGCGGCGGACTCACCAGGCAACCCGGTTGCCCGAGGCAATCCGTGGCGGGCGCCGGCCGACGCAGCCATTGACAGCAAGGAGAACAGATCATGGCATCGACGATCAAGGGTCCGGCGGGACGCGTCGGCGCAGCGGTGAGCATCGCTCTGCTGGCCGCGGGCGCGGTTGGCACCGCGCAGGCTGCCGACGCCGGGCGCAGCTTCGAGATCTACGGCTTCGCCCAGGCCGACTACATCCAGGACATCTCGGGCCGCCTCGATCCCGCATGGGATGACGCGTTCCGCCCGTCGAAGATCTGCATCGACGGCGCCTGCGGCGAGGACGGCCAGGCGAGCATCAGCGTCAAGCAGAGCCGCTTCGGCGTGAAAGGCTCGATGCCGACCGGAGCGAACGGCACGCCGCTCAACTTCAAGTTCGAGTTCGACCTGTTCGGCACGGGCGTGGACGCCGGCCAGACCACCATGCGCCTCAGGCACTTCTACGGCGAGTGGGGACAGATCCTCGCTGGCCAGACCCACAGCCTGTTCATGGACATCGACGTGTTCCCCAACACCATCGACTACTGGGGCCCGTCGGGCATGGTCTTCTACCGCAACGTGCAGATCCGCTGGACGCCCTACCGGACGGAGAACGGCCAGTTCGCGGTCGCCATCGAGCGGCCGGGCAACGACATCGATGCCGGCAACATCCGCCTGATCGAGGGACTCGAGAGCGCGGAGGTCCGCAACGACGAGGAGTTGCCGGACTTCACGGCACAGTACCGCTACGCCGACGACTGGGGCCATGTGCTCGTCGGCGGCATCCTGCGCAAGGTCGGTTATGAGGTCCGCGTGGATCCGGCGGCCGACTGGACCCAGGGCAGCGACACGGGATGGGGCATCAACGTGGGCGCCGTGTTCAACGTGCTCGAGAAGGACGCGGTCCGGCTGCAGGTCGTGTACGGCGAGGGAATCGCGAGCTACATGAACGACGGTGGCATGGACCTGGCCCCTTCCGCGGACTGGACCGGGCAGGTCGTGACGGACCTGGAAGCGGAGACTGTCCCGCTGACCGGCGCGCTGGCGTACTACGACCACTGGTGGAACCCGAAGTGGTCGAGCTCGATCGGCTACAGCTTCACGGAAGTCGACAACACCAACTTCCAGGACCCAGGCGCGTTCAACAAGATCGATTACGCATCGGGCAACCTGCTGTACTACCCGGCCGACAACCTCATGCTTGGCGGCGAGCTGATGTGGGGCAAGCGCACCAACAATGATGGCGCGACGGACGACGACGTCCGCTTCCAGTTCACCGTCAAGTACAACTTCGGCACCACGCTGTGAGCCCGGCGCCGGAAGGAGCAAAGACCATGGATACCAGGCACATGAGGACATCGACCAGCCTCCTCGCGGTGCTGGCGCTTGCACTCGCCGCGTCGGGCGCCGCCGGCGCCGGAGAGCCGACGGCCAAGGACTTCCAGCGCGTGGTGGACACCGCGCACGCGAAGTACAAGGACCTGAAGGACGGCAAGAACGCCGACTACATCCCGATCCTGACCGAGACGCCAAGCGACCTGTTCGGCGTAGTCATCGTCACGCGCGACGGCAAGGTCTACAGCGCCGGCGACGTCGACTACGTGTTCTCGATCCAGTCGGTGTCGAAGCCGTTCACCGCCGGCCTGATCATGAAACAGCAGGGGCCGGCGGTGCTCCGGGAGAAGATCGGCGTCGAGCCTACCGGCCTGCCGTTCAACTCGAAGATGGCGCTGGAGCTCTACGACGAGAGATCGGTCAATCCGCTCGTCAATGCGGGAGCCATCGCTGCGGTGAGCCTGGTCACGGCGACCTCGGAAGAAGACCGCTGGAACCAGGTTCTGGGCAACATCAGCGATTACGCGGGCCGGCCGCTCAGCGTGCTGGAGAAGGTGTACGAGTCCGAGTACACGACTGCCTTCGGCAATCGGGCCATCGCCAACCTGCTCTACAACTACGGGCGGCTGTACAGCGATCCCGAGGAAGCGATGCGGGTGTATACGCGGCAATGCTCGATCGGGGTCAGCGCCAGGGACCTCGGGATGATGGGCGCCACGCTGGCCAACGGGGGTGTCAACCCGGTGACCAGGAAGCGGGTGATTCCGGCGGAGCACGTCCCGGAACTCCTGGCGGTCATGGCGACGGCGGGCTTCTATGACGAGTCGGGCGACTGGATGTATACGGCTGGCCTGCCGGCCAAGACGGGCGTAGGCGGTGGAATCGTCGCCGTCGTGCCTGGCCGCTTTGCCATCGCAGCGTTCTCGCCGCGGCTCAATGACGCGGGCAACAGCATTCGTTCACTGAACGCCATCCGCGACATCGCCGGTGAACTCGGCGTGGGTGTGTTCGGACCGAATCCGGAATGACGACGATGCCAAGCACCACCAGGTCCCAGATCGGTGTCGACCATGTATTCCAGGCCTCGGCCATGCGGCTGGACAGGTGGCGTGAACTGCACGCCGCGGCACAGAGTTGGGCTGCAGGAGCCCGTGCCGGCAAGCCGGGTGCGGGCCGAGCTGCAGTAGAGGCGGCGCTGGCCGAAGTCTCTCCGCTGGAGGACTTCTTTGCCTATCCCGGCCCGCGCCTGATGAAAGCGCTCAAGGAGCGAATCACCGATGGCGACTCCATGGGCGTCGCGCGGCTGGTGCAGCGACTGAGTGGCGCGCTGCTGTCTGGCAGCTACCGTTACGATGCGGGCGAGTGGGAGACGGCCGACGACGTGGCGACGGCGGTAGCCGATCGGCTGCCGCTCGCCGCCGATGGGGGTGGCGATGCCCGGCGCCCCTACTTCGAAGCCCTGTTCGTCACCCCGGCACCGGCCGCCAACCTGCAGAAGGTCGCCCATGAGATCGGCCGCCTGCGGCGCGTGGCCGACGAGATGATCTACGAGCCGGTGCTGGTGGGGAGTGTCGAGGACGCCCTCCTGGCAGTCATCCTGAACGGCAAGATCGAGGCGGTGGTCATCTACGACGGCATCCCGATACCGTCGAAGCACGAGACCTCGCTGCTGCGCGGCTTTCTTGCCGCGCACACGTCCGTCGACACGGAGAGCCAGGAACCGCGTGACGTCGGCGTCGGCCTGGCGCGCGCCATCAAGCGCATTCGCCCCGAGCTGGACATCTACCTGCTGACCGATCGTAACGTCGAGAAGCTGGCAGGCGATCCGGCGGCCTCGATGATCCGACGCATCTTCTACGAGGTCGAGGAGCTGCTGGAGGTCCACCTCAACATCATCGAAGGTGTCGCCGATCGTTTCGCCACGCCGTTCTTCGACAACCTGAAGCACTATGCTGCCCGTCCGATCGCCACGTTCCATGCATTGCCGATCGCGCGCGGCAAGTCGATCATCAAGTCGAACTGGATCCGGGACATGGGCGAGTTCTACGGACAGAACCTGTTTCTCGCCGAGACCTCCGCCACGACGGGCGGCATCGACAGCATGCTGGAGCCGACCGGCAACATAAAACGCGCGCAGGAGAAGTTCGCCCGTGCCGTCGGCGCCGATCACGTGTTCTTCGTCACCAACGGCACGTCCACGTCGAACAAGATGGTCTACCAGGCGGTGACGAAGCCCGGCGACATCGTGATCGCGGACCGGAACTGCCACAAATCGCACCACTACGGGATGGTGCTGTCGGGAGCCCAGCCACTGTACGTGGAAGCCTTCCCGATGACCGAGTACTCGATGTACGGTGCCGTCCCGTTGCGCACCATCAAGCGGGCCCTGCTCGACCTCAAGGCGGAGGGGCGGCTCGATCGCCTCAAGATGCTCACGCTGACGAACTGCACCTTTGACGGGCACGTCTACAACACGCGCCGGGTCATGGAGGAATGCCTCGCGATCAAGCCGGACCTGTTGTTCCTGTGGGACGAGGCCTGGTTCGGCTTTGCGCGCTTCTCGCCCGTCCTGAGGCCGCGTACCGGCCTGGGTGCCGCTGCAGCGCTCGAGGAATGGCGCGCCAGCCCGGCCGCCCTCGCAGCGTATGAGGCTCAGGTCGCGGAACTCGGCGAAGACCTCGATCCGGCGGACCCGGGCCTGCTGGATCGGCGTCTGGTGCCGGATCCACGCAAGATGCGTATCCGGGTGTACGAGACCGACTCGGTGCACAAGTCGATGTCGAGCCTGCGCCAGGGCTCGATCGTCGCGGTACGGGATGAAGACTACTCCCAGCACGTCTCCGCCTTTCACGAGGCGGTATTCATCCACGCCTCGACTTCGCCGAACGCCCAGATCATCGCCTCGATGGACCTGGCGCGACGCCAGATGGAGCTCGAGGGCTACGAACTGGTGATGCGGGCGATCGAGACCGCACTGTCGATCCGCCGGGCAGTGGCTGAGCACCCGATCATCTCCAGGTACTTCAGGATGCTCGGCGCCGACGACATGGTGCCTGCAGAGTACCGGGCCTCGGGCTTCAAGGACTACCTTGCACCGGGCAGCACCTGGGTCAACGCGATCAAGGCCCGCGACGAGGACGAGTTCTTCCTCGACCCGACGCGCATGACGCTGGTCTGTGGCACGGCGGGCTACGACGGCACCGCCTTCAAGAACCTGCTGGCCGAGAAGTTCAACATCCAGCTCAACAAGACGTCGCGCAACAGCGTGCTGCTGCAGACCAACATCAACAACACGCGCAGCGACGTGGCGCTCCTCATCAAGGTGCTCCTCGAGATCGCCATGGCCATCGACGCCCGCCTGGTCCAGGGTGGAGCCGCCGAGCGCGCAGCGTTCGATGCGAAGGTCAGGAGCCTCATGGAGGATGTACCGGACCTGCCGAACTTCAGCCGTTTCCACGACGGCTACCGGGAAAACCCCGCAAGCATCACCCTCGAGGGTGACATGCGCAGTGCCTTCTTCGCCGCCTACGAGGAGCACGACTGCGAGTACCTGCCGCTCATGGACCCGGGAATCGACGAGCGGCTGGCGAACGGCCCGGACATGGTCTCTGCCAATTTCGTGATTCCTTACCCGCCTGGTTTCCCGATCATGGTGCCGGGGCAGGTCATCGATGGCAGCACCATCGGATTCATGCGCAAGCTCGATGTGACGGAGATCCATGGCTACAACGCCACCCGTGGCATCAAGATGATCAAGCTGTCGGCCATCCCCGGGGCCGGTGCGGCCGGAACAGCCGCAGCTGCCGGCGCCTCGGCGCGCAAGCGCAAGCATTCCTCATGAAGCGGATGCCACGGTAATGAGTCCGGGTCGCCGCTCGTTCCGTTCGATGGCCAGTCAGGCGTGCCGCATGCGAGCGCCCGTGGGCGGGCGGACCCGGCTGAGGAGAGGACCATGATCGAATGGCTGGTCGCGACCCTGCGCGGCAACCCGGAGCTGGCCATCTTCCTGGCGCTGGGCGCGGGCTACTGGCTGGGGGCGATCAAGTTCGGCAGCTTCTCGCTGGGTAGCGTCACCGGCACGCTGCTGGCGGGCATCCTGGTCGGACAGCTGGGCATCGACATTTCGCCGCAGGTCAAGTCGGTGTTCTTCATGCTGTTCCTGTTCGCGGTCGGCTACGGTGTCGGACCCCAGTTCGTCAGGGGCGTGGCCAAGGACGGTGTGCCGCAGGCGCTCTTCGCTGTCGTCATCTGCCTGCTGACGCTGGCATCGGTCGTGGTCGCATCGCTGATTGCCGGCTACGATCCCGGCTTCGCCGCAGGACTGCATGCGGGTTCGCAGACGATCTCAGCGTCGATCGGCCTCGCCACCGACGCGATCAATGGCCTCGACGTCTCCGACGGGGACAAGCAGGCCATGCTCAACCACATTCCGGTCGCCTATGCGGTCACGTACATCTGGGGGACGGTCGGTACCGGATGGATTCTCGCGACGCTGGGTCCGAAGCTGCTTCGCATCGACCTGCCGGCCGAGTGCCGCCGCTACGAGAAGGAACTCGGCGCAGTCGCGGGCGGTGAGGCAGCGCAGTCGGCATGGCGCCGGGTCGAGATGCGGGCCTACCGGATTCCCGACGGCGCAGCGGTCATCGGACAGTCGGTCGCGGCGGTCGAGAGACTCGCACAGGGCGAGCAGGATGGCGTGCCCGTCCGCATGTTCATCGAGAGGATCCGCCGGGATGGCGCGATCATCGAATTGACGCCCGAAACCGTGCTGGCCGCCGGAGACGTGGTCGCTGTCTCCGGCCGTCGTGAGTTCGTCGTGAGCCGCCTGCCCGGCAGCCAGGAGATCGACGACCGCGAGCTGCTCGATGTGCCGGCGGAGGCCGTCGACGTGGTCATCACGAGGAAGGACTACGATGGCCGGACGCTGCGTGAACTCGCATCGGAACAGTTCGCGCGGGGCGTCTATGCCACCCGCCTGACCCGTGGGGCCGTCGGCGTGCAGATCCCGGTGTTGCCGGAAACCAAGGTCTATCGTGGCGACATCCTGCGAATCGGCGGAACGCGCGCCAGCACCGATCGCGCGATAGCGGCACTGGGCTATGCCGACCGGCCCAGCGAGGTGACGGACATGGTCTGGGTCGGGCTTGGCATCCTGGCCGGCGGCCTGATCGGTGCTCTCAGGTTCCAGCTGGGACCGGTGCCGATCACGCTGTCCACGTCGGGTGGCGCCCTGCTTGCCGGGTTGTTCATCGGCTGGCTGCGCTCCGTGTATCCGGCATTTGGCCGCGTGCCCGCCCCGAGCCAGTGGTTCATGAACTCCGTCGGACTCAACATGTTCATCGCGGTGGTCGGGATCTCCTCCGGCCCGACTTTCCTGTCGGGTCTCCAGGAGGCTGGAGTCACGCTGTTCCTGTGGGGCCTCTTCGCCACCACGCTGCCGATGCTGCTGGCGCCGCTCATCGGCAAGTTCGTCTTCAAGTTCGATCCGGCCATCAACCTTGGGTGCTGCGGCGGCGCCCGCACCAGCACGGCGAGCGCCGGGATGGTCGCCGACGCAGCGCAGAGCAGCGTGCCGATGCTTGGTTACACGGTCCCTTACGCGGTCAGCAACACGCTGCTGACCCTCTGGGGAATGGTAGTCGTCCTGCTGATCAGCTGACGGCAATGGCCGCCCTCTGGGTCATGCGGGACGCGACGGGGTGCCGGGCCGGAACATGAGGAGACGCGCCCTCAAGTCCTATCAGGGAGACAGCCATGGACCAGGTGAAGCTTCGCAGCTACGAGGCACTCGGACCCTTCGAGATCAAGAACGACCTCGCCGCGCTGGCGACGGAGACCGCCGAGGCGTCGGCAATCAGTTATCTCAACGCCGGCCGGGGCAACCCGAACTGGATTGCAACCGAGCCGCGTGAGGCCTTCTTCCTGCTTGGCCTGTTTGCGATCACCGAGAGCAAGCGGGTGATGGACCTTCCTCCGGGCGTCGGTGGGATGCCGCAGAAGGCTGGCGTGGCTGCGCGGCTCGAAGGCTGGCTGGCCGGCCACGCAGACATGCCCGGGGCGCCGTTCCTGGCGGCGATGGTGCCGTGGGCGGTAAAGAAATTCGGCTTCGAGCCGGATGCGTTCGTCCACGAACTGGTCGACTCCATCATCGGTGACAACTACCCGGTCCCGGACCGCATGCTCGTGCACAACGAGAAGGTCGTGCGGGAATACCTGCAGTGGGCAATGTGCGGCGATCCGCGCCCGAAGGGCACCTTCCACCTGTACGCCGTGGAAGGCGGCACCGCCGCGATGTGCTACATCTTCAAGTCGATGAAGGCCAGCCGGCTGCTGAATCCAGGCGACACCATTGCCCTGGGGACGCCGATCTTCACTCCCTACCTGGAGATGCCCCACCTCGAGGACTACGACCTCAAGATCGTCAGCGTGCAGGCGAAGCAGGCGGATCGATGGCAGTTCGGCGACGCGGAGCTCAGGAAGCTGCTCGATCCCAGGGTGAAGGCGTTCTTCCTGGTCAACCCGGGAAACCCGAGCTCCGTCGCGCTCAGCGAGGAGAGGATCAAGAAGATCGGTGCGATCCTGAAGAAGAGGCCGGACCTCATCCTCCTGACGGATGACGTCTACGGCACGTTCGTGCCCGGCTTCCGCTCGCTCCTCGGGGCGTTCCCCTACAACACCATCGGTGTCTACTCCTACAGCAAGTACTTCGGCTGCACCGGCTGGCGGCTCGGCGTGATCGCGGTCCACGAGCACAACGTGTTCGACAGGCTGATCGGCCAGCACGCCGAGCCGGTAAAGAAGAAGCTCGACAAGCGTTACGGCAGCCTGACGCTCGAGCCGCGCGCGCTCAAGTTCATCGATCGCATCGTGGCCGACAGCCGTGACGTGGCGCTGAACCACACGGCCGGCCTGTCGTTACCACAACAGGTGATGATGTCGCTGTTCTCGCTGTACGAACTGATGGACGACAGGAAGCACTACCAGAAGGCATGCGTCGGCATCGTCAGGAAGCGCGTCGAGGCCACCCTCGAGGGCCTCGGCATCAAGCCCGACCCGAACCCGCTCTATGACTGGTACTACGGACTGATCGACCTGGAGTTCTGGCTCGGCAAGTACGTGGCGCCGGAGGTCGTGGAGTGGATCAAGGCGAACATCCATCCACTCGACATCGTCTTCCGGCTGGCCGAGGACTATGGAATCGTGCTGCTGAACGGCGGCGGCTTCGATGCGCCGGACCTGTCGGTTCGCGTGTCATTCGCCAACCTGAACGACCATGTCTATGACGATATCGGTCGCGCCGTGCGCGCGATCGCGCGTGGATACGTCCAGGCTTACGAAGCTGCTCAGGACGCTGCCAAGGCTGCCAGGAGCAGCAAGGCGACCAGGGCAACCAGGACTGCCAGGAAGGCAGGAACCCTGGCGAAGCCCAGGAAACTGCAAGGAGCAACGACATGAAGATTGAAGCATTGACATTCGGATTCCTGATGGCGGTGGCCGCCAGCGTTGCGCTCGCCGCGGATCCGGGGCTTCCGGACGTCCGGGTGATCGCCACCGGCGGCACCATCGCAGGCGCACAGGCCAGCGCCCAGGAGTACGGCTACAAGTCCGGGGCGTACGACGTCAACACGCTGATCAACGCCGTACCGAACCTCGGCAAGCTGGCCAACATCACTGGCGAGCAGGTCGTGAACATCGGCAGCCAGGACATGAACGACGAGGTCTGGCTCAAGCTGGCGCAGCGCGTCAACGAGGCGTTGAAGTCGCCCGACGTGGACGCGGTGCTGATCACGCACGGCACCGACACGCTCGAGGAGACGAGCTATTTCCTCAGCCTCGTCACCAAGAGCGCGAAGCCCGTCGTCATGGTCGGCTCGATGCGGCCGGCCACGGCCACCAGTGCAGACGGCCCGGCCAACATCTACAACGGCGTCGCGGTGGCGACGAGCCCGGAAGCGAAGGGCCGGGGGACGCTGGTGTGCCTCAACGACGAGTTCCACTACGCGCGCAACGTCATGAAGACCGATACGACCAGCGTGCAGACGTTTTCGAGCCTGAACCGCGGCCCAGCCGGCCTGGTGCACACCGGCAAGGTCCAGTGGTTCGAACCGATGGACAAGAAGCTCGGCCCTGCCTCCGAGTTCTCCGTCGACGGTCTCGAGCGGCTGCCGCGGGTAGACATCATCTACGCCCACGCCAACATGAGCGTGGACCTGATCGAGGCGGCCGTCAGCAAGGGCGCAAAGGGCCTGGTCATCGCCGGCGTGGGCGACGGCAACATGACGAGCGGAGCGATTGAGGCGCTGCGCAAGGCGGCGGCGAGCGGCGTCGTGGTCGTGCGCAGCACGCGACTGCCGATGGGCGTCGTACTGCGCAACAACGAGGTGAACGACGACGAGATGGGCTTCGTCGCCTCGGGCGAACTGAATCCGCCGAAGTCGCGCGTGCTGCTTCAGCTCGCACTGACCAGGACGAACGACCCGAAGCGCATCCAGGCGATGTTCTACGAGTACTGATCCAGGTCCGGCGATACTGAAAGGGCGGCGGCCAGGCGACTGGCCGCCGTTGCAGTTCACCCGCGCCACATGAGGGCCGCTTCCGGGAAGGCCATCATCGATCTGGAAAGACGACCTTCCAGTCATCCTTCATGCTGACGACGACCCAGCCGCGCTCGCCGGCGGCGTCCAGGCCGCGGTCGAGCCTGCCGATGTGCGACTCGCGATCGTAGGCATGCTCGCGCACGGCGTCGTCGTGATGGACGATCAGGCCGAGGCGCGGGCCCGCTGCGGCGGTCGTCCATTCCAGCATCTCGAAGTCGCCGTCCGAATTGCCGAAGGCAAGCACAGGCCGGCGGCCGATGAAGCGGTGGATGCCGACGGGCTTGCCTGCCTTGTCGTCGATGAAGTCGACCTCGGGCAAGCGGGCGATCACCGGCTTGCCGTCGCGCACTTCGTACCGGGTCCTGATGCTGCTGCCGACGACCTGTTCCGGCGGGATACCATAGACACGCTCGACCCAGGGGCGCATGAACTCGATCCCGCCGCCCGAGACGATGAAGGTCTTGAAGCCGTTGGCGCGCAGATACGCCAGCAGCTCCAGCATCGGCTGGTAAACCATGTCCGTGTACAGCCGGCCCGTGGACGGATGCCTGGCGGTCGTGATCCAGTCGCTGACGACCCGCTCGAACTCCTCGGTCGTCATGCCGGCGTGCGTCGCCATGATGATCTCGAGCAGCGCATGTTCGCCACCGGCCAGCGCGGCGCCGACGTCGCCCTTCAGCAGCGAAGCGAAGGGCTCCTGTGTCTTCCACTCCGGGTGTG
>CAZXAS010000045.1:0-2676 GCA_964638185.1 uncultured Steroidobacteraceae bacterium | reverse complement strand
CTGCCGGTCCGTCACGACCGGCAGCCCGCGAGGAACATAACCGGATCTCAGCGGGCGCCGGCGTTGTTACGCAGCTGTTCCTCGATCTTGCTGAGGTTGAAGGCGCCGGGAGACTGGCTCGGCGGATAGTCCTGCATGGTCTGCAGGAACTGGGCGGCGAGCGCCTGGATCGGCACGATCACGAAGGGACGGTCCAGGAACCAGTCGTTGTAGGTGTTGGCGTTGTGCTGGGCCTTCTCGAACGGATCGCGGCGCAGATTGAAGAGCAGCGGCACACGCAGTTCGACGAATGGCTCGCGCCAGACACCGAATGCCTGCCCGCGGTTCTCCAGGAACACGACCTTCCAGTCGTCATAACGCGCCGCTACCACCTGGCCATCGTCATTGACGTACCAGAACTCCCGTCGTGGCGATTCCTTCGTCTTGCCCGACAGGTAGTCGAGCTGGTTGTACCCGTCGATGTAGTTCCGGTACTTGCGGCCGTTGATCGTCGTCCCCTGGCGCAGTCTCTCCGTGACGTCCAGGTCCCCGGCGACCGCGGCGAAGGTCGGGAGCCAGTCCTCGTGGGCGACGATGCCGTTCAAGGTGACGCCGGCGGGGAACCGGCCCGGCCAGCGAACGAAAGCCGGCACGCGGTAGGCGCCCTCCCAGTTGGAGTTCTTCTCGCCGCGGAACGGCGTCGTGCCCGCATCCGGCCAGGTGTTGTAGTGCGGGCCGTTGTCCGTGGAGTACATCACCAGCGTGTTGTCTGCGATGCCGAGTTCGTCCAGCAACTGGAGGAACTTGCCGACGTGCATGTCGTGCTCGACCATGCCGTCCGAATACTCGTCCTGGCCGGACTTGCCACGATTCTCGGCCTTGACGTGCGTGCGGAAGTGCATGCGCGTGCCGTTCCACCACACGAACCAGGGCTTGCCAGCCGCCTGCTGCTCGCGGATGAAGGCGATGGCGCGGTCGGAGGTCTCGTCGTCGATGGTCTCCATGCGCTTCGTGGTGAGCGGGCCCTTGCTCTCGATGCGCTGCCCGCCCTTGCCGTCCGCCCAGGTATGCAGGATGCCGCGCGGTGCAAACTGCTGTGCGAAGGTCTTGCCGTTCTTCAGCACCATGTCGCCCGGGTAATCCTCGTTCTCGGGCTCTTCCTCCGCATTCAGGTGATAGAGGGATCCGAGGAACTCGTCGAAGCCGTGCATGGTCGGCAGGTGCTCATCACGGTCGCCCTGGTGGTTCTTGCCGAACTGGCCCGTGGCGTAGCCCTGGCTCTTCAGGACGGTCGCCATGGTCACGTCGGTCTTCTGCCAGCCTTCCTTGGCGCCGGGCAGGCCGACCTTGGTCATGCCGGAACGCACCGGCACCGAGCCGCTGATGAAGGCGGCACGGCCAGCGGTACAACTCTGCTGTGCGTAGTAGTCGGTGAAACTGACGCCTTCGGCGGCAATCCGGTCGATGTTGGGCGTCCGGTAACCCATCATGCCGCGGTTGTTGTGACTGATGTTCCAGGTCCCGATGTCGTCGCCCCAGATGACCAGGATGTTCGGCTTCCCGGTCTCCTGGGCGATGGCGGGCACGGTCGCCGCCAGGCACAGCAGGCTGCCGATGATGGCGAGCCCCCCGCGCGCGAGTTTGAACACATCCATTGCTCATCCCCCCTGTAATTGGTCCCAGGCCGCGACACAGGCCCGGGTCCGACAGAATAAGTAGAACCCGCAGCAGCGTCCAATACATTTAAAAGCGCTTATTGATAACCTGTGCGCATGAATATCGAGCTCCGTCAGCTGCATTACCTGCTCGCCATCGACCGCCACCGGAACTTCGCGCGTGCGGCCGAGGCCATCGGCCTGTCGCAGCCCGCCCTGTCCCGCAGCCTCCAGGCAATGGAAAAGTCGGTCGGAGCACGGCTGTTCGACCGGAACCGCTCGCGGGTCGAGCCCACCGCCATAGGCGCCCGGCTGATCGCGCGGGCCCGCCTCCTGGTCAACGAGGCCCGTGACATCGAGCGCGAGCTGCACCAGTTGCTGGGCCTGCAGGCCGGGTTGCTGCGCCTCGGAGCGGGTCCCTATCCGGCGGATATCTCGGTCGGCACCGCGGTGGGCCGGCTCGTCCGCCGCCACCCCGGGCTGCGCATCGACCTCTCTGTCGGCGACTGGCCATCCCTGACGGGGCGCGTGCTGACCGGCGACCTCGACCTCGCAATCGCCGAGTCGAGCCTGGCGCTCGCCGATCCGCGGCTCGCGGTCGAGCTCCTGCCGGAACACGCGGGGGCCTTCTTCTGCCGGGCTGGCCATCCGCTGGTCACTCGCCGGAGGCTTGACCTGGAGGCCATGCACCAATACCCGTTCACCGCCACGATGCTTCCGGAAAGGCTGCTCGCGCTGGCAGCGAAAGTCAGTCCGGCGCCGAGCACGGACCTGCCACCCGGTGTCCGGGCGCCCGCGATCCGCGTAGAGACCTTCCGGCTGGCACGGTGCATCGTCCTGGAGAGCGATGCCATCGGCGTCGCGTCGCCGAGCCAGATCGCCGATGACGTCGCCGAAGGACGCCTCGTCGCGCTGCCGCTCCGGCCACCGTGGCTCAGGACGCGCTACGCCATGATCCACCTCGCCGGACGGACACCCTCGCCGGTCGCGGACGCGTTCATGCAGGTGCTGCGGGAGGTCGAGGCGGGGATCGCCCAGGGAC
>CAZXAS010000044.1:0-16793 GCA_964638185.1 uncultured Steroidobacteraceae bacterium | reverse complement strand
TGGGGGACACCGCGGGCGCAGGCGAGAAGGTGTTCGGGCTGCTCGAGCCGTCGCACTGGAAGGACCTGGTCAACGTCACCAAGACGGCCGCCGAGTACTGCCTGGCGGTCGCCATGGCCGCCGTCGGGCTCGGCACCAGCATTGCCGGACTGCGCAGCATCGGCCTCAAACCACTGGCGGTCGGCCTGTTCTCGGCACTGGTCGTCGGCGCGGTCAGCGTCACCCTGGTGACGCTGCTCTACTGACCCTGACCGGTGCCGGACTTGGATTATTGGAGTTTGGTCGAGTGGTTTGTTAGCAATAACAAGGCCTTGCCCCCACGCTGCGATCGGGCGCGACCGTTTGACCGCTGGATTTCGTACCAAACTCCAATAATCCAAGTCCGGCACCTGAGGAGGAGGGAGGTTGGCGATTGATCTGGTTCGGGGGTTGCGTCCAACGGGCAACCTGGCTGAATCGGATGCGTCATGGGTCTGTCGATCGCGACTTCGCCTCGTCCGTGGGGCGCCATTCGTCTGCTGCTTGCTCTCGCTGCGTGGTACCTGGCGCTCTCGGCCGTGCTGCGCGTCGCACTGTGGGCCGTGTTCGGTACGGCGTCACAGGTCCCGGCGTCCGCCCTGGCCTGGATCCTCCCGGCCGGCGCGCTCGCCGACGGCATCCAGGCGATGTACCTGTTCGCGCCGCTGGTTGCCCTGGTGTGCCTGGTGCCGGCGCGCTGGCACGGTACCCCAGCCATGCGGCGCCTGCTGCTCGGCGCCGCGTTCGCCGGCATGTTCCTGCTGCTGTTCGTCGCGGCCTGCGAGTACTTCTTCTTCGAGGAATTCGACGCGCGCTTCAACCTGGTGTCGGTCGACTACCTGATCTACCCGACCGAGGTGGCCGGTGACATCTGGGCGGAGTATCCGGTACTGCCGCTCCTGTTCGCGGCCGCGGCGCTCGCCGCTGCGTCGACCTTCGCCCTGCGCAGGTGGATCACGCCCGAGCCCGGTTGGACCGGTGGGGCCGCCCACCGCGGCGGCGTGCTCCTGTCCCTGGCCGCGATGCTGACGCTGACCGGCATGCTCGCCGCCGACGATTTCCGCCCCTCCGGGAACCGAGTGGCAAACGAACTGGCTGCGAATGGCGCAGCGGGTTTCTTCCGCGCGCTGCGCACCAGCGAGATCGACTACGAGGCCTACTATCGCACCCGCGATCCCGTCGCCAACCTCTCCCTGCTCCGTGACCAGTTCGCGGCGACCGGTGGCCGGTTGTCGCGTACGGCGGAGGGACGCATTGACAGGGTGTTCCCGGGTCGAGCGGACGGGCTCGGCAAGCTCAACGTCGTGCTGGTCACCAGCGAATCCTTCGGCGCGGAGTTCAGCCGCCTGTACGGGTCCGAGCGCGACTGGACCCCGGAGTTCGACCGGCTGGCGCAGCAGGGCATCTGGTTCAGCAATGCCTATGCATCGGGCACCCGCACGGTGCGCGGACTGGAGGCGGTCACGACGTCATTGCCGCCGATCCCGACGGTGTCGATCCTGCGCCGCCCGGGACACGAGGATGTCGCGACGCTGGGCAAGGTTCTGGGCCGGCAAGGTTACGCCACCGAGTTCCTGTACGGCGGCTACGGCTATTTCGACAACATGAACGAGTTCTTCGCCAGCAACGGCTACACCGTGTTCGACCGGACCGCGATTGCCGGCGAGCCACGCTTCGAGAACATCTGGGGGGTGGCCGACGAGGACCTGTTCGACCTTGCACTGTCACGGGCCGACTCGCTGGCGGCGACCGGCCAGCCGTTCCTGCTGCACGTCATGACGACCTCGAACCACAAGCCCTTCACCTTCCGCACCGGCCTCGAGCACCTGGGCATCAAGCCCGAGGGCGGCGGGCGAGAGTCAGGCGTGCGCTATGCCGACTATGCGCAGGGGTATTTCCTGCGCGAGGCCGGGAAGCGTGACTGGTACCGCAACACGGTGTTCGTGATCCTCGCCGACCATGGCGCCCGCGTGTATGGCAGGCAGGAGATCCCGTTGGCCACCTACCGGATCCCGATGCTGATCCTGGCGCCCGGGCACCTTGCGCCTGCACGTCACGACGGCCTGACCACGCAGCTCGACGTCGCGCCGACCCTGCTCGGCCTGCTGGGCCTGCCGTACGAGGCCCCATGGTTCGGCCGTGACGTCCTGCATACTCCTGAGGCGGGCAGGGTCGCCTTCTTCAGCCACAACCACGACGTCGCGATGCTGCGCGACGACCAGCTGGTCATCCTCGGGCTCGGCAAGAGCGTCACGCACCAGCGCTACATCGCGGCCAGCGACAGCTATCGCGTCGACCGGAATGTGGGTCGCGATCTCGACGACCTCGCGACCGCGTACTACCAGACTGCGTACGAACTGTTCCAGTCGCACCGCTACAACTGAGCCAGATGGCCCGGGCACCGACGCTCGCGCCCGCGATCGGTCCACGATTCTGGTGGACGCATGCGTTCGCGCCGCTGGCCGCGTTCATCGCCTGCATCTCGATCATCGCGCTGGCCGGCCTCGACCTGCGCGTCGCCGCGGCACTGTTCCACGATGCCGCGACGGGCACCTGGGTCGGCCGGGGGGCGTGGTGGGCCGAACAGCTGCTGCATGACGGCGGTCGCAACGCGGTGCGCCTCGTCGGCCTTGCCGGGATCGTGCTCCTGGCTGCCTCCCGGTTCCGCGACGACCTGCGTCACTGGCAGCGCCCGGCGGCCTACTTCGTCTCGAGCCTGTTGCTGGTGACCGGGCTCGCCGGGGGCCTGAAGGCGCTGACCAACGTGGACTGCCCGTGGGACCTGGAGCAGTTCGGTGGCACGCGGCCGTACGTGGGGCTGCTGGAAGACCGTCCCGACGCGCTGCCGCACGCCGCATGCTTCCCGGGCGCGCATTCCTCGTCCGGCTTCGCGCTGCTCTGCCTCTACTTCCTGCTCCGGCACCGGGGGCGGGTGCCGGCCGCTCTAGGACTCGCCGCGGGGCTCGTGACCGGCGCGGTGTTCTCCTTCGCGCAGCAGGCCCGCGGCGCGCATTTCCTGTCGCACGACCTGTGGTCGCTCGCCATTGCCTGGTTCACCTGCCTCGGCCTGTATGTGCGGGTCTTCGACGCCGACCTCGCCCCCGTCAGGCCAGCGTGTGGAACACGCGCTGCACGTCGTCGTCCTGTTCGAGCTTGTCGATGAGGGTCATTGCCTCGGTGGCCTGTTCCTCGGGCAGCTCGGTCGGAACCGTGCAGATCCACTCGTGCTCGGCCGACAGCGGCTGGATGCCCCGCGCCTCGAGCGCGCTCTGCAGCGCGCCGAAGTCGTCGAAGGCACAGCGCACCACGAGCTGTGGCTCGCCCTTCTCGCCGGTGCTCTCGCCCATCTCCTCGAGCCCGTGATCGATCAGGTGGAGTTCCAGCTCGTCCTGGTCGATGCCGGCCGGGTCGAGCCGGAAGACGCCCATCTTGCGGAACAGGAACGAGACGCTGCCGGCACTGGCAAGGTTGCCGCCGTGCTTGTTGAACAGGTTGCGGACGCTCGCCACGGTGCGGGTCGGGTTGTCGGTCGCGGTCTCCACCAGGACCGCGACGCCGTGCGGCGCGTAGCCCTCGTACAGCACTTCCTGGTAGTTCGCCGCTTCCTGCCCGGAGGCGCGCCGGATCGCGGCCTCGATCTTGTCCTTGGGCATGTTGATGGCCCGGGCGTTCTGGATGACCCGCCTCAGCATCGGGTTGTTGGCCGGGTCCGTGCCGCCGCTGCGCGTGGCGATGGCGATGTCCTTGCCGATCCGCGCGAACTGCTTCGCCATGCGGTTCCAGCGGGCGAACATCGCGTGTTTCCTGACTTCGAATATGCGTCCCATGTCGGTCTCTCGGCTTCAGGGCCGGGCCACGCGGGCCCGGCCGGGGAAATCACATCGGCGCCACGCCAATCAGCTTCAGGTGGCCGCCCATCACGAACCAGGCATAGAGCGCCAGGCCCACGACGACCGCGATCAGGTCGTTCCACTTGGACGGCGCCGCCGACACGGCCGGCTGTTGCACGCGGCGCTTCAGCGAGATCCGGTCCACCACGGCCCAGGCCAGGAAGCCACCGAACAGCAGCACGTCGGCCAGCATGCCGTTCACGAGCAGGTGCGACAGCGCCCAGATCTTCACCGCGGCCAGCATCGGGTGCTTGGTGGCCGTCTTGATGCGCCCGGGCAGGTACGCGGCGAGGAGGAGCGGGAACATCGGCACCAGCAGCAGCATGGCCAGGTGCCGCAGGGCCGGTGGCGGGATGTAGAGAATGGTGGGATCGAGGCGCGCCTGGGCGTAGCCCTTGATGATCAGCACGAATCCGACGATCGCGATGACGCCATAGATCGCCTTCCACGGCCATGGACCGAGCTTCGCGACCATGTCGTCGCGCCAGCCGGAGGCGACGATCGAGGTGGAGTGGATGCCGAGGAACAGCACAAGCCCGATGATCAGCAGCGTCATGTCAGAGATACTCCGTCGAAAAGTGTGAACGCCGGTCTCAGCCGCCCGCGCGCCTGACCCTGTAACCGCGACTCTCCAGCTCTCGCACCAGGGCGTCGCGATGGTCGCCCTGGATCTCGATCCGTCCGTCGCGGACCGTGCCGCCGGACCCGCAGCGGCGCTTCAGCTCGCCGGCCAGGGCCTCGAGCTCGGCGCCGGCGAACGGCAGCCCCGTGACCACCGAGACGCCCTTGCCCTTGCGGCCTGCCACTTCGCGCGACACACGCACTATGCCGTCGCGGGCAGGCCGGCCATCGGCGCGCCGGCAGACGCACTCCGCCACGGGGCGGCGGCAGCCGGGGCAGATCGTCCCCAGGCCGGTGGTATAGACGATCCCTGGCCTGCTCGACTGCTTCACCATGCTTTCCCCGGCCCGCCGGGCCGACACTATACGGTGGGCGGCGGGGGGTTATCATCTGCAGCAACACCAGCAGCGCTTTTCCCCGGTGAATGTCATGAACCGCCCCGAGCCCGCCCACGAGAGCCCCCTGGAAGTCGTCCCGCACCGGATCGCCGGCCGCGCAGTGACGTCCCGGGAGACCCTCCCGGTCTACGACCCGGCCCGCGGCATCGTGGTCCGCGAGGTGGCGAAAGCGGGCGCCGCCGAGGTTCGTGCCGCGGTCGATGCCGCAAGCGCCGCGTTTCCCGGGTGGCGCGCCACGCAGCCACTCAAGCGCGCCAGAATCATGTTCCGTTTCAAGGACCTGCTGGAACGGAACGCCGACCGGATCGCTGCGCTGATCACCGAGGAGCACGGCAAGGTGCTGGACGACGCCCGCGGCGAACTGGCCCGCGGCATCGAGGTCGTCGAGTACGCCTGTGGCGCGCCCGAACTGCTGAAGGGCGAGCACAGCAAGGACGTCGGCCCGGGCATCGACAGCTGGTCGGAGTTCCAGCCGCTCGGCGTCGTGGCCGGAATCACGCCGTTCAACTTCCCGGCCATGGTGCCCATGTGGATGTTCCCGATGGCGCTCGTCTGCGGCAACAGCTTCGTGCTCAAGCCGTCCGAGAAGGACCCCGGCACGGCCGGGCTGCTGGCGACGCTGCTCGAGGAGGCCGGCCTGCCCGACGGCGTGTTCAATGTCGTGAACGGCGACCGGGTCGCGGTGGATGCCCTGCTGGCGGAACCGCGGGTCCGGGCGATCAGCTTCGTCGGCTCGACCCCGGTGGCCGAGCACATCTACCGGACCGGCAGCGCCAACGGCAAGCGCGTGCAGGCGCTCGGCGGCGCCAAGAACCACGCGATCGTGATGCCCGACGCCGACCTGGACAACGCCGTCGCTGCCTTGATGGGCGCGGCCTATGGCTCCTGCGGCGAACGCTGCATGGCGATCTCCGTCGTGGTCTGCGTCGGCGAAAAGACGGCGGATGCCGTCGTGTCCCGGCTCGCCGGGCAGGTCCGCGAGCTGGTCATCGGGTCCGGCACGACGCCGGGCGTGCAGATGGGTCCGCTGGTGACACGCGAGCACCGCGACAAGGTGCAGGGCTATGTCGATGCCGGCGTGGGGGAGGGGGCGACGCTGGTCTGCGACGGCCGCGACCACCGCGTCCGTGGCCACGAGCAGGGATTCTTCCTCGGCGGCTGCCTGTTCGATCACGTGCAGCCGTCGATGCGCATCTATCGCGAGGAGATCTTCGGGCCGGTGCTGTGCGTCGTGCGTGTCGAGTCGCTGGCCGCTGCCATGCAGCTCATCGATGCCCACGAGTTCGGCAACGGCACCTGCATCTTTACCCGCGACGGGGCTACCGCGCGCTGGTTTACCGACAACATCCAGGTCGGCATGGTCGGCGTGAACGTGGCTCTGCCGGTGCCGGTCGCCTTCCACAGCTTTGGTGGCTGGAAGCGGTCGCTGTTCGGTCCGCTGGCGGCCTACGGCCCGGATGCGGTGCGCTTCTATACCCAGCGCAAGACCGTCAGCCAGCGCTGGCCCGGCGATGCCGCCGAGCGGGCGCACTTCGCTTTCCCGTCGAGCTCAGGCTGACGGAGCCCGCTCAGCCGTCCGTGGCCGGCCAGTATTCCGCGTAGCGCGGCTTCCACGTCGCGCGGTCGACCCGCTCCTCGAGGTCGTCGCCGCCGAACGGCGCGGCCGGCTCGCCGTGGCCGCTGCGGATCACCGCCGCGGCAACCGTGCGTGTCACGGCGTGCAGGCGGCGCGCCGCGGGATAGATCAGCCCGCTCGCGAGCTCCTCCTCCGTGACGCAGCCGGCGACGGCGTTCGCGGCGGCGGTCAGCATGTCGTCGGTCACCTTGCTGAATCCGCCGAGCAGCACGCCGAGCCCAAGCCCCGGGAAGATGAACACGTTGTTGCCCTGGCCGATGCGGCGCGGCCGGCCGGCCACGCTCACCGGCTCGAAGGGGCTGCCGGTGGCGACGATCGCGCGTCCGTCGGTCCAGGCGAAGAGGTCGGCCGGTGTCGCCTCGGCGCGGTCCGTCGGGTTCGAAAACGGCATGATGAGCGGCCGGTCGATGTGGGCCGCCATGCTGCGCACGATGCTCTCGGTGAACACCCTGGGCTGGCCGGAAGTGCCGATCAGCACGGTCGGATGGAAGCAGCGCACGACCGACTCGAGCCCGTGCGGCGTCCCGCGCTCGAGGCCGAGGCTCGCTGCGAAGTCGCTGCTCCAGGCCAGTTCGCGCTTGTAGTGCTCGCGGATCGACCCACCCTCGACCAGCAGTCCGCGGCTGTCGAGCGCCGCGATGCGCTCGCGAACGGCGGTGGCATCGAGGCCGGCCTGTGCGAGCGCGCGGGCGATCTGGCGCGCGATGCCAAGCCCGGCGGCGCCGGCGCCGTCGACGACGAAGCGCTGCTCGGTCAGCGCCTTGCCGGTCAGCCTGAGCGAGGTCAGCACACCGGCGAGCGCCACGGCACCGGTCCCCTGGATGTCGTCGTTGAAAGACTGCACCGAGTCACGGAAGCGGTCGAGCACGTTGAGCGCGTTGTCCTTGCGCAGGTCCTCCCACTGGATCACTGCGCCGGGGAAGACGCGCTTCACGGCGTCGACGAACTCCTCGATGAAGGCCTCGTATTCGGCCCCACGCAGCCTCGGCTCGCGCCAGCCCAGGTACATGCTGTCGCCGAGCAGCGTCTCGTTGTCGGTGCCGACGTCGAGGCTGACGGGCAGCGCCGCAGCCGGCGGAATGCCGGCGCCCGCGGTGTACAGGGCGAGCTTGCCCACGGCGATGGCCATGCCGCCGGCGCCCTGGTCGCCGATGCCGAGGATGGCCTCGTTGTCGGTCGCGACGATGAGCCGGATCGGGCGGTCCCCCGCCGCCTCGCGCAGCACCCGCGCGATGCGACCCTTGAAAGCCGGCGACAGCCAGACACCGCGGCCGCGGCGGAAGGCACTGCTGAAATGGGTCGTCGCCTGCGCCACAGTCGGCGTGTAGACGATCGGCATCAGTTCTTCGAGGTGCTCGCCCAGCACGTGGTAGAAGAGGTGCTCGTTGCGGTCGTGCAGCTGCGACAGCTCGATGTACTTCTCGAAGGGAGTCGCCCGCTCGCGCACGGACTGCATGATCCGGCGCGACTGCAGTTCCATGGTGGTCGGATGGTAGGGCAGCAGTCCCTGCAGGTTGAGCCGCGCCCGTTCCTCGTGGGTGAACGCGGTGCCCTTGTTGAGCAACGGCTCGCGTATGAGGTCGATGCCGTCCAGCCGGACTTCGAGCCGCTCGGACTGCACCGGCCACGGCTGCTTGAGTTCGATGTTTCGCATCCGCGGAGGGTACGCCGATTGCCGGGCGATGCTCGTCCGTAGTTCCGCTGACCGGACTGCGGGCGGCAGCAGGGTCCTCCCGCCTCCGTGGCGGCCGGGATACACTCGCCGCCGCCCGGCACGATGCCGGGGACACGGTGGCGGTCCGTGGAGACCATGCGGCTCAACAAGTTCATCAGCGAAACCGGTGTCTGCTCGCGGCGCGAGGCCGACAGCTGGATCGAGGCCGGCCGGGTAACGGTCAACGGCACGGTCGCCCTGCTCGGCACGCGCGTCGGGGCCGGTGACGAGGTCTGTGTGGACGGGCGCCGCGTCGGCGCCCCGAGCCGGCACGTCTACATCGCACTCAACAAGCCGGTCGGCGTCACCTGCACCACCGAGCGCCACGTGCGCGGCAACATCGTCGACTTCATCGGCCACCGCGAGCGCATCTTCCCCATCGGGCGGCTCGACAAGGACTCCGAGGGCCTCATCCTGCTGACCAACGACGGCGACATCGTCAACGAAATCCTGCGCTCGGAGAACGAGCACGAAAAGGAGTATGTCGTGACGGTCGACCGTCCACTGACGCCAGCTTTCCTGCAGGGCATGGCCGCGGGCGTGCCGGTGCTGGGCACCATGACCAAGCCCTGCCGCGCCTGGCGCATCGGCGGCAACACCTTCGGCATCGTCCTGACTCAGGGGCTCAACAGGCAGATACGGCGCATGTGCGAGCACTTCGGCTACCGGGTCAGGCAGCTCAAGCGCGTGCGCATCATCAACATCACGCTCGGCGCCCTGCCCACCGGGCGCTGGCGCGAACTCACGCGGCACGAACTCGAGGGGCTGTTGCCCCGGCGCGGCGAACGCTAGCCGGGGCAGGTTTCAGAACGTCCAGAGCACCCCGAGCGAGGGCACGCGCGGCAGCCAGTGATCGTGGCTCCGCGACAGGGTCGTGGCGCCGCCCGCATCGATGCCGGTGGTCCATTCGACGCAACACGGGTTCTTGCGGTCGAACACGTTGGTGACCTCGACGAACGCGGACAACTCGCCGCGGGCGACATCGAACCGGCGACTGGCGCGCAGGTCGATCGAGGAGAAGGGGGGCAATCGATCACTGTTGCGCGGCCCGACGACGACCGCGCCGCCCGTCGACAGGCCGACCGGCGTCGTCGGCCAGCCGGTGTGCCAGGCGCCGGCGAGCGTCAGGTCCCAGCCGCCCTTCGCCCAGTTGATGCCCGCATTGACCGCGTGGGTCTGGTCCCAGCTGCGCAGCACGTCGCGGCCCTCGACGCGATCCGTGACCTCCGACCAGCTGTAGCCCAGCCAGCCGCTCCACGGTCCGCTGCCGCGGTGGGTGACGAGCACCTCGATGCCGCGGGCCGTTGCCGCCTCGGGTGCGATCATGATGCGGTCGGCCGCGAGCTCCGGTAGCCAGGTGACCGGGTCGAACAGGTTCTCGTAGCGGGGCCGCAGGTCGTCGTAGCGCTTGCGGTAGGCCTCGACGCGGACGGCCGTGCCCGCGGCGAACTCGTGCTCCAGCGATACGATCGCATGCTCGGCACTCTGCGCCGGCGTGAAATCCACGACCCCATCCTCTACCTGGAGTTCGTTGATGTCCTGGAACTGCTGGTAGCGTCCCCAGCTGGCCCGGAGGCGGGTCGCGTCGTCCAGCGCATAGACCAGGTTGAGGCGTGGACCCACCTGGTCGTCGGCATCCGCGGCCGTGTTGTAGTTCTGGTTGTCCCAGCGCAGGCCCGCCTCGGCGGTGAGCTTGTCGGTGAGGCGAAAGCGGCTGGACAGGTAGACCGCCAGGTGCTGCCCGGCGGGCTCGGGCGCGAGGTCGCGGGTCGTCGATGCGCCGGGTGAGCCGGGAAACGGATATCCTGGTTCGAACACCGCCTCGCTCTGGTAGTCATACTCGGCGCTGACATCGCGGAAATCGACACCGAAGCTGTGCAGCCACCGCGTCGTCTGCCAGGTGGCATCCGCCCGCAAGCCGAGAATGCGATAGCGACGCTCGTCGTGCAGGCTGCCGCTACGCCACCCCGGCTGGTCCACCGTTCCGGTGCGCTCGGAGCGCACCCCGGTCCACGAGGCACCGAAGGTACTGCGCAGTTCCCCGGACCACTGGTGCTCCAGCGTCGCCCAGAGATAGGCATTCTCGTAGCGCGCCCGCGAGACCTCGCCGCTGTCCTCGTCGTCCACGTCCACGATGTCGTCGGAGACCAGGAACTCGATGTCGCCGGTCGTGCGGTCCGACAACTCCATCCCCAGGCGGCCGAACACGTCGAAGTAGGCGGGTTCCGCGACGCTGTCCTTGACCAGGTGCGCGATCTCGTGCAGGTTGCTGCGCCGTGCCGACAACAGCCACTGGCCGCGACCCTCATCGAAGCGGCGAGCGACCAGGGCGCTGGTGTGGAAGAGGCTGAAACCGAGCTCGTGATAGCGGTCCGCGACCGGACGGATGCTCTCGACCTCGATCACCGCGCTCATGCGATCGCCATGCGGAGCCGTGAAGCCGCCGGCATGCACGTCGAGGCTGTCGACGATGCGCGCGCTCAACAGGCTGACCGGGCTCAGCGCGTTGCGCAGGTGGAACGGCTCGTGCAGCGGCAGGCCGTCGAACAGGATCAGGGTCTCGTCCTGCACGCCGCCGCGCACGTGCGCGAGGCCTGATACGCCGTTGCCGGCGGCGCCGGGCAGGCGCTGCACCGCCTGCAGGGTCTCCTCGGCGAGCCGCGGCAGGCTCTCGAGCTCCGACTGGGTCATGAAGACGTGCACGTCCGGGGTATCCGCCGAGAAGGTATAGCGGCTGGTGGCGACGACGATCTCCTCCAGCGTCGGCACGCGGGCCGGGTCCGCGTCGGCGCCGGGACCGGCCGCCACCGTCCCGGCCTGCGTCGCGGCGACGACCGCATACGTACCGGGGGCGACCTCATTGAGCAGCAGACCATGGGGTCGCAGCACTTCGGCGAGCAGCGCCGCGCCGGCGGTCGCCTGCGGTTCGCGCTCGACGAGCAGCTCGTCCGTCACGAGGTCGGTGCTGTAGAGGATGTTGACGCCCTCGGCGCGCAGCTCGGCCACGACGTCGATGACGCGCCGGCCAGCCCACTGCGCCGGCGCGGCCGCGGCCACGGCGGCGAGGGCGCCCGCGGCGAGCAACACGATGCCCCCACGCCACCAACGAAGCGGGCGCGGTCTGCCGGGGCGATGCAAGGGTTGGCGTGAAGGCGGCATTGCGGGGTAGGCGACCCGCAGTGCCGCGGGCCGACCCCGAATGGTAGTTGAACGGGCCCACCGGCGGCCAGCCGGGTGGCGCCGATTGCCGACAGCGCCTCAGTTCGCGCCGGGTCCGATGCTCAGCACCACGCGACCGCCGTCGATGTCGTGTTCGAGCCTCGTGGTCCGCAGCATCGCGTCCAGGGCCTGCTGGGGCGTCAGGCCTGTCACGGAACCGTGCAGGATGGTGCCGCGTGCGGCCTGCTCCGCGGCAGGAGTCGCGAAAACCGGAATCCGCCCCGTCTCGTGCGCCGCCCAGGTGACGAACTCATGCAGCGTCATGCCATCCATCGCCGGCGCAGGCACGATGCTCTCGGCCCAGGCCCAGTCCGGCGCGTAGGGCGCCATCGCCACGCGGGTGGCTTCACCCTCCGCGGACAGGACCAGTTGCTCTCCGCCCTGTACGCGCTGTGTATCGCCGTCGCGGGCGATGCGCACCTGGCCATCCCGAACCGCGACCGCGAGCCCGCCATCGACCAGTCGAGCCTGGTAGCGGGTCCCGACGTGGGTCACGACGCCATACGCGGTCTCGATGACCAGTTCACGCGGCGAACCGTGCGAGTCGACGTAGGTGGCGCCGCGCGCGAGCGCGAGATGCGTGGCATCGGCCACGCTGACCTCGGTGCCGCGATCGAGCCTGAGCGACGGCCCGCCGTCGAGCGTGAGCGCGACCCGCCCGTCGGCGCCGGTACGCAGCCGATCACGCGCGGACACGAGCATGCCGGCGACGACCGGTTGCCAGTCGCTGCCACCAGCGCGTCGTTCGACCGCGCCCGCGCTGTGGGCCACGGTCGCGAACTGCGCCGCAGGTGCCGGCGGCTCGGTGCTGGTGAGCCACCAGCCGACGGCGAGCGCGCCGACCGCTGCGGCGGCGGCGAACCAGGCCGCAGGGCGGCGCTGGCGCTCGCGGGCGTCGACTACCGCACGCCACTCCGCCTGTACCGCCGCGCGGACCGCCTCGGTTGCCGCCGCGCCCGGCACCGGGCGCGGTCCAGCCGCACGCAGGATCCGCCGGAGTTCGTCCTCGTCCCGATCGATGTCGTCGTTCATGTTCCCCTCACGCCTCGAAGGTCGCCAGCACGTCGGAGGCCGACGCACCGAACACCGCCTCGAGTCCCTCCCGGAAGGCCACGCGGGCACGCGCCAGCAAGGACTGCGCCGCCGTCTGGCCGATTCCCAGTCGCTCGCCGATTTCCTCGACCGAGCGTCCCTCTATGTATTTCCATTCGAGCGCGTCGCCGTAGCGCCCGGGCAGGCGGTCCATGACCGCCTGGATCATGCGCCCGACTTCAGCACGGTCGCAGCGCCGCAATGGATCGTCGCCGGGCGGCGCCGCGATGGACTCCAGTGCGGCGCGCACCTCCTCGCTGTCCTCGATCAGCACCACCTTGCCCGAGGCGCGCCGCGCAGAGCGGACATGATCTGCGATCTCGCGGCGGCAGATCTGGCAGGTCCAGGTGAACAGCGCCGCCTCGCCCCGGTACTGCGACAGCTTGCGCATCGCCTTGATCATGGTGCGTTGAACGACTTCTCGCGCCGTGTCCTCGTTGCCTGCGACCCTGGGCAGCGCGAAGCGATAGACCCGCGGGAAATGGGAGTCGAAGAAGGCGGTGAAGGCCGCCTGCTCGCCCGCCAGCATCCTTCTCACCAGTTCAGCGTCGTCGCTCACGCTCGATCGCACTCCGTGTCCTCGTTGCGGCCATTAGACGCCGACCGTCGCAGGAATCAACCGCCACGGGCGTCGGCGCCCATCCAGGTGGCTGATTACCGTCGGCTTTTCCGCAGGACGGCGGGGCTGGCGATTGAATCCGGTCCACGGCGACGTCCAATCGCCGAATGCGCCCGGTCAACGGGCACGGAGGCCCGCTTGAGCGCCAACAGCAAGGACATGCAGCCCAGCGAGGCTCCCGGGGCGACCGGCCCGGCGGGCGCGCGACTGTCGATCAGCACCCCGGGCTGCCCGGATCGCAGGGAACTCGAGGAGTTCGTCCAGGCCGCATTCCATCGCCGCCACGGTGCGCACGTCGCGACATTCATGCCGACGCTGCTCGGGCTCACGGACAGCGCCGGCCGGGTGGCCTGCGTGACCGGCTACCGCCCGGCCGCCAGCGGCCGCCTGTACCTGGAGCATTACCTCGATCGCCCCGTGGAGGAAGAACTCTCGGCACGCCTCGGTCGCGGCGTCGCGCGCTCCTCCATCGTCGAGGTGGGCAATCTCGCGGGCTCCAGTTGCCGCTCGGCCATCCGCATGGTGACACTGCTGCCCCGCCACCTGCTCGGCCTGGGGCACGAGTGGATCGTCTTCACGGCGACCAGCGCTGTCTATGGAATCCTGCAGTCGGTCGGCGCGCCGCTGACAGAACTCGCGGTTGCCGATCCCGCACGGGTGTCCGGCACCGTGGATCAATGGGGCGGGTACTACCGGCACAATCCTCGCGTATTCGCCGGCCACCTGCCCGCGGGCCTGTGGTTGAAGTCGCATGGGCGCATCCGGGCGGGTGCGGCGGCCGGTGCTTGAGTCGATCCGCCGCGTCGACGGCACGCGTACCGCGATCGACGATGGCCGGCGGAAGCTGAGCTATGCCGGGCTCATGCGCCTGGTCGATGCCGAGGCCGCATGGCTTGCCGCGACCGGCGCCCAACGCCTGGCGCTCGCGGCGGAGAACGGCAGCGGCTGGGTGGTCGCGGACCTCGCGTTGCACGCGGCACGACTGCCAGTGGTGCCGCTGCCTGGCTATTTCACCCCTGGCCAGTGGCTGCATGCACTCGACGGCGCCGGCATCGACGCATGCCTGACGGATGACCCAGCTCGCGTGCAGGGCTGCTCGTCCGGCTGGCGCTTGGCGGGCGTGTCGCCGCAAACCGGGCTCACGCTGCTTCACCGCCGGATCGAGCTCGATGCCCAGCCGCCGCTTCCTGCGGGCGTGAGCAAGATCACCTATACCTCGGGCAGCACGGGCACGCCGAAGGGCGTCTGCCTCGACGGCCAGGACCTGGAGACGGTGGCATGTTCGCTGGCGGCGGCGACGGCGGGCGCGGACGCCCGGCGTCATCTCTGTCTGCTGCCGCTGCCGACCCTGCTCGAGAACATTGCCGGTGTCTATGTGCCCCTGCTCGCGGGCGCAACCTGCGTCGTGCCGCCGACTTCCGCGACCGGCATGAGCTACGGCGCACTGGATCCCGCGCGCCTGCTGGCGCAGGTCTCGGCCACCCGGCCGGAGAGCCTGATCCTGGTGCCGGAGCTGTTGCGCCTCATGGTCCAGGCAGCGGCCCGTGGCTGGAGTCCGCCCGATTCGCTGCGTTTCATCGCGGTCGGTGGAGCGAGTGTGTCGACCGAACTGCTGGTCGAGGCCGAGTCGCTCGGGCTGCCGGTCTACGAGGGCTATGGTTTGAGCGAGTGCGCCTCGGTCGTGACGCTCAACACGCCCGAGGCCCGCCGGCGTGGCAGCGCGGGCAGGCCGCTCAGGCATTGCCGGGTCACGGTGGATGCCCACGGCGAGATCCACGTCGGCGGCGTCACGCTGCGCGGCTACCTGGGCGAGGCACCGCGCGCGCCGGGCGCGATGCTCGCGACCGGCGACCTGGGCGAAGTCGACGAGGCGGGCTATCTGCACATCCGTGGCCGCCGCGGCAACGTCTTCATCACGAGCCTCGGCCGCAACGTTTCCCCGGAGTGGGTCGAGCGCGAGCTCCTCGCCGAGCCGGGCATCCTCCAGGCCGTGGTCTTCGGCGAGGCGCGCGCCTGCCCGGTCGCGCTGGTGACGGCCGCGCCGGACACGCCGCTCGACGCACGGATCGCCGCGGCGAACCGTCGCCTGCCGGACTACGCGCGGGTCCGTCACGTCGCCCGCCTGGATCAGCCACTGTCGCTCGACAACGGCCTGATGACCGCGAATGGCCGCCCGCGCCGCGCAGCCATCCAGGCGCGCCACGCCACACTCATCGACTCGCTATATCGCGACGCAATCGCCTGCTGACGAGGAATCACCCTGCAATGTCTTTCTACGACGAGCTGAATCTCAGTACCACGCCTGACCGGGAACGGCTGCTGGCCGCGCCGGTCATCCGCCGTGCCCTGGAGGGCTCCATCGGGCTCGACACCTACCTCGCCTTCCTGGCCGAGGCCTATCACCACGTCCGGCACACCGTGCCCTTGATGATGGCGGTCGGCAGCCGGCTCGGCGAGCGCCATGCCTGGTTGCAGGGATCGGTGCTGCACTACCTGGAGGAAGAGGCGGGGCACGAGCAGTGGATCCTCAACGACATCGAGGCGGCCGGCGGCCACCCGGCGGCGGTGCGCGATGCGGAGCCTGCCATGGCGACGGAGGCGATGATCGCCTACGCCTACGACACCGTCATGCGCCGCAATCCCGTCGGGTTCTTCGGCATGGTGTTCGTGCTGGAGGGCACCAGCGTGGCGCTCGCCCTCGCGGCAGCCGATCGCATCCAGTCCACGCTCGGGCTGCCGTCCCGGGCCTTCACCTACCTGCGCAGCCACGGCCAGCTCGACCAGGAGCACGTCGGGCATCTCGCCGGCATCCTAGAGCGCCTGACGGACCCCGGCGATCGTGCGGCGATCGTCCGCTGCGCACGTGGCATCTACTGGCTGTACGGCGAGATGTTCCGTGGCCTGGATGAAACGGTGGCGCCGGCCCGGCCGTCGCTCCTGAGGAGGACGGCATGAACGCCTCGCAGCTCGTCGTCCTGCTCACCGGCGCAACCGGTGGCATCGGCCAGGCTACGGCTCGTGAACTCGCACGGCGTGGGGCCGCGCTGCTCCTGACCGCGCGCGATGCGACCGCCCTCGACCGACTGGCGCGCGACCTTGCGCTGCCTGCGGAGCGATGCCTGGTGGTGCCGGCGGACCTGACCGATGCCGCGGACCGCGCCCGGCTGGTGGTGGCGGCGCTCAACTGGAAGCCTGGCATCAACGCGCTGGTCAACAACGCCGGGGTGGGCGACCTCAGCCTCGTCGGGGAAGTGACCGCGGAGCAGGTCGAGGTCACGCTCGCGACCAATGTCGCGGCGCCCATGCACTTGTGTCGTGCCCTGCTGCCGCGGTTGCTGACCCTGTCCGAGGCGCACGTGCTCAACGTGGGCTCGGTATTCGGCGCGATCGGCTATCCCGGCTACACGACCTATTGCGCGGCCAAGTTCGCGCTGCGCGGGTTCAGCGAGGCGCTCGCGCGCGAACTGTCCGACACGACGGTGCACGTGCATCATCTGGCGCCACGCGCGACGCGAACTGCCATGAACGGCGCCGCGGTCGAGGCGATGAACGCCGCGCTCGGGGTCTCGATGGACCCGCCCGAGCG
>CAZXAS010000043.1:0-16898 GCA_964638185.1 uncultured Steroidobacteraceae bacterium | reverse complement strand
GCTGCCGTAGTTGTCGACCTGCACGGAATGGTCGATGACGAGCTCCGCCGGCGCCAGTGGATTCACGCGCTCCGGGTCGCCGCCGAGGCGAGCGATGGCCTCGCGCATGGCCGCGAGGTCGACGACGCAGGGCACTCCGGTGAAGTCCTGCATGATCACGCGCGCGGGCGTGAAGGAGATCTCGTGCGAAGGCGCCGCCTGCGGGTCCCAGCCGAGCAGGGCCTCGATGTCCGCCCGCGTGATGTTCACCCCGTCCTCGAAGCGCAGCAGGTTCTCGAGCAGGATCTTGAGCGAGAAGGGCAGGCGCGCCAGGTCGCGACCGGGGAGGGCCGCCAGGCTGCAGATCTCATAGGAGCGGCCGCCGACCTCGAGCTGGGTGCGGGCCTTGAAGCTGTCCGTCATCGATGTCCTCCGCCAGGGGTGGGCTCCGGCCGGGAACGCCAGGGCCGGGAACAGGGGCAGTCAAGCCGGCAATTATAGCGCGGCGAGGCGTCCTTCGCGGAGTACGGCGTCCGCCCCGGCAGCCACGGCGGCCGCGATGACCGCGCCGCCGAGACATTCCTCTCCCTGGTAGAGCACCAGGTACTGGCCGGGCGTGACGGCCCGTTCAGGCGACATGAACCCGACCGACGCGCTTCCGTCCGGCTCGAGCCGTACGCGGCAGGCCACGTCCCGCTGTCGGTAGCGGACCTGCGCGGTGCAGTCGAATGCGGTCGCGGGAGGCTGGCCGGAAATCCAGTGCATCGGTCCGGTGACGAGCCCCGTGCTCGCGAGCAGCGGGTGGTCGTGGCCCTGCACCACGACCAGCACATTGCGCTCGAGGTCCTTGGCGCCGACATACCACGGCGCGCCGCTGCTCCCGGTGCGGCCGCCGAGCCCGAGCCCCGCGCGCTGCCCCAGCGTGTAGTACATGAGACCGCGGTGTTCGCCGAGCACCTCGCCCGCGGGCGATTCGATCCTTCCCGGCTGCGCCGGCAGGTAGGTTTCGAGGAAGCGGCGGAACGGGCGCTCGCCGATGAAACAGATGCCGGTCGAATCCCGCTTGTCGAACACCGGCAGGCCGCGCTCCCTGGCCATGCGGCGAACCTCGCTCTTTGGAAGTGCGCCTACCGGAAACAGCGTATCTGCCAGCTGCCGTCCCGCCACGGCATGCAGGAAGTAGCTCTGGTCCTTGCCGGGATCGAGTCCGCGCAACAGGCGGGCGCGATCGCCGACGATGTCGGTGCGCGCATAGTGGCCGGTGGCGAAGCGTCCGGCGCCGAGTCGCCGGGCATAGTCGAAGCACACGCCGAACTTGATCTCGCGGTTGCACAGCACGTCGGGGTTGGGAGTGCGCCCGGCGCGATACTCGTCGAGGAAGTGCTGGAACACGCGGTCGCGATACTCGCGCGCGAAACTCACGCGATGCAGCGGAATGCCGAGGTCGGCCGCGATCGCCCGCGCGTCCTGGAAGTCCGCGGCAGCGGTGCAATAGCCGTCCTCGTCTTCCTCCCAGTTCGACATGAAGAGCCCATGCACGTCGTGGCCCGCGTCGCGCAGCAACAGCGCGGAGACCGCGGAGTCGACGCCGCCGGACAGGCCCACGATGACGCGCCCCGCCACCGCCTCATCCCTCGCCGTGGATGGCAGCCGGACGCGCGAGGTCGAGTGTCGCCAGGAGCGACAGCGGATGGCGGGCACCGGCCAGGTAGTCGTCGATGCAACGGAGCACCAGCGGGCTCCTGAGCGCGTTCGGCCTCGCTGCCAGCTGATCCCGCGACAGCCAGGCCGCGCGTACGATGCCGCGGTCGAGGCGTCGGCCCGCCTCCGGACCCTCGACGCTGCCGGTGAATGCGACGCGCAGGAAGGTGCTCTCGCGGGTCGGGTGGCGCCACAGGTAGACGCCGGTCACTGCCTCCGGCGCGAGGCTGTAGGCGGTCTCCTCCAGCACCTCGCGCACGACCGCGGCTTCGAGTGACTCGCCTTCCTCGAGGTGGCCGGCGGGCTGGTTCAGCACGATGCGCCGCGCGATGCGTTCCTCGACGACGAGGAAACGGCCGTCACGTTCGACGACGGCGGCAACGGTGACGTGGGGACGGAAGCTCATCGGCCGGATTATACCGGCCACCGGGCCCGCGGCCGGTCAGAGGTGCATGGCGCGCGTCTCGGCGTCCGGCGCGCTCGCCACCCAGATCTCGTCGAAGAAGTTGAGGTAGCGGCGCGCCACCAGCGGATCGTCCATCTCCGCGATGCCGTCCCAGCGGCTGGCCTGCAGGCGGTAGACCAGGGCGCGATCGTCGGCAATGAGGAACGCGCAGTGGTTGCTGCGGTAGTCGTTGTGGACCTGCCGCACCTCGATGTGGCTGGTGATGCGACGCGCCAGGCCGATGAACTTGGAGCTGTCGTAAACGGCACGGCCGGGATTGGCGACCAGCACCCGCACCTTGGCGTAGCTGCGCGCCAGGACCAGCTTCTTCACGGTCTCGAGGAACATCGGCTGGTCGTATACGACCGACTCGAGGTCCTGGGTGTACATGGTGAGCAGGCGCTGTGCGTGCAGCGCGACCTGCAGGGACGCCTCGCGTACCTCATCCAGCGTGGTCAGAATCGCGCGGTTCGGCATCGCAATCTTGCGCGGCTGGCAGTACATGGCTTCACCCCGTGGCGCGGCGCATCCTCACGTGGGGTATGCCGGCCTCCTGGAACTCCTCGCCTTCCGCCACGAAGCCGAGCTTCCGGTAGAAGGGCAGGGCCTGCACCTGCGCATGCAGGTACACACCGTCGAGGCCGCGATGCGCCGCTTCCTGCACCAGCATGGCCAGGATCCGCTCGCCGATGCCTCGCCCGCGATGTTCACTTAACACCGCGAGGCGACCGATCTTACCGCCGGGTGTCAGCCGCCCGGTGCCGACTGGTTCACGGTTCACCGTGGCGAGGACGTGGGCGCAGACGTCGTCCTCGTCGTCCCATTCGTCCGCCTCGCTCACGCCCTGCTCGACGATGAACACGGCGCGGCGGACCTGCCGGAGCAGTGGCGCATCGACGCCCCAGGTCGTCATGACGTAGTCGATGTCCCGCATGACGAGGCCGCTTCAGATGCCGCGGGCGAGGCTGGCGGCGAGTCCGGTGTAGCCGGCCGGGGTCAGCGCCACGAGCCTGGCCTCCACCTCGGGCGGGAGCCCCAGGTCGCGCACGAAGCTCGCGAGCTCCGCCGCCCCGACGCGGCGGCCGCGCGTGAACTCCTTCAGCCGGTCGTAGGCATCCGGCACGCCGTGGCGGCGCATGACGGTCTGGATCGCCTCTCCCAGCACCTCCCAGTTGCCGTCGAGGTCGGCCGCCATGCGCAGCGGATCCGCCTCGAGTCGCTCGAGGCCACGCAGCACCGACTTGAAGGCCAGGACCGCGTGGCCGAGCGCGACGCCCAGGTTGCGCAGCACCGTGGAGTCGGTGAGGTCGCGCTGCCAGCGGGACACCGGCAGCTTCTCGGCGAAGTGACGCAGCAGTGCGTTCGCGATGCCGGCGTTGCCCTCGGCGTTCTCGAAGTCGATCGGATTGACCTTGTGCGGCATCGTCGACGAGCCGACCTCGCCCGCGACTGCACGCTGGCGGAAGTAGCCGAGCGACACATAGCCCCACAGGTCGCGACACAGGTCGATGAGCGTAGTGTCGAAGCGCGCGAGCGCGTCGCAATAGGCTGCGATCCAGTCGTGCGGCTCGATCTGGATGGTGTAGGGGTTGTGGGCGATGCCGAGCGACTCCACGAAGCTGCGGGCGAGCGCCGGCCAGTCGACCTCGGGGCAGGCCACGACGTGGGCGTTGTAGTTGCCGACGGCGCCATTGATCTTGCCGAGCACCTCGACCCCGGCGAACGCCTGCTCGAGACGCGCGAAGCGCGCCACGAAGTTGGCGAGTTCCTTGCCGAGCGTGGTGGGGCTCGCAGGCTGTCCATGGGTGCGCGACAGCATCGGCATGTCTGCGGCATCGTGGGCCATCTGCCTGAGGCGCTGGCCGAGCTCCCGCATCAAGGGCAGCAGCAGCTGGTCGCGGGCATCGCGCAGCATCAGTGCATGGCAGAGGTTGTTGATGTCCTCGGAGGTGCAGGCGAAGTGCACGAACTCGAGCTGGGCCGGGCTGGCGCCCGCCGCGGCCAGGCGCTCGCGGATGAAGTACTCGACCGCCTTGACGTCGTGGTTGGTGCGCGCCTCGATGGCCTTGACCCGGGCCGCCGCATCGCGATCGACGCCGTGGGCGAGCGCCTCGATGGTGGCGCGGGCGGGCCCGGGCAGGTCGGCCAGTTCGCGAAAGGCGGGGTCACGTGCCAGGCGGGCGAGCCAGCGCGCCTCGACCTGAATGCGGTAGCGGATGAGCCCGCCCTCGCTGAAGATCCGCGCCAGCCCGGCGGTATGCGATGCATAGCGCCCGTCGAGCGGCGACAGGGCGTCAAGTGGAGCGTCGGTCATCGCGATGCAGGTCCGATGATAAACTGCGATTGTACCCGAACCGAGTGCCGGGCACGTCCGCGCCAGCCTGGCCCGGACGCCCGGCGCGCACAGGCCGGCAACCATGACCAACGCTGAGTTCCGCATCGAACACGACACCCTCGGCGAGTTGCGCGTCCCCGCGCATGCGCTGTGGGGCGCCCAGACCCAGCGTGCGGTCGAGAACTTCGGACTGGGCGGCATCGTGCTGCCCAGGCCGATGATCCGTGCGCTCGGGCTCGTGAAGTGGGCAGCGGCCCTGGCCAATGCCGAGCTTGGCACCCTGGAGGCGCGCAAGGCCGGCGCGATCGCCGCCGCTGCGCTCGAGGTGGCGGATGGCCGCCACGATGCGCATTTTCCGGTCGACGTGTTCCAGACCGGCTCGGGCACGAGCTCCAACATGAATGCCAACGAGGTCATCGCGCGCCTCGCGGCGGGCGCACTCGGCGCAGCCATACACCCGAACGACGACGTGAATCGCAGCCAGAGCAGCAACGACGTGATCCCGACCGCGATCCACGTCGCCGCGGCCATGGAACTCGATGCCCAGGTGCTGCCGGCCCTCGACCACCTCGCGCAGACGATCGCCGGGCGCGCGCGGGAATTCACCGGGGTCACCAAGACCGGCCGCACACACCTGATGGATGCCCTGCCGCTGACCATCGCGCAGGAGTTCGGGGCATGGCAGCGCCAGGTGGTCGACTGCGCCGAGCGCTTGCGCGATACGCGCCAGCGCCTGCTGCGCCTCGCGCAGGGCGCGACTGCCGTGGGCACCGGACTCAATGCGCCGCCGGGCTTCGGGCCGCGCGTGGTGCGCCACCTCGCGGAGCGCACCGGAATCCGCTTCGAGGTCGCCCCGGACCCGTTCGCGGCGCTCGCGGCGCAGGACACCGCGGTGGAATTCTCCGGCCAGCTGCGCGTCGCCGCCGTGGCACTCATGAAGATCGCCAATGACCTGCGCTGGATGAACTCCGGTCCGCTCGCGGGCCTCGGCGAGGTGGCGCTGCCGGCCCTGCAGCCGGGTTCCAGCATCATGCCCGGCAAGGTGAACCCGGTGATCCCCGAGGCGGTCGCGATGGCCGCGGCAGCGGTCATGGGCAACGATGCCACGGTCGCCATCGCCGGCCAGTCCGGCAATTTCCAGTTGAACGTCATGCTGCCGCTCATCGCCCAGCGGCTGCTCGACAGTGAACGGCTGATCGCCAACGCCGCGCGCGCGCTCGCCGACAAGGCGATCGCCGGGCTCATCGTGCAGCCGGCGCGGCTCGCCGAAGCCCTGGCGGTCAATCCGGTGCTGGTCACCGCGCTCAACCCGCTCATCGGCTACGAGCGTGCCGCAGCCATTGCCAAGCGCGCCTGGGCCGAGGGTCGGCCGATCGTCGACGTGGCCGTCGAGGAGACGGGCATGGAACGCGCCGAGCTCGAGCGCCGGCTCGATCCATTGGGCCTCACCGGCGCGACCGGGCGGGGCGGGTCATGACGGTCCCGGCGGCCGCGTTCGACCCGGCCGGCATCGCGGGGCCGGCACCCGGCGAGTTCGTCCGCCGGCGCCTCGGCATGCGCCGGCCGGACCCGGCGGAAGTACGCATCGGGCCGTTCCCGCCGGCGGTGACGGCGAGCATCCGGCATTTCTTTCCGGTGGCGCCGGCACCCGCGGCGGTCCTCATTCCGCTGGTGGAGCGCGACGAGGGTCTCGGCGTCCTGCTGACGGTGCGCGCCGCGGATCTCAAGCACCATGCCGGGCAGATCTCCTTCCCCGGCGGCCGGCTGGAGCCCGGCGACGCCGATGCCGAGTCGGGTGCCCTGCGCGAGACGGAAGAAGAGATCGGCCTCGGCCGCGATCACGTGGAGGTCGTCGGGCGCCTGCCCGACCACATCATCATCAGTGGGTACCAGGTGACGCCGGTCGTGGCGCTGGTGCGGCCGGGCTTCATCCTGACCCTCGACCCGACCGAGGTCGCCGACGTGTTCGAGGCGCCGCTCGCGCACCTGTTCGACGCGAGCAACCACGTGCGGGTGCTGCGCCGCATCGGCAACGTGGAGATCGAGACCGTCGACCTGCCCTGGCAGGGGCACCGGATCTGGGGCGCCACCGCTGGCATGCTGCTGACGCTCAGGCAGTGGCTCACCGAGGACTGAACCCGATGGACGTGGGGCGGCTGGTCGAGATCATGGCGCGGCTCAGGGACCCACAGGGCGGCTGTCCCTGGGACCTGGAGCAGGACTTCCGCAGCATCGCCCCGTACACGCTCGAGGAGGCCTACGAGGTCGCCGACGCCATCGAGCGTGGTGACCTCGACGACCTGCGCGAGGAGCTCGGCGACCTGTTGCTGCAGGTCGTGTTCCATGCGCGCATGGCGAGCGAACAGGGTGCATTCGACTTCGCCGACGTGGTGCGCGGCATCTGCGAGAAGATGGTACGCCGTCATCCACACGTCTTCGCCGGCGCCAGCGTCGAGTCGGTGGCGGCGCAGAACGAGTCCTGGGAGCGACTCAAGGCGGAAGAGAAGGCCACGCGCGGTCGTGCGCAGGGCCTGCTCGACGACGTGCCGGTCGCCCTGCCGGCCCTGACGCGGGCCCGCAAGCTCGGCGCGCGTGCCGCCCGTGCCGGATTCGACTGGCCCGACGCGACCGGGCCGAGGGCCAAGATCGACGAGGAACTCGCCGAGCTCGATGCGGTGTCGGGCGGCGTCGCGGGCCCCGCGGCCGTCGAGGACGAACTCGGCGACGTGCTGTTCGCGGTGGTCAACCACGCCCGGCACCTCGGCGTCGACCCGGAGGCGGCCTTGCGGCGGGCAAACGAGAAATTCGCGCGCCGCTTTCGCCACGTCGAGGTCCGGCTGGCCGAATCCGGGCTCGCCCCGGGAGAAGCGTCGCTAGAGCTCATGGACCGCTGGTGGAACGAGGCCAAGGACCGCGGGGTGTGAGCCACGTTCAGGGTCGGTTCATGCCCGAATCCCGTACAATCGCGCCATGAAAGTCACCCGCCAGGCCTGCTTCGTGCTGATGCTGCTGGTTGCCGGCAACGCCGCCGCACTGGTGGGATCGCCGGCGCCGGCCGGCCCCGGCCCGGCGTTGCCGGTTGCCGCGGCCTTCGCGGACGGCATCAGCCTCGACGAGGCCGTGGCGCGGGTGGAGAAGCAGTACAACGCCCGGGTCGTGCGAGCCGAGGAGAAGGAACGCGACGGGCGACGCGTCTACCGCATCCGCCTGCTCGGCGTCGACGGCCGCGTGTTCGAGGTCGAAGTCGACGCCGCCTCGGGCAAGGCCGAGTAACCGCGCCATGCGTGCGCTGGTCATCGAGGATGAGCCGGTGCTGCTCGACGGCCTCGTGAGGAAGCTGCGCGAGTCCGGCTTCGTCGTCGATCCCGCCGCCGACGGCGTCGAGGGCGAGTACGCCGGCCGCGAGTTCCCCATCGACGTCGCGATCGTCGACCTCGGGCTGCCCGGGCGACCGGGACTCGAAGTCATCCGCGCCTGGCGCGAGGCCGGGCTGGCGTTCCCCATCCTGGTGCTGACGGCGCGCGACCGCTGGCAGGAGAAGGTCGAGGCGCTGCAGGCTGGCGCGGACGACTACGTCACCAAGCCGTTCCAGTTCGAGGAAGTGCTGGCACGCCTGCAGGCGCTGCTGCGCCGCTCGGGCGGCTGGTCGCAGGCGGTGCTGCGTTCCGGGCCGCTCGAGATGGACACCCGGGCCCAGGAGGTGCGGGTGGCGGGCGCCCGGGTGGACCTGACTGCCTTCGAGTACCGGCTGCTCGAATACCTGATGCTGCATGCCGGCGAAGTCGTGTCGAAGACGGAGCTCACCGAGAAGCTCTACGAGCAGGACTACGAGCGCGACAGCAACGTGATCGAGGTGTTCGTCGGCCGGCTGCGCCGCAAGCTCGACCCGGAGGGCGTGTCGAACCCGATCGAGACCCTGCGCGGACGCGGCTACCGGATGGCGCGCGACTGACCGTGACGGCCAGCGCCCCTTCGCTGATCTACCGGCTGGTGGCGGGGCTGGTGGTCCTCGCCATCGTGCTCTCCGGCGCCGCGACCGTCGCGCTCGACGCGCTGTTCAGGAACCGCGCCCTCGAGTCCCGCTACGACGTGCTGGATGCACAGGTCATCGCGCTGGTCGCGACGGCCGAACTCGACGACGCCGGCAACCTGAGGCCGGTGACCATCGCCGAGGCGCGGCTGTCGACGCCCGGATCGGGCCTGTATGCCGAGATCCGTGACGCGGCCGGCGCCGTGACCTGGCGCTCGCCGTCGTCGATCGGCAGTGGCTTCGGCCTCGCGGCCACGCCGGCGCCCGGCAGCCGAGCCCGGGAACGCATCGTGCTGCCGGACGGCACGCGGGTCGTAGGCCTGTCCCTCGGCGTGCGCTGGGACACCGGGGCAGGAATGGCGCGTGACTTCTACCTGAGCGCCGCCGAGAGCCTGGAGCCGTACTACGCCGAGGTGCGCCGCCTGCGGCTGTGGCTGGCGGTCGGCGCGGCGATGCTGATGACGGCCCTGGCGGGGGGACTGGCCGCAGGCCTCCGCCTCGGGCTCAAGCCACTCACCAGGCTGGAGCGCGAGATCGCCGAGGTGGAGACCGGGCAGCGCGAGCTCCTGGGTGGCGATTGGCCGCGCGAGCTCGCCGGGGTCACCGGCAACCTCAACGCGCTGTTGAACGGCGAACGCGCCCGGCTCGAGCGATATCGGGCGACGCTCGGCAATCTCGCGCACAGCCTGAAGACGCCGATCGCGGCGCTGAAGAGCGTGCTCGCGGTCGAGAAACCCGAGGCGCGCACGGTGATTGCCGCGCAGGTGGAGCGCATGCAGGACATCGTCGATCACCAGCTGCGCCGCGCCGTGCTGGCCGGCGCCGGCGCCACGCTCGCCTCCGCGCCGGTGGTGCCGCCGCTGCGGCAACTGGTGGCCGCACTCGGCAAGGTGTACGCCGACAAGCGCATGGACTGCGTGATCGAGGGCGAGGAAGACGTGGTCTATCCGATCGACACCGGCGACCTGCTCGAGCTTGCCGGCAACCTGCTCGACAACGCCTTCAAGTACGGCCGTTCGAGGGTCGGGGTGCGCGTGCGGTCCGAGCCGCGCGCCCAGTGGCGCCGGGCCGGGCTCGTGATCGAGATCGAGGACGACGGGGCCGGCATCGCCCCCCGTGATCGCGACCGGGTGCTGGAACGTGGCGTCCGGGTCGACGAGAGTGTCCCCGGGCAGGGCATCGGTCTCGCCGCCGCGCGCGAGGTCGCGACCGCCTACGACGGCATGCTCGAGATCGAGACCGGGCCCGGCGGCGGTGCGCTCGTCCGGGTGCGCCTGCCGGGGCGGTGAGCGGCGTGCGGCCCGAACTTCCCGGGGCGGAGAGGCTCGCGGGCCTGCTCTTGGTCGATCGCCGCCGCGTCGAGGCCCTGGCCGCGCGCATTGCCGAGCGGCAGCGCCGCCGGCAGCCGTGCACCCGGGAACTGGCCGACCTCGATCGCCTCGTCGTACAGGCCGAGGCCCGGGCGGAACGACGGATCGCGTCGATCCCGGCGCTGTCGTACCCCGCCGAGCTGCCGGTGAGCGAGCACGTCGCGGAGATCCGCGCGGCCATCGAGTCCCGCCAGGTGGTGGTGGTCTGCGGCGAGACCGGTTCCGGCAAGACCACGCAGCTGCCCAAGATCTGCCTCGAGGCCGGGCGTGGACGGGCCGGGATGATCGGCCACACGCAGCCGCGCCGGATCGCGGCGCGCAGCGTCGCGGCGCGCATCGCCGAGGAACTCGGCGTCGACCTCGGCGCGCAGGTGGGCTTCAAGGTGCGCTTCGCGGCGAAGGGCTCGGACGATTCGCTGCTTAAGGTGATGACCGACGGCATCCTGCTCGCGGAGATCCACGACGACCCCGACCTCGCGCGCTACGACACGCTGATCCTCGACGAGGCGCATGAGCGCAGCCTCAACATCGACTTCCTGCTCGGCTACCTGGCGCGACTGCTGCCGCGCCGGCCCGACCTCAAGCTGGTGGTGACCTCGGCCACGCTGGACCCGGGCAGCTTCTCACGCTTCTTCGGCGGGGCGCCGGTCATCGAGGTATCGGGCCGCGGCTACCCGATCGAGACACGCTACCGGCCGCTCGGCGCCGACGAGGACGACGACCTCGACCCCGGGCTGATACCAGGCGTGGTGCAGGCGGTGCGCGAACTCGAGTCGGCGCCGGGTGGCGCCGGCGGCGACATCCTGGTGTTCCTGCCGGGCGAGCGCGAGATCCGCGATACCGCCGAATCCCTGGCGCGCGCCTTCGGTCCCGCGCTCGAGGTGCTGCCGCTGTACTCGAGGCTGTCCTGGTCCGAGCAGCAGCGCGTGTTCCAGCCGGCGGGGCGGCGCCGGGTGGTCCTCGCCACGAACGTGGCGGAGACCTCGCTGACGGTGCCCGGCGTGCGCGCCGTCGTGGATTCGGGCCTGGCGCGCATCGGCCGCTACAGCGCGCGCAGCAAGATCCTGCGGCTGCCTGTCGAGCGCGTGTCGCAGGCGAGCGCCGACCAGCGTCAGGGGCGCTGCGGGCGCGTCGGTCCGGGCATCTGCATAAGGCTCTACTCCGAGGACGACTTCAACGCGCGCGAGCGCTTCACGCCGCCGGAGGTCCTGCGGACCAATCTCGCTAGCGTGATCCTGCAGATGCAGGCGCTCGGTCTCGGTGCCGTCGACGAGTTCCCGTTCGTCGACCCGCCGGACAGCCGGCTCATCAGCGACGGCTACCGGCTGCTGCAGGAACTCGAGGCGGTCGACGGTGACCGGCAGCTGACGCGCCTCGGTCGCGAGATCGCGCGCCTGCCGGTCGACCCGCGCCTGGCGCGGATGCTCGCCGAGTCGGTGCGCTTCGGCGCCCTCGCCGAGGTGCTGGTGCTGGTGGCGGTGCTGAGCCTGCAGGACCCGCGCGAGCGGCCGGCCGACCGGCAGGCGCAAGCGGATGAGCGCCACGCCGCGTTCGCCGAGCCGCGTTCCGAGTTCCTCGGGCTCCTCCGCTTGTGGCAGGCCTGGCAGGCAGTGCGTGCCGAGCGCGGGACATCGCAGTCACGGCGCTGGTGCCGTGACAACTTCCTGTCGGCGGCACGCATGCGTGAGTGGGAGGAACTGCGCGCACAGCTCGAGGAAGTGACGACCGAACTCGGCTGGCGTCGTGGCGATGTACCGGCGGGCGCGGAGGCGGTCCACCGTGCGCTCCTGCCCGGGCTGCTCGGCAATGTCGGCGAGAAGACCGAGAAGAGCGACTACCTTGGCGCTCGTGGGCTCCGATTCGTGATCGCCCCCGGCTCGCCGCTGCGCGCCCGGCCGCCGAAGTGGATCATGGCGGCGACACTGGCCGAGACCCAGCGCGTGTACGCCCGGACGTGCGCGACGATCGAGCCGGCCTGGATCGAGACTGCGGCGCATCACCTGGTGCGGCGCAGCTACAGCGACCCGGAATGGCTCGACGAGCGGGGCCACGTCGGCGCGCGCGAGACGGTCACGCTCTACGGGCTCACCATCGCGGCGGGTCGGCGGGTCAACTTCGGCAGCGTCGAGCCCGAGGCGGCACGGCGGATCTTCGTGCGCGAGGCGCTGACGCATGGCCGAAGCCGCCTGCGCGCGCGTTTCCTGGCGCGGAATGCCGCGCTACGTGCGCGACTCGAGGCGCTCGAGGCGCGGCTTCGGCGCCGGGGCGTGGCCGTCGACGAGGAGCGCATCACCGCCTTCTATCTCGAGCATGTTCCGGCGGGCATCAGCAGCGTGGCGCAGTTCGAGCGCTGGTACCGGGAGGCGGCCGCGACACGGCCGGGTCTGCTCGAGTTCACCGCCGGGGACGTCGCGCCGCCGGACGCGGTCGAAGTCGATGCGGCATCGTTGCCGGACCGGCTCGAGGTTGCCGGCCATGCGCTGCCGGTGGTGTACCGGTTCGAGCCGGGCGCCGACGACGATGGCGCGACGCTGGAACTGCCCTTGCCCCTGTTGCCACAGGTCACGGCCGCCGAGATCGAGTGGGGCATCCCGGGCTGGCGGCGGGAACTTCTCACCGAGTTGATCCGCGGGCTGCCGAAGCCCGTGCGCAGGTTGCTCATTCCGGCACCGGACGTGGCCGCCGCCTGCCTCGCCGGGATCCCGGCCGGGCAGGGCTCGCTGTACGACGCTGCGGCCGAGTGGCTGGGTCGCCGCGCGGGTGTGCCGATCGCCGCGGCCGAGTTGCGGGCGGTCCGCCTTCCGGACTGGCTGCGGCTCAACCTCCGGGTGCTGGACGGCCAGGGCACAGCCCTGGGCGAGGGGCGCGATCTCGACGACCTGCGCGAGCGGCTGGCGCCGGCCGGTCGAGCCGCACTCGCGCGTTCCGCCGAGTCGTTCGCGCGCACCGGCATCCGCGACTGGGACTTTGACCGGCTGCCCGAATCCGCCGAGGTCGCCCGCCAGGGACTCAGGCTGACCCTGTATCCGGCGTTGCAGGATTGCGGCGATTCGGTGGCGCTGGTCGGGGCGGAGTCGGCGGACCGGGCCGCGGCGTTGACACCGGGCGGCGTGCTGCGGCTGATCGCACTGCGCCTGGAGAAACAGCTGTCTTACGTGCGTCGCGCGCTGGCGGCGGACCCGGAACTGGCGCTCCTGCACCAGCCGCTCGGTCCGCTGCGCAGCCTCGCGGACGATGTCTGTGATCGTGCCGTGCTGCGCTGCTGCCTCGCCGACCACCCGCTGCCCCGCGATCGTGCCTCGTTCGAAGCAGCGCTGGAGCGGGGCCGGCCGGCGCTCTACGACGAGGCCATGAAGGTCCGCGACCTCGTCAAGCGCGTCCTGGGCGCCCGGCGCGAGGCGGCCCGCCTGCTTGCCAGCCTGCCGGGCGGCTGCGATGCGGCCCTGGTCGCGGATTGCCGCGGGCAGCTCGATGCCCTGGTCGGCCCGGGTTTCGTCAGTGATACCGCGGACCCCTGGCTCGACTCGCTGCCGCGCTACCTGCAGGCAATTGGCCGGCGCGTCGCGCGCCTGCCGGCGGCGCGCGGCGCGGCCGCAGCGCCACACCAGGAACTGCGGCGCTGGCGAGGCGTGGTCACCGGGCTCATGGCCGGCCCGCGCGGCGGGCCAGGGGCCGCAGCGGCCGAGGTCGTGCTGCTGCGCTGGATGGTGGAGGAATACTGCGTATCGCTGTTCGCCCAGGACCTGCGCACGTCCCTGCCGGTCTCGCCCCAGCGGCTGGAGCGCCAGCTCGCGGCAGCGCGTGCCGCGGCGTCAGCCTGAGCCCTGGCCGCCCCCGGACGCGTTCTTGAGCAACGGCGTGATGAGGTCCATCGGCAGCGGGAAGACGATGGTTGTCGACCCCGAGGTCGACAGCCCCGACAGCGTCTGCAGGTAGCGCAGCTGGATCGCGCGCGGGTCGGCGCCGAGTTCTCGGGCCGCCTCGACCAGCGCCGCGGCGGCCTGTTTCTCGCCCTCGGCGTGGATCACCTTGGCGCGCCGGCTGCGCTCGGCCTCGGCCTGCTGCGCCATGGCGCGGATCATGCTCTCGTCGAGGTCCACGTGCTTGATCTCGACGTGCGATACCTTGATGCCCCAGATGTCGGTCGAGTCGTCGAGGATCTGCTGCACGTCCGCGTTGAGCTTCTCGCGCTGTGACAGCATCTCGTCGAGCTCGTGCTGGCCGAGGACGGAACGCAGGGTCGTCTGGGCCAGCTGGCTCGTCGCCTCGAAGGGATTGGCGACCTGGATGATGGCCTTGGCCGGGTCGACCACCCGGAAGTAGACCACGGCGTTGACCTTCACCGACACGTTGTCGCGCGAGATGACGTCCTGCTTCGGCACGTCGAGCACGATGGTGCGCAGGTCGACGCGGGTCATCTGCTGGATGACCGGGATCACGATGATGAGTCCCGGCCCCTTGATGCCGGTGAAGCGGCCGAGCGTGAAGATGACGCCGCGCTCGTACTCCTTGAGGATCTTGATCGCGCTGACGAGCAGCGCGACGATGAAAACGGCGAGTACCAGTAGGGGTATCTGCAACACGTCAGTTCTCCTGTTCAGTCCACCGGCCGCACGTGAAGCGTCAGTCCCTCGACGCGCTCGATGACCACCTGCTGGCCGGATCGCACCGGTGCTGGACTCTGCGCCAGCCATTCTTCGCCGAAGATGCGTACGCGGCCACGGCCCGTGAAGTCCGCGAGCGCCACGGCCCTGGCTCCCACGAGTTGCTCAGTGCCGGTGGCGACCGGGCGGCGCCGCGCGCGCATCGCGAGCCAGACGGTGCCGAACATGATCGTGCCAGCGACGGCGGCGATGCCGCCGATGAGACCGAGGTTGACGCCGAAGCCCGGCGCATCGGTATCCATCAGGATGATCGACCCGATCACGAAGGCGGCCAGCCCGCCGATGCCGAGGGCACCGAAGCTCGGGGCGAAGACCTCGCCGATCATCAAGGCGATGCCGAGGCCGACGAGCGCCAGGCCCGCGTAGTTCACCGACAGCACCTGCAGGGCGTACAGGCCGAGCAGCAGGCACACGGCGCCGATCACACCCGGCAGGATGGCGCCAGGGTTGTAGCCCTCGAACATCAGCCCATACAGGCCGATGATCAGGAGTCCGTAGGCCACCAGCGGATTGGTGAGCACCGCCAGCAGTTCCGTGCGCCAGTCCGGTTCGAAGCGCTCGACGACGATGCCGGCGGTCGCGAGGACGACCTTGCGCCCGTCGACCTCCACCTCGCGGCCGTCGAGGGCGGCGAGCAGCGCCGGGACGTCGCGCGCGACGAGATCGACGACACCCTGGTCCAGGGCCTCCTGCGCCGGCAGGCTGGCGGCACCGCGCACGGCCTGTTCGGCCCAGTCCACGTTGCGCCCGCGCATCTCCGCGAGGCCGCGGATGTAGGCGACCGCGTCATTCACTGCCTTGCGGTCCGAGGCCGAGGCGGGGGCGGGTTCATCGCCCTCCTTGTCTTTCGCGTCCGGCGGAGCGCCGCCGATCGGTACCGGCGTCGCCGCGCCCAGATTGGTGCCCGGCGCCATGGCAGCGACGTGACTGGCATAGAGGATGTAGGTGCCGGCACTCGCCGCACGCGCACCCGAGGGTGACACGAACGTCACCACCGGAACGTCGGCGTTCAGGATGCCCTGGATCATGTCGCGCATGGCCGCGTCGAGACCACCGGGCGTGTCCAGGACCAGGATGAGCAGGGATGCCCGCTGTTCCTCCGCCTTGTCCAGTGCGCGCAGGAAGTGGTCCTTGGTGGCAGGCCCGATGGCGTCCTTGATTTCCACCAGCACGGCCGTGGAGGACTCGTCTGCCTGCTGGGCGAGGACGGGCGGCGCGCCGGCGACGAGCGCGAATATCAGCAGGGCGGCGGCGGGCAGCGATCTCATGCGCGCATTCTCCACGGCATTGATGATAACAGGACCGTCTGCTACAAGCCCCACCACGGCGCGCCGCATGTGGCGCAGGGGGAAATCATGGATCTTCATCGCGCCATCGTGGCGATTGCACTGTTCATCGGCTCCTTGACCGCGGTGGCGCAGCTGCCGCCGCCGGACGACGCCGTCCGCACCGAGAAGGTGACCGAGGGTGTCTACGTGCTGTTCGGCCGGGGAGGCAACATCGGCGTCTCGGTTGGACCGGATGGTGTGTTCCTGATCGACGACCAGTATGCGCCGGCCACGCCGCAGATCCAGGCCGCTGTTGCCGAGCTCGCTCCCGGTCCGATCCGTTTCGTGCTCAACACCCACTGGCACGGCGACCACACGGGCGGCAACGAGAACCTCGGCAACGCCGGCGCCGTGATCGTCGCCCACGACAACGTGCGCACCCGCATGAGCGTTCCGCAGATGCTGGAGTTCTTCAAGCGCGCGGTGCCGGCCTCGCCGCCGGGCGCGCTGCCGGTGATCACGTTCAACGATGCGGTCAGCTTCCACCTGAACGGCGACGAGATCCGCGCCGTGCACGTGGCCCGCGCGCACACGGACACCGACATCCTGGTGCAGTTCCGCAAGGCCAACGTGCTGCACGCGGGCGACCTCTATTTCAATGGGTCCTACCCGTTCATCGACGTCGATTCCGGCGGCTCCGTTCCCGGCCTGATCACGGCGGTGGACCGGCTGCTGGAACTGGCGGACGCACAGACGCGCATCATCCCCGGGCATGGGCCAATGGCATCCCGCGGCGACCTGCAGGGTTATCGGGACATGCTGGCGACCACCACCGGCCGTGTTCGGGCACTCGTGGAGGCCGGCAAGTCGGCCGACGAGATCGTCGCCGCGGCGCCCAACGCCGACTATGACGGCGACTGGGCCTCGGGCTTCATCAACGGCGAGCGGTACGTGCGGATGCTGGTGAGGGCGATGGAGATGGAGTGAGCCGTGAACCGTAAGCCGTCATTCGCCGCGACAGGCCCTCTTACGGCTCACAGCTCACGGCTCACGCCTCACACATCAAACCTGATTCCCTGCGCCAGCGGCAGCTCCGACGAGTAATT
>CAZXAS010000042.1:0-16913 GCA_964638185.1 uncultured Steroidobacteraceae bacterium | reverse complement strand
TGGCAGCGAACTGCGGCCGACAGCCTGCCTCGCTCAGCCGCCGACCCGACCGGACCGCGCGAGCCAGCGGTCGAGTTGCGCTGCGAAGGCCTGCTTGTCCGCCGCCCCGAAGGCCGCCGGGCCGCCGGTCACGGCACCGATGGAGCGCATCGTGTCCATGAAGTCGCGCATGTTGAGGAGCGAGCGGATGGTGTCGGCGGAGAACATCTCGCCCCGCGGACTCAGGGCATCCGCACCGCGCGCGATGGCGTCGGCCGCAAGCGGGATGTCGGCGGTGATGACGAGGTCGCCGGCCGCCACGTGCTTCATGATTTCCTGGTCTGCGACGTCGAAGCCGCCGGCGACCTGCAGCATCCTGACGTTCGGCCGCCTCGGCAGGGCCATGGCGTGGTTCGCCACCAGTGTCAGCGCGACGCCGGTGCGCTCCGCTGCCCGGAAGAGAATGTCCTTGACCGGACGCGGGCAGGCGTCGGCGTCGACCCAGATCGGCATGTCAGGCTCCAACCCGGCCGGTGGCGGGCCCTGCCCTTGCGACAGGCCACCCGCGCACCGGCATGACTTGTCCGCGCCTCAGGCCTCGCGGCCGGCGGCCGCCGGCCGGCCCGCCCGGCGCCGGAGGAACGGCGCCAGCAGGAGCCCGAGCAGCGCGAAGGGACCCATGCTGCCGCCACCGCCACTGCTGCCGGCGCTGGTGGCCGAAGGACTCGAGGCAATGGGATTCGACGAGCCGCTCGGCGGCGTGACCGGCGTGCTGCCTCCCTGGCCGTCCTCCGGCTGCAGGTTCGCGCACTGGTCTTCCTTGTTGCCTTGCACGCGGTTGTTGCCGCCGCGCGGCGCCGGGCTGTTCTCCTTGCACTGCAGGTTGCCGTCGATGTCGTTGTCAGTGATCAACATGCCCCCGCTGTTGCTGAAGGCCTGCACGTCGCCGCCGACCTCGTTGTCGACGACCTCGATGCGCGAACGGTTTCCCTTCAGCTGGATGTTGCCGATCACCTGGTTGCGACCGATCTCGCTGCGGGTGATGCGGCTCAGGTCGCCGACCATGTCGTCGAGCTGGATGCTGCCTTCCACGTAACCACCCTCGATGTCGACGTAGTCGGCGCGCTCGGCCTGGATGTTGCCGATGATGCGGGCGTTGCGGGCGATGAGCGCGCCGCCGGAGTAGAGCAGGACGTTGCCCTTCACCGTGGTGCCGTCGAGCCGGCAGGTGCCGGAGACGATCAGCACGTTGCCGTCGACGGTGGTGTTGCCGATGCCCGGCGGACAGTAGAAATCGTCCGCGGCGGCAGGGATGGCCAGCCCGGCGAGTACGGCGCTGGCGATGAGGGACGATGCGATGTGGTTGGACTTCATGTCTGGGACTCCTTGGGTTGGATGTTCAGTCTTCGAGTTCGACCTCTTCAGCGAGGACGGCGCTGCCTGTCCACGTGCCTTCCACTTCGACGCGGCGGCCGGCGGCAGTGGCAAAGAACTCCGCGCGGCTGGTGTCGTCGAATTCAGTCTGGCTGTCCGTCACGATGCGGATGCCGCCCACGCGGAATTCCGGGTCGGCGAGATCGGTGGCCGGACCTTCTATCTCGACGTCGTCGGCGCCGTCGTCGTCGCGTTCGATGCGCACGGCGGTGAGACCGCCGGCGCGCTGGTAGGCAGCGATCTGCACGCCATCGCCGGCGCGCAGGTCCGCGAGCGAGAAGAACTGGTCGTCGTCGTCCGCATAGCGCGTGCGCGCGTTGGCGGCGATCTCGACGCCGAGCAGTCCGAGTGTCCCGGCCTGGGCGTCGACGGAGTCGAGGGCGGCTTCGATCAGGATGTTGGCGACCGGGATGACCTCGATCCGCTCCGCCTGCAGCACACCGCCGGCGTCGAGCGTGCCCTCGACGTCGACGAAGACGTCGAGACGGAGGTCGGCCGCGCTCGAGGCGACGTACTGGGTGGCCGCGCTGGTCGCGACGCGCTGGCCGGCCACGTCGAAGTCTGCGCTCGAGACGTAGCGCGTCACGAAGCCTTCGAGGTCGACGTTGTCGTCGTCCTCGGCCGGCGCGCCGTTCGGCCGGGCGGCGACCTGCGTCGCGGCGAGCGCGGCGCCCGTTGCCGGCGTCGGACCGCGCACGTAGGCGGCATCGCCATTGGCCGGGGCGCCCGACGCAAAGCCATCGACCGTTGCAGCCGAATAGTCGACCTCGAGGCCATTGATGCGAAACCGCTGCTGGCTGGTGTCCACGTCCGAGACGATGCCCAGCACCTCGGCCGTCCCCGCCGCCGGGTCGCGGTCGATGCGCGTGGCGACCAGGCGCCCGGCGGAGTCGAGGAATCCGCTCACCACAAGGTCGTCGTCGACCGACAGGCTCTCGATCTGCCCGGGCGAGATGTCGTCATCGAAGATCGTCTCGGGCCGCACCAGCACCTGCTGGTCTAGGAGGGTCACCGTTCTCGCGACGAGGTCGACCTGCTCGGCGCGCCCGCGCAGCGCGTTCTCGTAAACGACCCGCACCGCCTCGCCGGTGGCGCCGCCAACCGCGACGTCGCCCTCGACGAGCACCACCTGGCCCTGGCGCAGATCGGCCTGGGTGGCCGGGGACCCGTTCACCAGGATCTCTGCGCCATTGGTACCGTAACGCACCCCGTTGACCACGACGCTGCCGAAGGTCGAGAGCGTGCCGAGCGTGACCCAGCGGCCGCCGCCGTTGATGCCGAGCGTCTGCCCACCGCCGCCGCCGGTTCCCGGCGGCGGCGGTGGAGGCGCTGGCGGTTCGCTGGAGCCACCACCGCCACAGGCGGTCGCCGCGATCAGGGCCATCAGCGCGGTGCAGATCTTGAGCTTTCGGGTAGTCATCGGTGCTTGCCTCGAGGCGGCTCGTCCTGGATGTGATAGACCCCGACGCCGAGCCGGACGCGGGCTCGTTCAGGGCTGTTGGGGGCGACGCGCTCATGACGTGTCAGCCAGTCGTCGACGCGCTCGAGGAAGGCCATGCCCTCCTGTTCGAGGAAGTCCTGGAAGGCCGGCACGTCGTCGAGGTCGATGCTGGCGTTCTCGGCACGCCGCTCGAAGCGCAGTCGCGCCGCTTCCGCTGCCGTCAGGTCGAAAAGCACGGTGTTGCCGAGGTCCTCGAGCACGCTGCCGGCGCGAAGGATCTTTTCGGGATCGACGCGGGCCTGGATGTAGGTCCTCTGGCTGGCGCACAGCAGTCCGTCATCCTGCTCTGTGACGGCGCCGACGCGGGTGAGCTCGCGCAGCAACGCCTTCGCGGGCATGTCGCCGCCGTAGCGGCGGCGCAGGTCCTGGAACGACGGCGCCGGCCCGGTCTCCGGGACGCACAGCGGGCGACCATCGGCGCCCAGGTAGTCCTCGTCCTGGTGCCAGCCCGACAGGATCCGCTGGGCGGCATTGAGGTAGGTCGGCGCAGGCGTCTCGGCCCGGGCCAGCGCCTGGCGCTGGCGGCGGACCTCGTGCCTGTTGATGCCGGTCAGCATGGCGACGCGCGCGGCATTCGTGGGCCTGCCACGAATGCCGAAGTCCTGCGTCGCCACCTCCACGAAGACCGTCTTCGACACGTCCGAGAACTCCTTCCAGTTGACGCCCGCCTTGAGCAGTAGTCGCGCGATCGGCCGCAGGAGCCTGCGGCAGGCGGCCATCAGCTGGGGTTTGAGATTACCTTCCATATGTGTTTCTTTCGTAAACACATATAGCCACACGAATGCACCGAACGCAAGGGGCCCGTACCAGGACCGTGGGTCATGGGAACGTGGCGATGGCGTCGGAGGAACGGCCAAGGGTTGCGGTGTGCGTCCGCAACTAACTGTTTTTATTCAGATAATCTTGGTGCGACGAGCCGGAACTCAACCGCCGTAGGAGACCGTGCGCCGGTAGTCCTCGAGTTCCTGCTCGTAGCGCAGCCTGTCGTACTCGAGCTGGCCGATCTCGGCTTCGATCCGGCCATGCCGCTCGGCCAGTTGCTTGGTATCGAGCAGGGCCTGCGCCCGTTCGTCACGACTCGATTGGTCGCTGATCACGACGCCGGCCAGTCGCGCCAAGGTGTCCTCGATGTCCTCGAGTTCGGCGCGACGCGCCGCGAGCTCGCTGTGCGCGTAGTCGACGCGCCGCTCGAGCAGGTAGAGCTCGCGTCCGGACTGCCAGGCGTCGGCAAACGCCGGCGCCAGGTCCGCCGGGCACGCGCCGTGGTTGGGCGCGCCGCTCGCACCCGCTCGAAACCCATTGGCGGGCTGGCAGTACTCACGCAGCCCTTCGGCCCGGCCCGCCTGGTAGGCATCGAGGTCCACGGCCACGCCGTGCTTGGCACAGGCCTTGCGATGCTCGCCGACGCGGCCGCCGGCCCGGCCCGCCACGCCGTCTTCATAGCCGATGGTGCGCCAATCCACCGCCAGGCACTCGTCCTTGTCGAGCGTGGCGCAGCCAGCGAGGAATGTCGCTCCAAGGACGAGCATGATCGCGGCAGTCTTCATCTCGGCGCCTCCTGGCGACCTGGCCGTTCGCTACGGCCAGCGGGACACGCCATGAAGACTAGGTTCGCGAACCTGAACGGGACGTGAGTGCGGTCACGATCCGGTGCCGCGAACTCGAGGAATGCGCGGGAGCCGCAGGTTCTGCGATCCGTGTCAGACTGCCAGCGCGTACTCCCCGCCACGCTCGAGCGCCCTGCGGTAGGCCGGACGGGCGTGGATGCGCTCGAGGTAGGCCATGAGCCGTGGTCGCGAGGCATCGAGGCCTCCGCGCACGGCCGCCGCCTCCAGCGGGAAGCTCATCTGGATGTCCGCGGCGGTGAACTCATCACCGGCGAACCAGGTCGAGCGCGCGAGCTGCGACTCCATGTAGTCGAGGTGCGTCTTGAGCTGCGGCTCGATGAATGCGGCCTTCACCTTGGCGGAGATCGCGCGCGCGACGGGCTTCGCGAAGAACGGCATGGGTCCCGCCTCGACGCGATCGAACACCAGTTTCAACAGGAGCGGCGGCATGGCGGATCCCTCGGCGTAGTGCAGCCAGTAGGTGTACCTGAGCCGTTCGGGCGTGCCCGCCGCGGGCACGAGCCGGCCGCGCCCATGGCGCTCCACGAGGTACTCGACGATGGCGCCCGACTCCGCCACCGTCAGCGGGCCGTCGGTGACCACCGGCGACTTGCCGAGGGGGTGCACCCTGCGCAGTTCCGCTGGCGCCAGCATGGTCTCGGGATCGCGCTGGTAACGGCGTATCTCGTAGTCGAGGCCGAGTTCCTCCAGCAGCCACAGCACGCGCTGCGAGCGGGAGTTGTTGAGGTGATGGACGGTGATCATGTCCGTGCTCCCAGTGGGTGTGACTGCGTACGAAGGTTCAGACCGGCATGGACAGGCTTGCGATCGACGCGCGCAGCAGCGCCCTCGCCCCGGCCAGTTCGGGAACCATGACCTTGCTGGCGCCGAGATCGAGCAACTCCTGCACGTTCCTGGCGTGGCTGGCGCGGGCGACGATGGCTGCCCGCGGGTTGAGCGTGCGCACCTGGCGCACGACGGCCCGGGCAGCGGCGAAGTCGGGCACGGCCACGACGACCAGCCGGGCTGTGTCCACGTGCGAGGCTTTCAGCACCACTGCCGAACTCGCCTCGCCGTACACGCCGCGCATGCCGGCCCCAGAAGCCTCGCGCACCAGCTCCAGCCGATGGTCGACGACCGTCACCGACATGCCCAGCGCGTCGAGACCCTCGGCCACGGTGTGCCCGACGCGCCCGTAGCCGACGATCACGGCGTCGGAGCTGAAACGGGCGGCGTGTTCGCCATGCACCTCGGTTTCAACGAACAACGAGCGAAGCCCGGGCACGGCCGAAAGGAACCGTGCGAACCACGGTGCAAGCGCGAATGCGGCAGGGGTCAGCAGGATGCTGGTCAACGAGGCTCCGAGTACCAGGTTGTAGGTGCTGCCTGACACCGCCCCGGCCTGCACGCCCGTGCTGGCGAGCAGGTAGTTGAGTTCACCGATGGGCACCATGCCTAGGCTGGTGTAGGCAGCAGTGCGCGCGTCGACCCGGAACGGCAACACGCCCAGCAGCGTCGAGAGCGTCTTGAGCAGCACCACGACGGCAGCCAGCCCGAGCACGTCGACCCAGTGCTGACGCAGGAAGTGAACGTCGACCATCATCCCGATGAAGACGAAGAACAGCATGGTCGTCAGGTCGCGGAACGGCACGATCTCGACCGTCAGCCGTTTCTCGTACTCGGTCTCGGAAAGCATCAGCCCGGCCAGGAATGCGCCGAGCGCGGCGGACAGGCCGAGGGCCGCGCTGGACCCCGAGATGCCGAGCGCCAGCACGGCAGTCAGCGCGGTGAACAGCTCCGGCGAACGCAGCCGGGCGACGTGATCCATCAATCGCGGCAGGTACCTGAGCCCGACCCACATGCCGACGCCGATGAACACGGCGGCGACGGCGAGCTTCTGCGCCACCACCGCGGCGACCGCCGGCACCGTCCCGGCAGCATTCATCGCGGCCACCTGCGGCAGCAAAGCAACGAGCAGCACCACGAGGAGGTCCTGCACGATCGACATCGACAGCAACAGCCGTCCGTGACCGGCGCCGACCTCCCCGCGGTCGAGCAGCGTCTTCAGGATGACCATCGAACTGCTCGCCGCGAGTACCGCGCCGAAATAGAAGCCCTGGAACGAGTCCCAGCCCAGCGCGAGGGCGATGGCCCAGCCGCCCGCGATGGTCAGGAGCACCTGCACCAGCGTGCCACCGACCGCCAGCGCGCCGACACGGGCCAGGTCACGCAGCGAGAACGCGACGCCCAGGGCGAACATCAGGAACACCACCCCGATGTCGGCCAGCGCGGCGATCAAGGACCGGTCCGCCACGAACCCGGGCGTGAACGGCCCGATGGCGATGCCGGCGGCGATGTACCCGACGATGGGGGACAGACGCAGCCACGAGGCGACGAGGCCGGCTGCGAAGGCCGCGGCCAGGGCGATGGTGAGATTCAGCATCAGGGGCAGCGCCGTTCCCATCGGACGACATTAGCACGCAGCGAGGAACCGGCCCGCCGGGGCGAGGCGGGGCCCCGAAACGGTTATGACCCCATAACAACTGGCCGTTTCCATGGCCGCGCCGGGATCCGTACCTTGGCCAGCGTCACCCGCCAGGAATGCGGCCATGAGCCGAGCCGTCCAAGCCGCCACGACCGCATTGCCACTCGATGCCGAGCGCAGCGCCCTGCTGGATCGCCTGGTCGACGGCCTCGACCCCGCCGCGCTGCAATGGCTGTCGGGCTACGTCGCGGGCCTGGCGCGCGGACAGGCCCCGGCGCGCGCCGCGAACGAGCCGCTGGCGGACGGCCAGGCGACCATCCTCTACGGATCGCAGACCGGCAATGGCCGGCGCATCGCGGAGCGGCTGAAGGCCGAGCTCGACGGCGCCGGCCTGCCCGCGCGCCTCGCCAGCACCGCCGACTTCCGCGCGCGTGACCTCGTCGGGGAGCGACTTCTGTACCTCGTCGTCAGTACCCACGGCGAGGGCGACCCGCCAGACGATGCGCGGGCATTCACCGAGTTCCTGCTCGGCAAGCGCGCGCCGCGCCTGGAGCAGCTGTCCTACGCCGTCCTGGCGCTCGGCGACTCGAGCTACCCGAAGTTCTGCGAGACCGGCCGGGTACTCGACGAGCGCCTCGCCGAACTCGGCGCGCGCCGGCTGTTCTCGCGCATCGAGGCGGACGTCGACTTCGACGGGCCGGCGACCGGTTGGCTCGAGCAGTCCTGCGCGAGTGCCCGCGCCGAACTCGGCGCCACCCGGCTGGCCCTGGTGCGGCCCCTGCGTGCCGCGACCGCGCCAGGCGCCACGCGCGACGCACCAGCGGAGATCGAGGTGCTCGCCAACCAGCCGGTCACCGCGGCGGGCGCATCGCGCGCGGTCCAACACCTCGAACTGGCCCTGCCCGCGGCGGGCTTCGCCTACGAGCCCGGCGACGCTCTCGGCGTATGGCCGGTCAATCCGCCCGCCGCGGTGGCACGGATCGTCGGCCTCACGGGCGCCGCCGCCGACAGCGAGGTCACGCACGGCGGCCGCAGCCTGCCGCTGGCCCAGTGGTTGTCGACGGAGCGCGAGATCACTCGGCTCACTCGGCCGTTCATCGTGGCACACGCCGCGCGCGCCCGGGACGCGGGCCTGTCGGCGCTGCTCGAGGCCGGCCGCGAGAGTGACCTGCGCGATCTGCTGCGACGCTGGCAGGTCGCGGAGCTCATCGCCGCCCATCCGGCGGACTGGTCACCGGAGGATCTCGTCGCGGCGCTCAGGCCCCTCGCGCCGCGGCTGTACTCGATCGCCTCGAGCCGCAGTGCGGTCGGCGACGAGGCGCACCTCACGGTCGCCGTGCTCGACGAGGACGACGCGGCCGGCGGCCGGCGGCAGGGCGCGGCGTCGTCCCACCTGGCCGGCCTCGCAGCCGACGACGGCCGCGTCCGTGCCTTCATCGAGCCCAACCCGCGCTTCCGGCTGCCGGCGGACCCGTCACGCGACGTGATCATGATCGGCGCCGGCACCGGCGTGGCGCCGTATCGCGGCTTCCTGCAGGAGCGTGTGGAGAGCGGCGCCAGCGGGCGCCAGTGGCTGGTATTCGGCGGCCGGCACCTGGCGAGCGACTTCCTGTACCAGGCGGAGTGGCTCGAGGCCCTGCGCAAGGGCACGCTGCACCGGCTCGACGTGGCTTTCTCGCGCGACCAGCCGGAGAAGCGCTACGTGCAGCACGTCCTGGCCGAGCGCGGTGCCCTGCTCTACGCATGGCTCGAGGGCGGCGCGACACTCTATGTCTGCGGTGATGCCGAGCGCATGGCGCCGGACGTCGACACTGCGCTCGCGACCATCATCGCGACCCATGGGGGGCGTTCGCCGGACGGCGCACGGGAGTACCTGCGGGAACTCGCCGCAGACAAGCGCTACCTGCGCGACGTGTACTGACAGCCATGAGCGAACCGAGCCCCATCGAGAAGATCAAGGCCGGCAGCCGCGGGCTGCGCGGCACGCTCGTCGAGAGTCTGGCGGATGCCCATACCGGCGGCCTGCGCGAGGACGACACCCAGCTGCTACGCCTGCATGGCAGCTACCAGCAGGACGACCGCGACCTGCGCGAGGACCGCCGCCTGCGCAAGCTCGAGCCGGCCCTGTCCTTCATGGTGCGCCTGCGCCTGCCTGGCGGCGTGTGCACCCCGGCGCAGTGGCTCGCCCTCGACGCGATCGCGCGCGAGTACGCCAACGGCACGCTCAGGCTGACCACGCGCCAGACGTTCCAGTTCCATGGCATCGTCAAGCGCGACCTGAAGCGCACCATGCGCGACCTCGATGCGGCGCTCCTCGACACCATCGCCACCTGCGGCGACGTGAACCGCAACGTCATGGCGACGGTCAACCCGGTCGAGTCGCCGGCGCACGTCGAGGTGGCCGAGTGGGCGCGCCTGCTCTCGGAGCACCTGCTGCCGCGCACCCGTGCCTGGCACGAGATCTGGCTGGACGGCGAGAAGCTGACCGGCGAGCCGGAACCGGAGCCGGTCTACGGCAGCACGTTCCTGCCGCGCAAGTTCAAGGCGGCCATCGCCATTCCGCCGGCCAACGATGTCGACGTGTTCTCTCAGGACCTCGGTTTCATCGCCATCATCGTGGACGGCCGCCTCGTCGGCTTCAACCTGACCGTCGGCGGCGGGCTCGGCGCCACGCACGGCGACGCGGCCACCTACCCGAGGCTCGCCGACGTCGCCGGCTTCCTGCCGCCGGAGCGGCTGCTCGCCGTCGCCGAGGCCGTGGTGACCACGCAGCGCGACTTCGGCGATCGCAGCAACCGCAGGCATGCGAGGCTCAAGTACACGATCGCCGATCGCGGGCTAGACTGGTTCGTCGCCGAGGTGGAGCGCAGGTCGGGCGGTCCGCTCGCTCCCGCGCGGCCGTTCTCGTTCACCAGTCACGGCGATCGCTTCGGCTGGCAGCAGGGCTTCGACGGCCGCTGGCATCTCACGCTCAGGATCCCGGCCGGGCGCATCGCCGACCGCGGCGGTGACACCTGGCTCACCGGTCTCAGCGCCATCGCGCGGGTACACCACGGGGATTTCCGCGTCACGCCGAACCAGAACCTGGTGATCGCAGGGGTCGCCACCGCGGACCGGCCGGCGATCGACGCCATCGTCTCGACCCACGCCCTCGATCTCTACGCCCGCGCCACGCCGCTCGTACGCGACGCGCTCGCCTGCGTCGCCCTGCCGACCTGCCCGCTGGCGATGGCCGAGGCCGAGCGTTACCTGCCCGAGCTGACCGCCCGGGTCGGTGCGCTGCTCGACCGTCACGGCGTCGGCAAGGAGCCGCTGGGCCTGCGCATCACTGGCTGCCCGAATGGCTGCGCCCGCCCCTACCTCGCCGAGGTCGGCCTCATCGGCAAGGCGCCGGGACGCTACAACCTGCAGCTCGGCGGCGATGCCAAGGGCCAGCGGCTGAACGTGCTCTATCGCGAGAACGTCGACGAGCCGACCATTCTCGAGGCACTCGACGAACTCATCGGGGCCTGGGCGGCCGGGCGCAATGCCCTGGAGCGCTTCGGCGACTTCCTGTGGCGTACCGGCCGCATCGGCGTGGCGGGGGCGGCGCCATGACGCGGCTCGACCTCGACCAGCTCGAGCGTGAGCTCGAGCCACTCGATGCCGCCGGACGGGTACGCCTCGCACTGGAGCAACTGCCGGGCGTGCACGTGCTGTCGTCGAGCTTCGGAGCCCAGGCCGCCGTCCTCCTGCACCTGGTGACGCGCGAGCGGCCCGATATCCCGGTGGTGCTCATCGACACCGGCTACCTGTTCCCGGAGACCTACCGCTTCATCGACCAGCTGACCATGCGGCTCGACCTCAACCTGCACGTGTACCAGGCAGCGGTATCGCCCGCCTGGATCGAGGCGCGCCATGGCCGGCTGTGGGAACAGGACCGCGACGGCATCGAGCGCTACAACGCGCTGCGCAAGGTCGAGCCGATGCGTCGCGCGCTGACCGAGCTCGGCGCCGGCACCTGGATCGCGGGGCTCAGGCGTACGCAGGCCGCGAGCCGGCAACGCATCGGGCTGGTCGAGCGTCGCGACGGACGCTACAAGCTGCACCCGATCGCCGACTGGAGCGACCGTGACATCGGCCGCTACCTGGCAAAGCACGAGCTTCCGTATCACCCGCTGTGGGAACAGGGATACGTCTCGATCGGCGACTGGCACACGACCCGCTCGCTGGCCGAGGCCGGCTCCGAGGAAGCGACGAGGTTCTTCGGCCTCAAGCGCGAGTGCGGCCTGCACGGCCTCGAGGGCTGATGGATACCCGGTCGCAGGCGACCATGAGCCACTTCCCTCTGTTCGCGGACCTTCGCGGTCGCGCGGTGCTGGTGGTCGGCGGTGGTGCCGTGGCGGCGCGCAAGGTCGCGCTCCTCGGCCGGGCGGGGGCACGCATCCTGCTCGTCGCCCGGGAACTCGACCCGGCGCTGGGTGCGCTCGTCGCCGCCAGCCAGGCGTCCTGGCTCGCCCGTGACTTCAGGCCGGAGCAGCTGGAGGGTTGCTGGCTCGCGGTGGCGGCGACCGACGATGCCGTGGTCAACGCCAGCGTCGCCGCCGCCGCGCGCGAGCACCGGCTGCCGGTCAACGTGGTGGACGACCCGGTGCTGTCCACGGTCATCGTGCCGGCGATCGTGGACCGGGCGCCGCTCCTGGTCGCGATCTCGACCGGTGGAGCGGCGCCCGTCGTGGCCCGCCGGCTGCGCGCCGAGATCGAGGTGCTGATCGACGGCTCGTGGGCCGCGCTGGCTTCGCTCTGCGCCGCCTGGCGGCGGCGCATCGTGGCGGCCATCCCGGGCGTGGACGACAGGCGCCGCTTCTACGAGTGGCTGGTCGACGGGCCGGTGCGCAGTTCGCTGCGCGCAGGCCGGCAGGGCGAGGCGGACGCAAGCCTGCGCGCCGCACTGGCGGCACCCGCCGCGACCGCGGGCGCGGCCGGCCGCGTGGCGCTCGTCGGCGCAGGCCCGGGCGATCCGGGTCTCCTGACCTTGAACGCGCTGCGCGCACTGCAGGCTGCCGACGTCATCCTCCATGACCAGCTGGTGACGGGCGAGGTACTCGATCTCGCCCGGCGCGACGCCCTGCGCGTCGCCGTCGGCAAGCAGGCCGGTGGGCACACCACGCCGCAGTCGAGGATCAACGCGCTCATGGTCGAGCACGCCCGCGCGGGTCGCGTCGTCGTGCGCCTCAAGGGCGGCGATCCTTTCATGTTCGGGCGCGGCGGCGAGGAGCTCGAGTACCTGCGTGCGCACGACGTGCCCTACGAGGTGGTCCCCGGCATCACGGCGGCGACCGCCTGCGCAGCCTACGCAGGCATCCCGCTCACCCATCGAGATCATGCCCAGTCGGTGCGATTCATCACGGCCCACTGCCGCGATTCTCTCGACACGCTCGACTGGCCGTGCCTGGCGCGCGAGCGGCAGACCCTCGCGGTGTACATGGGTGTGGCGACCGCGCCCGAACTGCAGCGCAAGCTGGTGGCACACGGCCGCGCAGCCACGACACCGGTCGCGGTGGTCGAGAACGGATCTCGCCCCACCCAGCGCGTCGTCAGCGGCACGCTCGGTGAACTGGCGGCGCTGATGGTGCGCCACCAGGTTCGTTCGCCGGCGCTGCTCGTGATCGGCGAGGTGGCCGCCCTTGCCGACTCGCTCGCCTGGTTCGCGGTCCCGCAGGCCCCGCCGTCCGCGCCACGCGACCTCGAGCCGGTGCTGCTGCCGGCGCCTATGCCGGCACGCCTCGCCGCCGCGCGGTGACCTCGATCTCGATCTTCATTCGCGGATCTGCAAGCCCGGCCGAGATCATGGTCGCGGCCGGGCGCACCTCGCCGAAGGCCTGCTTCAGGACCGGCCAGCAACGCGGGAAGTCTTCGGCCACAGGCAGGACATAGGTGACCCGGACCACGTCGGCGAAGGTCGCGCCTGCCTGACCGAGCGCCTCGCCTATGTTGCGCAGGCACTGGGCGGCCTGCTCGACCACCGAGTCGGAGATGGTCATGGTGGCGTAGTCGAAGCCGGTGGTGCCCGACACGAACACCCAGTCGCCATCCACCACGGCGCGCGAGTAGCCGATGTCGCTCTCGAAGCTCGAACCTGAACTGATCAGTTGCCGGCTCATGGCGTCTCCCGTGCGGTGCGCGCTGGCATGCCGCCCTGCCGGCACGCTATCGTCCCCCGCAAGTGGCGCGGAGTGACAGTCCATGAGCACGATCATCGGCATCGCCGGCAGCCTGCGCAAGGAATCCTACAACGCGGCATTGCTGCGCACGGCGGTGGCCGTCACGCCGGCGGGGACGACGCTCGAGATCGCCTCCATCCGCGGCATTCCACTGTACGACGCGGACGTCGAGGCCGCCGACGGCATCCCGCCAGCGGTCGCCACGCTGAAGGACGCCATTGCCGCCGCCGACGGCCTGCTGCTCGTGACACCCGAGTACAACAATTCGATCCCAGGCGTGTTCAAGAACGCCGTCGACTGGCTGTCCCGGCCGCCGCGCGACATCGCCCGCGTCTTTGGCGGCAAGCCGGTCGCCGTGATCGGCGCCTCGCCCGGCGGGTTCGGAACCATCCTGTCGCAGTCGGCGTGGCTGCCGGTCCTGCGCACGCTCGGCACCCGGCCCTGGCACGGCGGCACGCTCTACCTCTCCGCGGCCGGCAAGCTGTTCGGTCCCGACGGAAGGTTGACGGACGAGGCGGCACGCGAGCGACTGGCGAAGTTCATGGCGGGCTTCGCCGCGTTCGTCAGCGGCGACTGAGCCGGCCCGCGATCCGCGCTTGCGGCGGCGACCGGCTTCGGGCGAGACTCGCGCGGCGCAGGTTGCGCCCGGACCATACCAGGCAGGGGGTCGCAATGAACAGGCTCGTGGCAGAGTTCTTCGGCACGTTCTGGCTGGTACTCGGCGGCTGCGGCAGCGCAGTCCTGGCCGCGGCCTTTCCCGAGGTCGGCATCGGCCTGCTCGGCGTGTCGCTCGCCTTCGGCCTGACCGTGCTCACCATGGCCTTCGCCATCGGGCACATCTCCGGCTGTCATCTCAACCCCGCGGTGTCGATCGGCCTGTGGGCCGCCGGTCGCTTCCCGGTGGGCGACCTGCCGGGCTACATCGTCGCGCAGGTACTGGGCGGGCTCGCGGCCGGTGGCGTGCTGTACGTCATCGCGAGCGGCGCGCCCGGCTTCGACGTCGCGGCGGGCTTCGCGTCGAACGGCTTCGGCGAGCATTCCCCCGGCGGCTACTCCCTGACCGCGGCACTGGTCACCGAAGTCGTGATGACCATGATGTTCCTGGTGGTGATCCTCGGCGCCACCGACAAGCGGGCCCCGGCCGGCTTCGCCCCGATCGCGATCGGCCTGTGCCTGACCCTGATCCACCTGATCAGCATCCCGGTCACCAACACCTCGGTGAACCCGGCACGCAGCACCGGCGTCGCGCTCTACGTGGGCGACTGGGCCGTGGCGCAGCTGTGGCTGTTCTGGGTGGCCCCGATCGCCGGCGCCGTGCTCGGCGCCATCGTGTATCGCTTCATCGGCAAGCCGGCGGCCTGACCGGGCCGGCGGGCGGGATCCCTCAGGCGCCGGCCCCACCGGCGTCGAGGAGCCGCTTGCGCAAGGAGCCGAAGCGTCGGCGGTACTGGGCGGGCGTCAGCCCGACCTTGCGCCGGAACAGGCGGTTGAAGAAGCCGGCGTCCTCGTAGCCGACCTCGGCGGCGATCGTCTCCACGGGCTCGTCGCCGGACTCGAGCATCTGCTTCGCCTCCTCGAGGCGCAGCGTGTGCACGTACTCGAGGGGTCCGAGCCCGGTGGCCTGCTGGAAGCGGCGCTTGAAGCTGCGCTCGGCGAGGCCGCTATGGCGCACCATCGCCGACACCGGGGCGGGCTCGGCATAGTGCCCGGCGATCCACACCTGGCAGCGCGCGATGACGGCGTCGTCCACCTGGCGCGAGCGGGCGAGACTCGCAAACGGCTGCTGGCCGACGTCATGCCAGTCGATGAGATTGACGCGCGCGGTCTTCATCGCGACGTCGACGCCGACCGCGCGTGCGATCAGGTACAGGCCGAGGTCGAGCCACGAGGTGCCGCCGCCGGCCATCACCAGCCTCTGGGCATCGCCGGACACCACGAGCGCCGCCCGTTCCCGGAGCCTGACCTGCGGGTAGTTCGCCCTCAGCGCATCGCAGTAGGCCCAGTGCGTGGTGGCCTCCTGCCCGTCGAGGAGCCCCGCCTCGGCCAGGAGCAGCGCACCGGAGCAGGCCGCCGCGACCGTCGCGCCGCGCGCGTAACAGTCCTGGAGCCAGGCGCATTCCGCGGTGAACCGGCCACTGAGCGGCGCGCCCGGGGCGACCTGCACCTCGGGCACGCAGACGATCTGCGCCGCACGGTTGTCGTCGAGCGTGCCCTGCGGGGTGATGGGCACACCGTTGGCGGCCTCGAAGCCATCCCGTGTGGCCGACACGATGCAGGGCGCGATCAGTTCCGGGCCCGCGACCCCATCGACGACCAACCCCCAGTCGCGACCGGCGGAGCGGAACAGGTCGTACAGTCCATAGACGACCGAGGCCGTGCTCTCACGCACGGCGAGGATCGCCACCTGCACGGGTGCCGCGCCGGTCACGGCCGGGGTGGTCGCCTGCCTGTCGAGATGTCCGTGGTCCACTGCCCGCGCGGGCCTCGATTGCGCTCGGGACACTTGTACCGTCCGCCCGCCGCGTTGCCAACCCCGCCGAGCCGGCCCGATCCACGCCGCAAGTCGCGCCCGCGGGCCGGTCGTGCTAGCGTCATGTGCGTCACGGCATGGAGTCGAGCTGCATGGGCAGGTTCACGATGCTGTTGTGCGCGGTTGCGCTCGCGTCCTGCTCGACGCTGTCGCGGCCCGGCGATGAACTCCCGGGCAACTGGGTCACGGTGCGCGTGGCGGGCTACGATGCCCTGCCGGCGAGCTGCCTGCGCACCGGGCTCCTGCTGCGCGAGGACGGCACGTTCCTCGACTACAGCGGCGAGTCGCGCATCTCCGGCACCTATGCCTGGGAGACGCGGACACCGGGATACCTGCTGACGCTCACCATGACGAGCCACAACTCGCAGCCGAACTGCCAGGGCGTGCTGCCGCAGGTGTCCTACCGCGATCCGGTGCGCCGCTATGCCGCAGAGGTGAGCGGCGACGAGATGAGGCTTCATCCGCCGGGCCAGCCCTCGCTGTGGTTCGTTGCCGTCCGGTCCGCCGGGCCGGTCGACTAGCCCGGACGCCTGATCTTCTGGGTGTCGCCCGTCGGGCGGCGCATCGCCTCCTCGTACATCAGGTCCGGGGCGGTGCGCGGCAAGCGGAGGATCGCCGTGCGCAGGCGCGTGACCTCGTGCTTCAGGTAGGGCAGCAACGCGGCCTGTGACGGCTCGCCACGGCCTTCGGACACCGCAAGCAGGTTGTCGCAGAACGCGTGGAAGTACTCCATGTAGAGTTCCTCGTAGCGCGCCACCGGACCCTGGAAGACACCGTCGAGGAGCATGGCCACGCCGAGGTGGCGCACGCACAGGTGACTGCCGGCGCTGCGCAGGTACTGGCCATGCTCGGACACCATGGCATCGGTGTAGGTCAGCGAGCCATGGAAGTACGACACGAGCTGCTCGCGCCGCTGGCCGCGCAGGGCGGTCGCACGCAGGTATTCGAACAGCGCCTTGCGGTGGATGAGCCCGAGCACGCCGGAGCGCAATGCCGCGCCCTGCTGTTCCGGCCGCCTGAGCTCCGCGACGGGTTGCAGCAGCGCGTGGTGCTCCGACTCCCACTGTCGCCAGAGATGGACATCCGAGAGGATCCGCCCCGCGACCAGTTGCTCGACGCTACTGCCCTCGCGCGCAGCGTTCTCGAGTCGCGATTCCGACTCGCGCATCAGCGA
>CAZXAS010000041.1:0-16930 GCA_964638185.1 uncultured Steroidobacteraceae bacterium | reverse complement strand
TCGAGGATGTCGAGCGCCTGCAGGCCGACGCCACCGGCGGCGGATTGCACCAGCACGCACTCGCCGGGCTGCACGTCGGCGCGTGCGACCAGGCCGTACCAGGCGGTCAGGCCCTGCACCGGCCAGGCGGCGGCCTCGGCGGCGGTGAATCCGGACGGGAACGGCGCGGCGTACCGGGTGTCGAAGTTCAGCCGGTCGGTGTAGCCGCCAAAACGGGTCAGCACGCAGACGCGGTCGCCGACCGCCGGGCTGGGGTAGGATTCGGCATCGGTACGGGGCGGCCCGAGCGCCTCGATCGTGCCGGCACACTCCAGTCCCGGGATGAACGGCCCGGCGGGTGTCGCGGAGTACAGCCCGAGGCAGGCGAGGATGTCGGCGAAGTTGAGGCCCACTGCCTCGACCCGCAGGCGCGCCTCGCCGGGACCGGGTGGCGCCAGGGTCTCGTCGACGCGCGCGAGGCGGTCGAGCGACCCTGCGCGCGTGATACGCCAGACCGATCGCTTTATCGTCATGGGCCGTGATCCTAGCGAATGGCCCGGGGAGTACGCACGACAATGAATGACCGCATCATGCTGTTCGCCGCCATGGCCGTCCTGGCGACGACCGCCTGCGCCGCCGATCACACCATCGACACCGAGCGCGGCCCGGTCTCGATGGCAACAGTCGTCGGCGGCCTCGAGTCGCCCTGGGGCATGGCCTTCCTGCCGGACGGCCGGATGCTCGTGACGGAGAGGCCCGGCCGCCTGCGCTACGTCAATCGCGGCGGCGCGCTCTCCGCGCCGATCAGCGGCGTACCCGCGGTGGAGGCGGTCGGCCAGGGCGGACTGCTCGACGTGGCGCTCGATCCACAGTTCGCGGCCAACGGGCTCATCTACCTGTCCTACTCCGAGCCCGGCGACGGCAAGGCCGGCACCGCCGTCGCCCGGGCGCGGCTCGCGGGCGACCGGCTCGAGGAACTGCGCGTCATCTTCCGGCAGGACCCGAAGATCAGCAGTCGTCACCATTACGGCTCACGCCTGGTGTTCGCGCGCGACGGCCGGCTGTTCATCACGCTCGGTGACCGCGGCTCGGAGCGCCGCAGTGCCCAGGACCTCGGGACTCATCTAGGCAAGGTGCTGCGCATCGAGTCCGACGGCTCCATCCCCGCCGACAACCCGTTCACCGGCCGCGATGGCGCCCGTGCGGAGATCTGGTCGTACGGCCATCGCAACGTGCAGGGCGCCGCCCTGCATCCGCGCACCGGCGAGCTATGGACCCACGAGCATGGGCCGCGTGGCGGCGACGAGGTGAACATCGCCCGCGCGGGCCGCAACTACGGCTGGCCGGTGATCACCTACGGCCGCGAGTACCACGGCCCGAAGATCGGCGAGGGCACGGCGAAGGAGGGCATGGAGCAGCCGTTGCACTACTGGGTGCCGTCCATCGCTCCGTCCGGCATGGCGTTCTACACCGCCGACGCGATTCCCGGCTGGAAGGGCAACCTGCTGGTCGGAGCACTGGCCGCCATGCAGGTCGCGCGCCTCGAGCTCGACGACGCGGGCAAGGTCACCCACGAGGAACGCATCCGCATCGGCGAGCGCGTGCGCGACGTGCGGCAGGGTCCCGACGGCGCCGTGTACGTGCTCACCGACACCGGTCGCGCGAGCCGGCTGCTGCGACTCTCGGCGGCAACACCGGGCTCCTGAGCGGCGCTTCGCGTGGATCGCACCGAACGCTTCTACCGCATCCGGCGCCGGCTTCTCGAGCGCGGCGCACTGACGCGCCGCGAAGTCGAGGAAGACCTCGAGATCTCGCACTCCACCTTCAAGCGCGACATCGAGTACATGCGCGACCGGCTGAACGTTCCGATCGTCTGGTCGCCGGACCGCCAGGCCTATGTGCTCGACCGCGACAGCGGCGCCGAAGAGCTGCCGGGCGTCTGGTTCAGTCCCGGCGAGATCTACGCCCTGCTCGAGATCGAGCACCTGCTCGAGCAGCTCGAGCCGGGGCTGCTCGGGCGCCAGCTCGAGCCGGTGCGCGCGCGGCTTCGCAAGCTCCTCGAGTCCGGCGACAAGGGGCACCGGGAAATCCGTCGCCGCATCCGCGTGCTGCCCATGGGCACGCGGCGCGTGAATCGCGAGGTATTCGAGACGCTGTCGTACGCGCTGCTGGAGCGCCGCCGGGTCAGCATCCGCCACCTGCGCCGCCAGACCGGCGAGGAATCGACCCGCATCGTGTCGCCGCAGCGGCTGGTCCACTATCGCTACAACTGGTACCTCGACGCCTGGTGCCATACCCGTGCGGACCTCAGGATCTTCGCGGTGGACGCCATCCGCGGCGCGCAGGCGCTCGACGACGCGGCGGAGGAGGTCGACGATGCGCGCCTCGACGCCGTGCTGCGCGCCGGCTACGGCATCTTCGCCGGCGCCGAGACCCGCCGCGCACTGCTGCGGTTCAGTCCGGCGCGGGCGCGCTGGGTGGGAGACGAGATCTGGCATTCGCAGCAGGTCGGGCGCCATGAACCCGATGGCAGCTACGTGCTGGAAGTCCCCTACAGCCAGGAACCCGAGCTCGTCATGGACATCCTGAAGTACGGCCACGACGTCGAGGTGCTGGCGCCGGCCTCGCTGCGCCAACGCGTGGCGGCTGAACTCGAGGCCGCGGCGGACCGCTACCGCGTGACAGAGCCGCTCAGCGCTCCGGCAGCGGAATGAACTCGTCGTCGCCGGGCACGGCGGCGAAGCGGCCCTCGGCCCAGTCACGCTTGGCCTGCTCGATGCGCGCGGTAGAGCTCGAGACGAAGTTCCACCAGATGTGACGCTCGCCGTCGGCCCGGGCGCCGCCGAGGACGATGGCGCGCAGGTCGGTCCTGGCCGTGAGCCACACCGGTGCCCCGGGATCGAGGACGGCCATGTCACCGGGGGCGACCGGCCGGTCGGCGACGGCACCGTCGCCCTCTGCCACGTACACCGCGCGCTCCTCGTGGCCGGTCGGCAGTTCCAGGCCGCCGCCGGCGGGCAGACGCACATCGACATACAGCGTGGCGGTCGCGGTGGCCACCGGCGACGCCTGCCCGAACGCGGTCCCGGCGATGACGCACAGCGTGGCGTCGTCGCACTTGAAGCGAGGCAGCGTGGCCGCCGGGTGATGCGCGAACGACGGCTCGGTCTCCTCGGCCTCGCGCGGCAGTGCGACCCATGACTGGATGCCGTGGATGCGATGCCCGGAGGCCCGCAAGGCGGGTCCGGTGCGTTCCGAATGGGCGATCCCGCGTCCGGCCGTCATCCAGTTGACGGCGCCCGGCTCGATCGTGAGCGCGCTGCCGAGGCTGTCGCGATGATCGAGCGCACCCTCGAACAGGTAGGTCACCGTGGCGAGTCCGATGTGCGGGTGCGGACGCACGTCGATGCCGGTGCCCGGCGCGAAGTCCGCCGGGCCGATGTGGTCGAAGAAGATGAACGGCCCGACCATGCGCCGGCCGGCGGCCGGCAGCACGCGACGTACGGTGAAGCCGCCGAGGTCGCGCGGGCGGGGCTGGATCAGGTCGTGGATGGCGGAGCTGGTCATGCGCATCAGGATAGCAGGCCCGCCCGCCGGTCGCGGCGCCCGGCGGACAGACAGGGCGCATCGCAACCGGTCAGTCGACGGGTGGCTGCGGACAGGTGACCCGCACCATCGTGCCGCCGGCGGGGCGAGGTTCCACCGAGCACGATCCACTGAGGCTCTGGGCGCGGTAGACCATGCTGCGCAGGCCGAAGCCGCTGCCACGCGCAGCTGCCGGCGGTATGCCGATGCCGTCGTCGAGGACTTCCAGCACCACGTCGTCCGCGGTGGCGGCGAGCCTGAGCGTGATGGACCTGGCCTTGCCGTGGCGGACGGCGTTGCCGATCGCCTCCTGGGCGATGCGATACAGGTGATTGCCGGCCACTTCGCCGAGGCGCAGCGGCGAGCAGATCGCGAGTTCCAGGCGCACCGGGAGGCCGACGGTCGCGGTCGACTGTTCCGCCATGACCTGCAGCGCACCCTCGAGCCCGCCACGCCCGAAGCTCACCGGGGCGAGACCATGGGCCAGGCCGCGGGTGTTCTTGATCGCCTCGGACAGCACGGCGCCGATGTGACGGAACTGCTCGCCGAGTTCCGGTCGCGTGGCCACGACATCGCGCGACAGGCTGTGCAGCAGCAGCGAGATCCCGGTCAGCTCCTGCCCCAGCCCGTCGTGCAACTCGCTGCCGAGCCTCTGCTGCTCGCGGTTGGCCACCTCGAGCAACTCCGCCTCCAGCGCCTTGCGTGCCGTGATGTCCTGCACGATGCCATAGACGCGCACCACCCGGTCGTCGAACTTCTCGACGCGCCCGATCTGGCGGATCCACAGCGCGCGCCCATCGAGCGTGCGCGCCTCGAGGTCCATGTCGAAGGGCTCGCCGGTCTCGACGGCGCGGCGGAATGCCGCAACCATGCGCGACTTGCTCGAGGGCGCGACCAGGAACAGCGTGGCGCCGCGCGCCGGGACGAAGTCCGCGGGCAGCCCGAAGATGCGATAGGTGCCTGCACTCCAGTAGAAGCGATCGTCGCCGATGTCGTATTCGTAGGTGCCGACGCCGGCGACTTCCTCGCCGATGGTCGCAAGCTGTCGCGTGCGGCGCCGCAGCGTATTGTCGGCGATGGTGCCGATCAGGCGTTCCGGCTGGCCGTTGGCGCTGCGCCGCGCGACCAGTCCCTGGATCCGCACCCAGCGCAGGCGTCCGTCGGGGCGCAGCATGCGACCCTCGAAGTCCATCGACTGTGCCCGCCCGCTCAGGCAGGCCAGCGTGTCCGTGACCAGCCGCGGCCGGTCGTCGGGATGCACGCGGCGCACGAAAAGGTCGGCATGGCTGCGCACGGCATCCTGGGTCAGTCCACAGATCTCCTGGTAACGCTCGTCGACGAACATCTCGCGGCTCAAGGCGTCCCAGTCCCACAGGCCGAGCCGCGAGGCCTCCAGTGCAAGCTCGAGCCGCAGGCGCTGCTCGGCCAGGCGCTGCTCGCGCCGGGCAGTGTCGTCGAAGGCGAGGGTGATGCCGGTGACGCGCGTGGCGCGGCCGGCCGCATCGCGCTCCGTCACGCGGCCGCGGTCCATCACCCAGCGCCAGCCGCCTTCCGCCGTGCGCACCCGGAAGGCGTACTCGATCACATCGGAGCGGCCGTCCGTCACGCTGGCCTCGTGCTGGCGCAGCACAGGCAGGTCGTCCGGGTGCACGACCGCTTCCCAGTCACCGACATCGCGGTCGAACTCCTCGGCCCCAAGCCCGAGCAGTTCGTTGCTGCGCCGGTCGGTGACGACACGCCGCTCGGCGGGATACCAGGTCCAGGTGCCGAGGTCGGCGCCCCAGGAGGCGAGCGACAGCATCTCCTGCCGCTCCGTCAACTCGGCCTCCAGTTGCTTCTGTCGCGTGACGTCCATGACGAGGCCGAAGACACGCTCCGGCTCGCCCGGTGCGACCGCCATGCGCCGCGCATGGAAGTAGATGTGACGCCGGGTACCGTCCGGCAACGGCAGGCGCACCAGGCACTGGCCGTCCGCCCCGGGTCCCAGCGCGTCCGCGACACAGCGGCGGAACGCCTCGCGGTCCTCCGGGACCAGGCGCTCGGCGAACCGTGGCATGCCCTCCCAGCGCTGGTCCGGGTGCTGGCGCATCAGCCTGCGGACGGCTTCCTCCGCCTCGACATGGTCGGTGGCCGGGTCCCACTCCCAGGTACCGATGCGGGCAATGGTGGCTGCCAGGTGACGCCGTGCGGCGGCCCGGGCGCGGAACAGGTCCGCATCGGTCTGCGTGGTGACGTCCCGGCCGACGATGCTGATGCCGCGTATGCCCGGGTGGTCCAGCTGGTTGGTGGCGAGGGCCTCGATCTGGCGATAGTCGCCGTCGCTCGTGCGCACCCGGTACACCGCGGTGCGCCCCTCGCCAGCCGGCTCGGAACCGATCTCGCGGATGCGGTCGGCGAGGCGCTGGCGGTCGTCGGGGTGCACGAAGTCGAGTGCCAGCAGGCCGATCACCGCCTCGGGCTCGTAGCCCAGCACGCGGCGTGCCGCGGCGTTGGTGAAGCGCACGATGCCGTCGCCGTCCAACACCATGATGACGTCGAGCGCCGTGTCCACCAGCACGCGGAAATCGGGCAGTTCGATGTCGCTGCGGTTCGGCGAGCGGACGGTGGACATGGACGGCGGCTCGGGGCTGGCGCGAGCGCTGGCAAGGCCCGCGGCGTGATACCGGGCCGCTAATGTAGCAGGACGCTACGGAATCGGCAGTTCAGGCGCCGCCGCCGCGACGCTCGGACTCACGCATCTTGCGGCTGATCATGCGCCACAGGTAGAAGCCCATGCCCACCATGAAGAGGATGACGAACAGGCTCATCAGGCCGACGTCGGTCGTAAGCAGGTCCCTGAACAAGTCCATCCCGGATCTCCTGTCGAGTGCGCAAGTCTTGGCCAGGGCGCCGTCGTGGCCATCCGCAACACCCGCAAGCGGTCGTGGCGCGCCCGGTTCGCGGGCAATCCCCGTCGGTTGGGCCAGGGCCGGCGGCGGGCCGCGGCGCATGGCACACTGGCGGTCCAGTCAGCGGACACCGAAGGCCATGTCCGATCCGGCCGACCTGTCGCCGATCACGGTGGAGATCACGCTCGGCATCCCGGCCGCCGAGGCCTTCCAGCGCTTCACCGACGGATTCTCGAGCTGGTGGCCATGCGCTACACATTCCCTGTCGCGCTCTCCGGCGACCCGCTGTCGTATCGACGCGCGTCGTGGCGGGCGGCTCTGGGAACTCGATCCGGCGGGGCAGGAACACCTGTGGGGCACGGTGGCGGCCGCCGAGGACGGCAGCCACATCCGGTTTTCCTGGCACCCGGGCCGCGAGCCTGCCTCGGCACAATGGGTGGACGTGCGCTTCACGGCGACGAAGCGAGGCTGCCAGGCCAGGCTCGAGCACGGCGGCTGGGAGGCGCTCGGCGAGATCGCGCCCCTGCTGCGCGCCCAGTACCTGCCCGGTTGGGAGTACGTCTTCGCCGGACTGTTTCGCGCCTACGCCGAGCGGCCCCACTGACCGCTACTGGTCGAGGACCCAGCTGATCACCGACCCCTGTATGGCCTCCCCGGAGCCGTGCTGGGTGCCCGGGTGGTTGACCATGACGACGACTGTGTAGGTCCTGCCGGACTTTCCCGTGACGAAGCCGGCGATCGAACTCACGCCATTGAGCGTGCCGGTCTTCATGCGGATGCGGCTCGGGTCGGAGATGCGCGAGAAGCGCTCGCGAAGCGTTCCGTCGAGACCACCGAGCGACAGGCTGCCCAGGAACTCGGGGGCATAACGTCCCTGCCAGGCGGCGCGCAGCAGGCGGCTCATGCTGTCGCCGCTGATCCTGGCCTCCCTCGACAGCCCGGACCCGTTGCCGATGACCAGCTCCGGGAACTCGAGGCCGCGCTCCTCGAGCCAGTCGTGGATCACCTGTTCCCCGGCCGCGCGCGTCGCCGGGATGCCCGCCTTCTCGGCGGCGAGTGTCAGGAGCAGCATGCGCGCCATGACGTTGCTCGAGAACTTGTTGGTGACGCGGACGATCTCGCCCAGGCTCGGCGATTCCTGGGTCAGGAGCAGCGTCGCCGCCGGTGGCGTCGGCGCACGCAGCATCCCGCCCTCGATCCGGCCGCCCTGCTGCTCCCACAGCGTGCGGAAGGTCCCGAAGGCGTACTCCGCAGGACGCATCACGACCCGGCGCACGGTCTGTGGCGGGCAACGCACCGAAACGGTGCCGCTGACCACGACGCGCGCCGGATCCGCATCTCCCTGGCTCACGTTGAAACTGCGGTTGCGCCCGGCACAGCGCGCGTCCGTGGCCCGCAGCCGGTTGTCGACCACGAGGTTGGCGGGAAACGGATCGATGGCGACGTCGATGGCGTCGCGCGCGTCGTTCGGCCGTACGGTGAACTCCACCGACTGCCAGTTCACCAGCAATGCGTGTGGCAGCACGTTGTAGGTACGCCATGGGCGGCCGTCGAAATCGCCCGGGCGCTCCGTGGCCGGCGCCAGGTATTCCTCGTCGATCACCACGTCGCCAGCGATCACCTTCAGGCCTGACTGCCTGAGGCTGGCCGCGAAACGCCACCAGCGCTCGATCACGAGCAGCGGGTCGCCGCCGCCCTGCAGGTACAGATTGCCCTTCAGCACGCCGCCTTCGACCGGTCCGTCCGCGAGCGCGCGGGTCTTCCAGGTGTAGGCAGGACCGAGGATGTCCAGGGCCGCGAAGGTCGGCAGGAGCTTCATGATCGATGCCGGCGTGCGCGGCGTTTCGACGTTCATCTCGACCAGGCTGTCCCCGGTCGCGACGTCGCGAATCACGACCGTCACCGCCTCGTCGGGCACCAGTTGCTGCCGGATGACGGCCTGGGAACGGTCGGGCAGCGGCGCGGCGGCCGCCAGGCCGGTGCCGAGGGTCGCTGCGAGGGCGAGAAGGAGCGTCTTGGGAGCGGCAGGACGCATCATTGCGTGCGACTATACCGGCTGGGCCGTCATCGGTCATGCCGCTCGCGATGCAACTCGCCGGGATACCGGTGGTCATAGGGCGTGCGGGCCACCGGTCGTCGTGGCGGCCGGTGTCATCCTTGCGATCAGTGGCCGCTCCCGGGAGCGGCGAGGAATGCCAGACATGATTTCGGGTCGACAAGCTCTGCTCATGGTTCCGATCATCGCCTTCGGGCTCGCGCTCGGTGCCTGCGATGAGTCCCCGGCCGGCGCGGCCAAGGGCGTTGCCACCGCACGCGCGGCGGCCCCGCCGCCGCCCCCCGTGCCGGTGGTCGTCAATTCCGCCGGGCTGCCGGACTTCAGCCCGCTGGTGGACAGCTTCGGGCCAGCCGTCGTCAACGTCTCGACGGTCGGCCGGGTCGCCACCCGTGGCGAGATCCCCGGCATGGCGCCCGGCGACCCGATGCACGAGTTCTTCAAGCGATTCGGCTTTGGCGACGGCCCGCGCATGAACCAGCCGCCGACGCGCGGCGAGGGATCGGGTTTCATCATCAGCGGGGATGGCTACATCCTCACCAACGCGCACGTGGTCGACAACGCCACGGAGGTGAGCGTGCGCCTGACCGACCGGCGCGAGTACTCGGCCACGGTGGTCGGGGTCGACGAGCGCACCGACGTGGCCGTGCTCAAGATCGAGGCGGAGGGGCTGCCCATGGTCCGCCTCGGCGATCCGGACTCGGTCAAGGTCGGCGAGTGGGTGGTCGCGATCGGCTCGCCCTTCGGTTTCGACAACTCCGTCACCGCGGGCATCGTCAGCGCCAAGGCGCGCTCGCTGCCCGGGGATTCCCTCACGCCCTTCATCCAGACCGACGTCGCGGTCAACCCCGGAAACTCGGGCGGGCCGTTGTTCAACCTGCAGGGCGAGGTCGTCGGCATCAATTCGCAGATCTACAGCCGCACCGGCGGTTACCAGGGCGTGTCGTTCGCCATCCCGATCGACCTTGCCGTCCACGTCAAGGACCAGCTGGTCGCGACCGGGCGGGTCGAGCGCGGCAAGATCGGCGTGACGATCCAGGAGGTCAACCAGGCCCTCGCCGATTCCTTCGGCCTGGAGCGTCCGCGTGGCGCGCTGGTGAGTTCGGTCGAGTCGAAGGGCCCGGCGGACGATGCCGGCATGAAGCCAGGAGACGTGATCCTCGCGGTGGGCGGCGAGCCGGTGGAGCGATCCGGCGAGGTCCCGTCGATCGTTGCCGCCATCAAGCCCGGCACGAAGACGGAGATCACCATCTGGCGCGACCGCAAGGAGCGCACGCTCGAGGTGAAGGTCGGCGAACTCGAGACGGAGCAGGTGGCGGCCGCCCGCGACGACGGCGGGTCCGAAGGCGGCCGGCTGGGCCTCGCGGTCCGGCCGCTCGACCCCGTGGAGCGACAGCAGGCCGACACCGAGGGCACTTTGCTGGTGCTCGATGTCGACGGGCCCGCCGCCCTGGCCGGGGTCGAGCCGGGCGACATCGTGATCGCGGTCAACGGCCGCGCCGTCAATTCGGCGCGGGAACTGCGCGCGGAAGTCGAAGGCTCGGGCAACACGGTGGCGCTCCTGGTGCAGCGAGGCGCGGCACAGATCTACCTGCCGGTGCGGCTCGGTTGAGGCCCCGCGGTTGACCGGGCGCGGCCCGGCGTGACAGCCTTCTTCGCGCCGTCACCGTCGCGAGGTCCCGTGACTCCTTCCTGCCCCCGGCCGACCATCATGCTTGCGATCCTGCTGGGCGTCGTCGCGCCCGGCCACGCCGCGGAGACGGCGCGTGCTGCTGCCGAGACCTTTCGCGATTGCCCGGCCTGCCCGGAGATGGTGCCGGTACCGGCCGGGACCTTCGTCATGGGTACGGCCGTGGCCGGTGACTTCGCGAGCCCGGGCGAGGCAGACACGACCGTCATTCGAATTGCCCAACCGTTCGCACTCGGCCGCTTCGAAGTCACGCGGCTCGAGTTTGCCGCGTTCATGAGCGATTCCGGGCACGAGGTGCGCCCCGGCTGCACGACCTGGAGCGACGCCCAAGGACGCTTCAGCGACGACCCGCGCCGCAGCTGGCTCGACCCGGGCCGTCCGGTCGAGGCGCTCGAGACCCACCCGGTCAATTGCGTGTCCTGGACCGACGCCCAGGCCTACGTGCGCTGGCTGGCGCAGAAGACGCGCCGTCCTTATCGCCTGCCCTCCGAGGCGGAGTGGGAGTACGCGGCGCGCGCAGGCTCGACGGCGCTGCGCCCCTGGGGCGATGCGCCCGAGGCGGCCTGCGCGCACGCCAACACCTACGACCTGAACGCCCGCTCCCAGTATCGCCTCGGCCGCGCCCACGCCGGCTGTGCCGACGGGCGCGCCGACCTCGCGCCGGTCGGCCAGTTCGAGGCCAACGCCTTTGGCCTCTACGACATGATCGGCAACGTCTGGGAATGGACCGAGGACTGCGCCACGGACAGTTACGTCGGCCGTCCCACCGACGGTCGTGCGTGGACCTGGCTCGGCGGCTGCACGCGTCGCGTGCAGCGCGGCGGCAGCTGGGTCTCGCCACCGTCGGCGGCGCGTGCCGCGGCACGGCATTCGGGCGAGGCGGCGGAGCGGGCGGCGACCGGCGGGTTCCGGGTCGCACTCGACCTCGAGGAACCGTCAACGCGGGGAGACCGGCGATGAGGCGCGCATGGAGCGCCGCCGCGTGGCTGCTGGCGCCCGTCCTGGCGGGCGCGCAGGCGCCACCTGCCGCAGTGCCGGCTGATTGCCCCGAGTGCCCGGCGCTGGCGCTGGTGCCGCCGGGCGTGTTCACCATGGGCACGGCACCCGATGCGCTCGAGGTCGACCCGTCGAGCGGCGAGACGCCGCCGGTGCGGATCTCGATCACCCAGCCATTTCACGTCAGCGCCCGCGAGATCACGCTGGCGGAGTTTCGTCGCTTCGTCGAGGCCACCGGCTACGAGCCGCCGCTCGGTTGCAGGATCTGGCAGGGCGGCCAGTGGGTCCTCGACCGCGACCGCAGCTGGCGCGATCCGGGCTTCGCGGCGCCGCCCGCCGACGACATGCCGGTGGTGTGCGTCAACTGGGTGGACGCGCGTGCGTACGCGGAATGGCTGTCGGGAGTCAGCGGCCGCCGGTACCGGCTGCCGTCCGAGGCGGAATGGGAGTACGTCGCCCGCGGTGGCACGTCCTTCGCGCGCTTCTGGGGCGACGGTCACTCCGACGAGTCCGCCGATGTCTCGCTCGCATGCGACTACGCCAACGTCTACGACATCACGGCGACCGATGCGCTCGGGTTGCCCGTGCCCAACGCGAATTGCAGCGATGGTGCGACGCTGCTGTCGGCGGCCGGCCGCTACCGGCCCAACGCCTTTGGCGTCTACGACATCATCGGCAATGCACGCGAGTGGGTGCAGGACTGCTACACGGCGAGCTACGCCGGCCGCCCGGCCGACGGGCGCGCGTGGACGTGGCAGGGTGGCTGCACGCTGCGCGGCGTTCGCGGCGGCTCATTCGTCACCCGCCCGGCCGGGGCGCGCGCGGCGGCACGCGGCGCCGCGGATCCGGAGTTGCGGCAGAGCGACCTCGGTTTCAGGCTCGCGCGCGACTACGACTGAACGGCCGCGTCAGCGCAGGCGGATGCGCCGCCAGGCGCCCCATCGCCAGCGCAGGTACAGCGGGAAAGACACCAGCACCGCGTAGGTGGCGATCGCCGTCCAGCCACCGGTCGCGCCCCAGCCGAGTCCCGGCCCGCCGAACCAGCCCTGCCCGCTGTCGAAGGTCAGCAGGTAGGACAGCGGCAGGAACAACCCGAAGCCGAAGGCGAAGACCAGGAGCGCCGGCACGCGCACGTCGCCGGCGCCGCGCAGGCAGAAGCTCGACGAGAAGTTGAGGCCGTCGAAGAACTGGTACAGCGCGGCAATCCACAGCAGCTTCTGGGTCAGCGCCACGACCGCCACGCTGTCCGGGTCGGCGTCGTTCACGAACAGCGGCACCAGCAGCGAGCCGGCCAGCGCCATCAGGATGCCGAGGCCGCCCATGAACAGCGAGACGATCGCGATGATGCGCGAGCCGAGGGCGGCGGCCCAGTCGCGGTCTCCGGCACCGATCGACTGGCCGACCAGCGTGGTGCCGGCCAGCGCGAAGCCGATGCCGGGCATGTAGGCGAGCGAGGTGAACATCATGACGATCTGGGTCGCGGCGCCGTCGACCGCGCTGATGCGCACCTGCATCAACTGGAACAGCGCCGCCGCCAGCAGGTCGGCACTGCCGGTCGCGGCCATCGGCACGCCGAGCCGAACCTGGCGGCCGATCACGGCCAGCTGCGGCCGCCACGTCAGGGTCGGTCGCATGCGGGCGCGGTCGTGGCGGAACACGAGCGCGATGGCCACGGCCACGCCGATGCCCTGCGCCAGCGTCGTGGCCCAGGCCGCGCCGGCAATGCCGAAGCCGAGCCGGAAGATGAGGATCTCGTTCAGCACCACGTTGGCGCCGGCCACCAGCACGGTGACGAGGAGCGGCACGCGCGTGCGGCCGATGCCGTTGAAGTACGCGGCCAGGGCCCACATCGCCGCGGCGAACGGGCCGCCGGCGAGGCGCGGCTGCCAGTAGTCCACCGCCAGTGTCTCGACGCCTGCGGGCAGGTCGAAGGGCCCGAGCAGCGTCGGGCCGGCGAACAGCACCAGCGCGAACAGCGGCGCGGTGGCGAGGGCGCCCCACAGGCCCATCCACAGGGCCTGGCTGGCGCGCCGGTAGCGGCCGGCGCCGTAGGCCTGCGCCACCAGTGTCTGCACCGCCATGGTGGCGCCACCGAACAGCAGCAGGAACAGGATCACGAGCCAGTAGACCGCGCCCATCGCCGCCGTGGCCTCGACGGACAGGCGACCGATGAACCAGGTGTCGGTGAGACTCAGCACCGCCTGCACCGAGCTGTTGAGCACGAGCGGCAGGGACAGCGCCATCACCGCACGCATGTCGATGTGGCGGTGTCCCTGTGTGTCGATGCGGATGGCCGGCAGGCGCGTCGCCGCCAGGCTGCTGCTGTCCATGTGCGGCCGCTCCCTGGGGCCGCGCAGTATAAGCGAGTGCCCCGGCGGGCCGGGCGCCCGCCGTCAGTGCGCGGCGCGCGCCGGCGCTGTGCGGGTGGCCGCGGAAGCTCCGGTGCGTCCGCACAGCGCCGCGTGGATCTCCGCCACGATCGAGACCGCGATGGCCTCAGGCGAGCGCGCGCCGATGTCGAGGCCGACCGGTGCCCTGAGCCGGCCGGCGAGTCCCGCCGCGGCAGGTCCGATGTCATCGAGCAGGCGGTCGCGGCGCGCACTCGGGCCCAGCAGCCCGACATAGCGAGGACCGGCCGCGGCAAGGCCGGCGAGGTAGGCGGCGTCGGCGACGAGGTGATGGCTCATGACCAGCGCCGCGTCGTAGTCGGCAGGCGCAAGGCGGGCGAACGGCTGGTCGAGTTCGACCACGACGACCCGGCAGCCGGGGAATCGGTCGGCCCTTGCGTAGGCCGGCCGGTGATCGGCGATGGTGACGGCGAAGCCGAGCGTCGACGCCAGCCGGGCGAGCGGTACCACGTCCGGGCCGCCGCCGAGCACCAGCAACTGCGCCGGCGGCGCCAGTACGGCGGCCAGCAACTCGAGGCCGTCGCTCTGGAGCGCGATCGCCGGCGGATCGCCGGGCTTGCGCGCATCCAGGGCGCGACGCGCCAGGTCGATGGCGGCCGGCTCATGCCGGGCGCCGGCCCGGCCCTCGTTCCAGAACACGGCGCCCACCGGGCATGCCGGGTCGTCGCTCCCGACCACGGTCACCAGCAACTCGCGCCGCCCGGCCGCACAGGCCGCTGCCACGGCCTCCAGCGGTTGCCAGTCCTCGGCCGGGCCCACGCGCTGCAGCAGAATGCGCATGGCGCCCTCGCAACCGGAGCCGAGTCCGAAGATCTCGTCATCCGGGCCGCGCATGTCGTAGTACACGATGCGGCCCTGGCCATCGTCCAGCACCGCGCTGGCGTGCCCGGCGAGGTCCTGCTCGAGACAGCCGCCGGACAGCAGTCCGCGGATCTCGCCCTTGCCCGACAGCAGCATGCGGGTTCCCGCCTTGCGGTAGGTGGAGCCTGCGGTATCGACGACGGTGGCGAGCACCATCGGCTCGCCCTGCGTCTTCAGTTCGCGGTAATCGCCGAGCAGCAGGCTGAGCGGAGCATCGAGGGAAAGATTCATGCGTCACCCCTCAGGTCGTGACCGCGATTATCGGCCTCCCGCCGATGATCGGCTACAATGCGCGCGGTTTGCACGGCCTCGCCGTGCCCTGCCAGCCGAGGACTCATCGTGAACGAAACCGCGCCGACAGCGGATGTCATCGAGACGGAATGTGTCATCGTGGGCGCCGGTCCGGCCGGCCTGTTCGCGGTCTTCGAGCTCGGCCTGCTGGGACTCAAGTGCCACATCGTCGACTCGCTCAAGCATGCGGGCGGACAGTGCGCCGAACTGTACCCGGACAAGCCCATCTACGACATCCCGGCCCTGCCGATGTGCGGTGCACAGGAACTGGTCGACCGCCTGCTCGAGCAGATCAAGCCTTTCGGCGCCGGCTTCCACCTCGGCGAGGAAGTCACCGAGGTGGCGCGGCGCGATGACGGCCGGTTCACGGTCGCGACGTCGCGCGGGACGCGCTTCGATGCGGGCGCAGTCATCATCGCGGCGGGCCTCGGCTCGTTCCAGCCGCGGCGCCTGTCGGTCGACGGCGCTGCCGGACTCGAGGGCACGCAGCTGCACTACCGGGTCGCCCGGGCAGAGCAGTACCACGGCCAGGACCTGCTGATCCTGGGCGGCGGCGACAGTGCGCTCGACTGGGCACTCGAGTTCTGCGGCAAGGCAAAGTCGATCACGCTGGTGCACCGGCGGCCTGAGTTCCGTGCGCAGCCGGCGAGCGTCGCACGCATGCGCGAGCATGCCGAGGCCGGGCGGCTCACGCACCTGACGGGCCAGGTCGCCTCCCTCGCGATCGAGGCGGGACGACTTAAGGGCGCCACGATCAACGTTGCGGACGGCTCGACCACGGAGGTCGCCTGCGACCAGGTGCTGGCGTTCTACGGACTGCACCCGAAGCTCGGGCCGGTGGCGGAATGGGGCATGGAACTCGAGAAGAAGGCGCTGAAGGTGGACACCGAGAAGTTCCAGACCAGCGTGCCGGGCATTTTCGCGGTCGGGGACATCAACACCTACCCGGGCAAGAAGAAGCTGATCCTCTCCGGCTTCCACGAGGCGGCGCTGGCAGCTTTCGGTGTGCAGGCCTACGTGTACCCGAAGAAGCGCCAGTTCCTGCAGTACACGACCACGAGCCCGATCATGCAGCAGCGGCTGGGCGTCTCCGACACCGAGCCGGCGCCCGGCTGAGCGGCGCCTTCAGCCGGTATTCCCGAGCGGCTCGGCGATCGGTGCCGAGGCCGATTCGTGGTGACGCAGGAGTTGCCACAGGTCGCCCATGACCGCCGCGGTGGTGGGCCAGCGGCCTGCGCCCCTGCCGGCCAGCCGCAGCACCCGCCCGTCCACGCACTCGATCTCGACCCGGTTGTCCTCGCCTCGCGTCGCGCCAAGGAACGACTGTGCGTCGACGGCCGCCGGCCCGATCCGCGCCCGTATGCCGTGCTGGTCGCGCTCCAGGCTCGCGATGAGGCGCAGGCGTCGTCCCGGCGCGGGCGAGGCGGCGGCAGCGTCGATGCCGGCGATGCCGGCGCGGTCGACCTCCACCCGGGCGCTGCCGAAGGCCGCGGCGGCGCACAGCCGGAGCTTGTGCTCGACGTCGGCGCCGGAGAGGTCGGCCGTCGGGTCCGGTTCGGCGAAGCCGAGCGACTGCGCTTCGGCGAGTGCATCCGCGAAACCCGCACCCTCCGCGAGGCGATCGAGGATGTAGTTGCAGGTTCCGTTCAGGACGCCCCGCACGGCGCGCACGCCGTCGGCCCGTGCCAGCCGCGACAGTGTCTCCAGCACAGGAAGCGCGCCGCCGGCCGATGCCGAGGCGAGCAGTGCGGGCAGCTCACCCGTCGCAAAGGGAGCGAACGCATTCCAGTGCGGCGCCAGCGCCGCCTTGTTCGCCGTGACCACGCGGCGGCCGGCGAGCAGCGCGGCGAGCAGCACCTCGGCGGCCGGGGATTCGCCGCCGAGCGCCTCGACGACGACGTCGGCATGCGCGTTCACCGCGTCCCAGGGATTCTGCGACAGCAGCGCGGCCGGCACGCCGCTCGCGGCATGACGCGACGGGTCGCGCACGACGATGCGCACCACCTCGAAGTGACGCGGCGCGGCGGCCAGCCGCTCGTAGACGCCGCGGCCGACAGTGCCGAGGCCGAGCAGCACCACCTTGAGCGGCTCGCTCGGCGCCGCAGCCTCGAGTCGCGACGGGCAGGGTCCCACCACGGTCGCGTGCGCCGCCCCCGGGCGAGTCACGCTGAAAGACTGC
>CAZXAS010000040.1:0-16979 GCA_964638185.1 uncultured Steroidobacteraceae bacterium | reverse complement strand
CTCGAGGCCGAGACCGACGACGGCGACATCTGGCGCTGAGCGCCGTCGCCGGTCACATCGCCGGCGGGGGCTCCTCGGCGGTTTCGACCGGCAGTCCCGCGGCGGACCAGGCCGGAAAGTCACCCTCGAGTTGCGACAGGCTCTTGAAGCCGGCCTCCTCGAGCACCTCGATCGCGATCCCCGCGCGCCGGCCGCTGCGGCAGTACACGACGATGTCGGTGTCGCGTGCCGCGTCGATCTCGGCGATGCGGGCCGCCAGCTGGTCGTAGGCGATGTTGACCGCGCCGGGGACATGCCCGGCCGCGAACTCCCCGGCCGTGCGCACGTCGAGCACGAGGACCGGCGGATCGCCGGCGTCGAGGCGCTCCTTCAGGGTGGCGGGCGCGACCGCGGCTGTATCCGCGACCGCCGCCGTCGAGACGACGAACGCCAGCGCAATGGCCATTGACCTCAACATGCTCCGCTCCCCTGGATCGCCGCGCTCACTCGAGCACGAAGGTGACTTTCATGCGGACCTTGTAGTCCGTGATCTTGCCCTTGTCGACCACCACTTCCTGGTCCGCGATCCAGGCGCTCGAGATGTTCTTGAGCGTCTTGTTCGCACGCTTCAGCCCGCTCGCGATCGCGTCATCGAAGCTCTTGCCCGAAGTGGCGGTGATTTCCGTTACCTTGGCGACTGACATGGATGGCACTCCTCCGCGTGCACGTGTCACCGCGGCGCCGGCCAGCGCTGCGGCACCTTCTCGATACGACTCACATCGTACCCCAGTTCGGCGAGCCGCCCGAGGATGCGCTGGTAGTCCTGCTCCGGCATGGCCGGCTCGCGGGCCATGATCCATACATAGTCGCGCTTGCTGCGCCCGATCACGGTCTGCGTGTAGTCGTCGTCGAGGTACACGATGAGGTACTCGGCCTTGATCGGCCAGATGAACTGCATGCCCCAGGTCGCGTTGGTGCCGGTGTCGCGCACGAAGCCGCGCGGGTTGTACTCCTTGCGCGGGCCGTCGAACGAGCCCTTGTTGAAGGTGAAGGTAGTCGCGATGGTCCCGTCGTCGTCGAGCCGGTAGGTCTCGATCGCGTTGTGCGCCCCCTTCTCGATCGCGGTCGGGATGTTGGCGATCACGTACCAGTCGCCCATGAAACGCTCGAGATCGACGTTGTCCACGGTCGGCATCGGTTCGGGCATGGACTGGCACCCCGTCAGCGTGGCGATCAGCAGGATCGTGGCGGTTCTCGTCAGCCTGGTCATCGGGATCATCTCCGCTCGTTGTCCTGGCCCTTCGCAGCGGGCGCGCTGGCGGATGCGCCGCGACGCCTCAACCGGCGCGTGGCGCCAGGTTGGAGGCATGCAGGTGCAGGATGTGCCAGCCCGCGGGCGTGTGGCGCAGGAGCACGGAGCGCCGGCCGGTGTCTCCCTCGATGCCGACCAGGAAGGTGGCGAGCGCATGGCCCGGTCCGGCGGGCCGGACCACGAGCTCGCGCGGCTCGAATCCCACGTAGGGCGGCGTCCGGCCGCGCGCCCGCCAGGCGTCGACCAGGCGCGCGAAGCGTGCAACCAGCGCCTCGCGTCCGTCGAGGAGCCCGGGCGTGTCGGCGAAGGGCAGGTAGCCGCTCGCATCCGGTTCGAAGAGCCCAGTCAGCGTCTCAAGGTCGCCCATGTCGACTGCGGCCAGGAAGCCCTTCACCACGGCGGCCGTCGCGGCATCCCCCGGCGAACCGCGCTCGTCTGCCGCAGCCGGCGCCCCGGCCATGCCGCCCCCGGCGTCCGGCGCCGCGTGGGTTCGGCCTCCTGGGCCGGTGAACTGGCGCATGCCTGGATCCTCGCGCTCGCCATCGGGCCGGCGGGTATCATGCCAGCCAGGTCGTCGGCAGGCGATCCGCCTGCCTCACCGCGAGGACTCCCCGTGCCGAATCACCTGCAGAAGTCGCCGGTCCTGCGCCGCCTGCGCAATGCGCTGGTGCGTGGCCTGGTCGTGGTGCTGCCGATCGCGCTGACCCTGTGGCTGCTGTGGTGGCTCGGGACCACGACCGAAGCCCTGCTGCACGGCCTGATCGTCTTCTTCATACCTGAGCGCTATTACCAGCCCGGCATGGGCATCGCCGCGGCGGTGGTGCTGCTGCTGGTTGCCGGCGTGCTGGTGAACGCCTTCATCGTGCGGCGCATGCTCGACGCCTGGGAATCGCTGATGGAGCGCATCCCCATCGTCAAGAGCGTCTACGGCGCGGCACGCGACTTCGTACAGATGCTGCCGGCGGGCGGCGAGCGGCGCGAACTGCGCCGCGTGGTGCTCGCGCGCTTCGGCGAGGCCGCGGCGATCGGCTTCGTCACGCGCGACGACGCCGGGGAACTGGGCCTCGGGCCGCATGCCGAAGGCACCGTCGCCGTCTACTTCCCCATGAGCTACCAGATCGGCGGCTATACCCTGCTCCTGCCGCGTGCGCAGGTCGAGCCGCTCGACCTGCCGGTGGAGACCGCGATGCGCCTGGTGCTCACCGGCGGGATGTCGGGGCCGCACGCCAGGCCGTGAGCGTGTCGCCCCCCGCCGGCGCGGGGAGCCTGAATTCCACTTCCAGCGGATAGTGGTCGGAGCCGACGTACGGACCGCCGGCCAGGCTCGCCACGTCGATGCCCGGGCCGTGCAGGCAGTGGTCGATCTGCAGGAAGAACGGCGGCACGCGCGCCGGCCAGGTCGGCACGAGGCCACGACCTGCGGCGCAGTCGAGCAGGCGCGACGCCGCGAGCATGTCCCGGAACGCCGGCGAGAACGCCGTGATGTTGAGATCGCCGAGTACCACGAACGGTCCTGTGACCACCTGCGACAGCGAGGCGAGCATGGCGAGCTCGCGGTTGCGTGCCGCGGACGCAGCGGCGCCCAGTGGCCAATGCGCGTGGCCGCCGACCACGGTGACCGCCGCGTTCCCCGTCTCGACGGTGAACACCAGCGCCCAGGGTTCGTCGTTCACCTCCCCCAGCGGGCGCAGCGAGGCGAGCGGCCACTTGCTCACAACCATCACGTCGCCGGCCCAGGCCTGGTGCGGAAACTCGTCCCGCAGCCCCGCCAGTGCCTGGCGCCAGCGCTCCGACGCCTCGGAGAACACCACGAGATCGGGCGACACACCGCGGACGTAGTCGATCACCCGCTGGTGCTGCCTGTTGACCGCGAACAGGTTGAGCGCGATGGCCCGGAGCGCCACGTCACCAGCCGCGGGCACCGGCCGTGGCAGGTAGTAGTGCGCCAGCGGCAGCGAATTGAGGACGGCCAGCGCGAGCGCGGCGAATCCGGCCGCCGGCAGCCGCAGGGCCACGAGCGCCATCGCGGCGAGCAGCAGGAGCACCGCGTACTGCAGGCGGAAGTGCGAGAACAGCTCCAGCCACCAGCCGAGTGCGCCCAGCGAGCCCAGCATCCCGGACAATGCCAGCACCGCCGTCACCGCCAGCACCAGGCCCCGCGCGCGCGACACGTTCATGGTGGCATGGTGGCGCCTTGCGCGGGCCGGTGCATTCGGGTCTCATGCGCGCGAGCGGCGGGTGGGGTCATGGCGGGACAACGGTACTTCGAGGACCTGCAGGAAGGCGAGGAACGCGAGTCGTCCGGGCGCGTGGTCACGCGCGAGGAGATGCTCGCCTTCGCGCGCCAGTACGACCCGCAATACTTCCACGCCGACGAGGATGCCGCGCGCCAGTCGGTGTTCGGCGAACTGGTCGCCTCCGGCATACACACGATGGCGATGTGGCGCCAGCTCGACCACGAGATCGCGCAGGACATCGCCTGGATCTGCGGTGTGGCCTGGGACGACGTGCGCTTTCCACGGGCCGTGCGGGCCGGCGACCGGCTGCGTGCCAGGGCCCGGTGCCTGAGCAAGCGCGAGTCGGCGAGCGACCCGCGTCGCGGCGTGGTCGTATACCAGTACACGTTGTTGAATGACCGCGACGAGGTGGTGTTCACCTGCCGCAGCACCAACCTGGTCGAGCGCCGCCCGACCGGGATTGCCGCCCGCTCGTCGTGAATATGGGGCCCTGCGGGCTCAGGCGAGCGCGGCAGCGAGGCGCGAACGGCTCTGCGCGTACGGCAGCTCGACGTGGCGGATGCCCGCGGTCTGTCGTGCCACGCGCCTGACCGCCTGCACGAGCCGCAGCAGCAGGTGCTGGCCGGCAAGCGGTCCGCCCGCCGCATACTGCTCCGCCACCACGATGTGCATGATGGTGATGCGCTCGAAGCTGTCGCGCGTGTAGAGGATGATGCCCACCGGGCGCGATCCCTTGCCGTCGCGCTCGATCGCGAACAGGCACTGTGCCTCGGCCGGCCCGCCGACGCGCACCCTGAGTCCGTGGTGGTCGGACACGATCTCCGGCGGGCCATAGCGGTCGATGGCGTCCTGGATGCCATGCCGCACCTTGCCCTGGCGGCTGTTGAAGAAAAGCAGCGCCTCGAGCTGTGAATAGTGCTCGGGCGGCAGGCACGAGACGAACGCGATTTCGCGGCTGGACTTGCTGCGAGCAACCATCTGCGAGCTCCTGTCGTACTGCCGGGCGAGGGAATGGCCGCGGGTCTCAACGGGCGCCTGGCACCGCTCAGCGCACCCGCCGCTGGAACATACGCTGCGGCCCCCGAGCTTGTCGAGTTTTGACATATTGCGCTGCGGAGCGGCGTCCGGGCTCGTTTGACGTCCCCGCGCAACAGGTGCCGGGAAGGTGTTGGATTGCAGCTACCCGCTGCCTCTAAGCCCAAGACCGGGCTGGAAATTTTGACGCAGGTCACATTGCCGGGGCGAGAACGGAGACCTGTGTCTCGCCCGCCACGGCAGCAAAAGTTAAAGAATCCCCTCCTGTCGCCGAGGATCGGCGAAGTCCGCCCTGTGGTCGGACTTCGCGCAGGTCCGCCCCCGACCTGCGCGGAGTGGAACCGACTTGCCGAATCGCCCAGAACCCGCTGTCCCGAGCCCGCGCGCCGCACCCGCGGCGGCCGGCAGCGACCCTGCCGACGCCGGCAGCGCCAGCCTGCTCCCGCTCGTCGTCCTCGCCAACGACCCCGCCATGCTGCTCGTGCTCAAGCAGGCGGTGGAGACGCGCGTCCGCATCTGGCGCGCCGACAACGAGCTGCATGCTGCCGACCTCGTCATGGCCGGCAGCTCGGGCATCCTGTTCGTCGACGTCGCAGTCACCCGCGAGCAGACCGCCGCCCTGGTCGAGCGCCTGCACGGGCAGCTGCCGGACCTGCCCATCATCGTCACCGGACGGCGCGACGACGAGGCCGAACTCGGTGCGCTGATCTCGAGCGGCGCGGTATTCCGCTTCCTGCACAAGCCGGTCTCGCCCGAGCGGGTGCGCAACTTCGTCGAGGGCGCCATCCGCCGCCGGGCCGCGAGCCCGGGCCCATCCCCCGAGGCTGCCCGGCCTGAGGCCGTTCGCGACCGGCCCGCGCGCCGGCCGCTCGACCCGGCCGCGCGCGCACGCCTGGTCAAGGCGCTGGCGCTGGTCGCGGTGCTCACGGTTGCGGGACTGGCGCTGGCCCAGCTGTTCGCGGCGCGGCCCTGGGAACAGATCTCGCTGCCGACGTTGCCGGTGCCCGTGGCCGAGAACCCAGTGGCGACACCCGACGTGGTGGCGCCACAGCCAGCGCCGCGCCCGGCACGGCGCGACGATGCCATCGAGCGGCTGCTCCAGCTCGCGGCGGCAGCGCTGGTCGACGGCCGCCTGACCGAACCTGGCGGCGAGAACGCGATCGAGCTCTATCGCGCCGTGCTCGCGGTCGAACCGGACAACGCAGCGGCTCATGCCGGCCTTGCCGGCACCGCCGACGCGCTGGTGGCGCGGACCCGCGAGGCGCTGGCCGGCGGCGACCTTGCCGCCGCGGCGAGCGCGCTCGACGCGGCGCGTGGCGCGGACCCGGCGCACGTGGACCTGCGGCCATTGTCGGCCGAACTCGCCCAGGCCCGCGAACGTGCCGCCACGGCCCAGGCCAGCGCCCGTGAATCGGCCATCGAGGGCGCGCGCGACGCTGCCATCGCGGAGCGGGTGGCGGGCCTGGTGGCGCTGGCGGAGCAGCGCCTGCAGCAGAACAGGCTGGTGGGCGGTGCCGACAGCGCACTGGCCTACGTCACGGCCGCGCGCCAGTCACGGCCCGGCGACCCGGCGGTGCGACGCGTGACCGGGAACCTCTCCGACCGGCTCCTGGCCAATGCACGCCAGGCCGAGCGCAGCGGCGACCTCGCCGCTGCCGCGAAGTGGGTGGACCAGGCCGAGCCGCTGGGCGCCGACCCGGCAGCGCTCGCCGCGATACGCGCCTCCCTGCCGGCCAGCCAGCTGCCGAGCGACGGCGAGGACCGGGCGCGGCTCCTGGCGCTTGCCAACCAGCGCATTGCGCAGGGGCGGCTGCTCGACCCGCCGGCCGATTCGGCGAGCCATTACCTCGACCTGCTGCGTGCGGCCCAGCCCGACTACGAGGGCCTGGCCGAGACCACCGCCCTGTTCGCCGGCCGCGTCCTCGAAGAGGGCCGCCGCCTGACCCGTGACGGCCGCTATCCGGAGGCCGAACGCGCGTTGAACTCGGCGGCCGCCTCCGGGGCGAGTGCGAGCGCGCTGGCCGAGGCCCGCCGCCAGCTCGACGTCGCGCGCCAGCGGGCCGCCGCGGCCCGCGAAGTGCTGCCGGAAAGCGCGCTCAGCAAGATCGCCCACACGCCGGCGAAGTACCCGCATCGCGCCGTGCAGCGCGAAGTCGAGGGCTGGGTGGACGTGGAGTTCACGGTAGCCACGGACGGCAGCACGCGTGATGCGCGCATCGTCGCGGCCCAGCCGGCGGGCATCTTCGACGAGGCCGTGCTCGACGCCGTGGCGAAGTGGCGCTACCGCCCGCACATCGTCGCCGGCGGCCCGGTCGACCAGCGCATCGCCGTACGCGTGCGCTTCGAACTCGCCGACTGAGCCGCCGGGCGCGCTAGGCGCGGATACCGGCCTGGTCGAGGATGAAGGCGTACTCCTCGGCGATCTCGCGGAAGCGCTCGAAGCGGCCCGACTTGCCGCCATGGCCGGCCTCCATCGTGGTCCGCAGCAGGAGTGGCCGCCCGTCGGTCTTGCGCGCACGCAGTCGCGCCACCCACTTGGCCGGCTCCCAGTACTGCACCTGGCTGTCCCACAGCCCGGTGGTGACGAGCATCGCGGGATAGTCCTGGCGCTGGACGTTGTCGTAGGGCGAGTACGCGAGCATGCAGTCGTAATAGCGCCGTTCGCGCGGATCGCCCCATTCGACGTACTCGTTCGTCGTCAGCGGCAGTCCCTCGTCGAGCATGGTGGTGACGATGTCGACGAAGGGCACCTGCGTGACGACGCCGCAGTAGAGCGCCGGCGCCATGTTGACGACCGCGCCCATCAGCAGTCCACCGGCGCTGCCGCCCATGGCGAAGACGCGCGCCGGGTCGGCGTAGCCCGCGCCCACCAGGTAACGGGTGACGTCGATGAAGTCGTGGAAGCTGTTCTGCTTGTGCAGCAGCTTGCCCGCGTCGTACCAGCGCCGGCCCATCTCGGCACCGCCGCGGACGTGGGCGATCGCGAACACGAAGCCGCGGTCGAGCAGCGACAGCCGCGCGAGCGAAAACGCCGGGTCGATGCAATGGCCGTAGGCGCCGTACCCATAGACCAGGAGCGGGCTGGTTCCGTCCTGCGCGACGTCCCGGCGATGGACGATCGACACCGGCACCAGGGCGCCGTCGCGCGCCCGCGCCCAGGCATGCTCGGTCGCGTAATCCGCCGGGTCGAAGGCCCCCAGAACCGGCTCGCGCTTGAGGAGCGTCGCCTGGCCGGTGACGGTGTCGTAGTCGTAGGTCGACAGCGGCGTGGTGAGCGACGTGTAGATGTAGCGCACGACGCTGGTGTCGAGTTCGGGGTTGACGCCGAGGAACGTCGTGCAGGCCGCCTCGTCCGCCCCGACGAAGGTGTCCCCGCCGCCCGCCCAGGGCCGGATGCGGAGCTTCCTCAGGCCGCCACTGCGCTCCCCGATTGCCATGAAGCCGCGGAACAGGCTGAAGCCTTCGATTGCCGCGTCCTCGCGATGCGCCACGATGTCGCGCCACGCGCCGCGGTCCGCCTCCCGGCCCACCGGGACCTCGACGATGCGGAAGTTCGGCGCCTGCCGGTTGCTGCGCACGATCCAGCGACCGTCGAGATGATCGGGGTAGTACTCGTGGCCGTCTTCCTTGGGCAGGAACAGCGTGAAGTCCAGCGCCGGGTCATCGGCCCGCGCGTAGCGCAGTTCGGTCGCGTCGTGTCCCGCCGACTCGATCAGCAGGTAGCGCTCGTCCTTGGTCTCGTCCACCGACGTGAACAGGCTCTCGTCGGTCTGCTCGAACAGCAGAGGATCGGTGGCCGGGTCGGTCCCAAGCCGGTGGCAGCGCACGCGGTAGCCGAGCAGCGTTTCCGGGTGCTTCTCCACGTACAGCACGGTGCGGCTGTCGGCCGCCCAGACGACCTCGGCCTCCACGTTCGCGATCCGCTCGGGCAGCGTCTCGCCGCTCGCGAGGTCCTTGAACAGCAGGGTGAACTGGCGCCGGCCCACGCGGTCCTCGGTGTAGGCCAGCATGCGATCGTCGGGCGCGACGGCGAGGCCGCCGACCTGGAAGAACTCCGAGCCCGTCGCGAGCAGGTTGCCGTCGAGCATCACCTGCTCGCCCGCCTCCATCGAGCCGGGCCGGCGCGCATACACCGGGTACTCCCCGCCCGCCACGTAGCGCGTGTAGTACCAGTAGCCACGCTTGCGGTACGGCACGCTCGCGTCGTCCTGCTTGATGCGGGCGATGATCTCGGCATACACCCTGTCCTCGAGCCCGCGCGTGTGCGCGGTCATGGCCAGCCTGTAGGCGTTTTCGGCGTGCAGGTGGGCGAGGACCGCCGCGTCGGCACGGGAGTCGTCGCGCAGCCAGAAGTACTCGTCGATGCGTGTGCCGTGCGGCGATGGCACCTGGTGTGGGCGTGGCGCGGCGACGGGCGGGACCGGCCGGTCGTGGTCGGCAGGGTTCAAGGCGCTCTCCTGTGCGTTCGTGCGGCGCGGCCGCGTCAGTGCAGCAGCCCGTCGTCGGGGGTGCGCAGTTCCTCGACCACGGCGCGCACGCCGGAGAGGTGCGGGTTGACGGTGAGCGCCGCATCGAAGGCGAGCAGCGCCTCGGTTTCGAGGCCACGACGCAGGCAGACCTGGCCGAGCCCGCACAGGGCGCCGAAATGCCGTGGCTCCAGCTCGAGCGTGCGGCGGATGTCGGCGAAGCTCTCCGCATCGCGCTCCTCGAGGTAATAGAGCGTCGCCCGCTTGTTCCAGACCTCCGACCAGTCCGGGTAGGACGCGATCAGCGGATTGAGCAGTTTCTCGGCGCGGCGGTACTCGCCGCGGCCCAGCGCGCTGTTGGCGAGCGCGAGGCGCTCGGCGATGGTGGCGACGGGGTGGCTCGCCCAGGCCGCCCAGATGAGATCCTCGATCTGGTGTGGCGGACGGGGCGGGTTCGGGCGGCGGAGTTCCAGGAACAGCTCGTCGAGCCGTGCCGGCTGCGACGGCGCGGGACGGCGCCCGGGCAGCGAGCCGACGAATGCCATGAGCTCCTCGAGCACGGTCACGTTGCCAGGCGCTCCGCCAGGGCGCGGCCGAGGGCATCGCCGGACAGGAAGGCCGCTTCCACCCGCGCGTCGAGGCACCAGTCGCCGCAGAACGCGAGCGCATTCTCGCCGTCGAGCACGTAGGACTCGCCGAGCGGCGCATCGACGCGGGCGTGCCGCCAGCGATGCGCCTGGACCAGCGCCGCCGGCGGCAGTGTCGTCCCCAGCCGTGCCGGCAGCCGCTCCATCAGCGCCTTCTCGACCTCGCCCGGCAGGGCCTCCAGGCGCGACGCCGACCAGCCCGCGGCGGCATGCAGGACCCACGCGTCCAGGCCGCTGCGGCGCGGCTTGGAGGAATTGCGGGCCACCCAGGGAAGCAGCGGGTCATCGCTGAAACCGGCATCCAGCGCCATGCCGAGCGGCGTCTCGAAGGCGACCAGCACCGCCCAGCACGGCGACATGCGCACGCCGGCGAGCGCCTGCACCGCGGCGGAGTGCGGGCGCGCCAGCGCCAGCGCCTGTGGCGCGGGGATCGCCAGCACCACGAAGTCGAAGCCCGGGTACTCGCGTCCGGCATCGTCGGTGAGCTGCCACTGCGCGCCCTGGCGCGCCAGTCGCGTGACCCGGCAGCCGAGCGACAGGTCGAGCCCCTGCGCCAGCCACTTCGGCAGCGCGGCAGCACCGGGCACGCCGACCCACAGGTCGCGCGCCTCCTGCTCGCCGCCGGGCCAGCGGGGCGTCCAGCGCGCCACCTGGCCGGCCGCGGCCGCCTCGTCGACCAGGGCGCCGAAGCCGGGATCGCTCACGGTGAAATACTGGGCGCCGTGGTCGAAGGACGCCTGCTCGAGCCGGCGCGTGGCGATGCGCCCGCCCGGTGCGCGGCCCTTGTCGAGGACCCGCACGCGATGGCCGGCCTGCTGCAGCCGCCGGGCACAGGAAAGGCCCGCGAGCCCGGCACCGACGACGGCGACTGACCTCATTTGCATCGGCTCGGCCTGCGGGTCCGGAGTAAACCCCGATTCTAAGCCGGACCGGTGGCGACCGCAGTCCCCTCGAGCGTTTGCCCGGCGGCGCCTGCCGTGGACGTGATAGCCTCGCGGCGATCCTCGCTGGCGCAAGCATCCATGCCCGGACGTAACACGACGACCCTCTTCGCCCTGATGTTGCTCACCGGCTGTGCCACGGCCCCGGCGCCGTACCCGCAGACGAGCGAGGCGCGCATCGCCGCCTACGCGGCGGCGGCGAACTGCTGCATCGACCCGGCGGATTTTCCATTCCAGGACCTGCCGCCATCCGGCTCGCTCGAAGTCGTGATCGGCGAGGACAGCCCGGCGTTCGAGTTCCAGAGCGGCCTGTCGCATTTCGCCGCGTTCAGGCTGCCCGCCTCCGGTGGCGCCTACCGCGTGCGGGTGAAGAGCGTGCTCGAGGGGCCGGAGGGCCCCGGGGGCAGCGCGTTCTATCCCGTGCTCGCCATGATGGACGATTCGTTCATCGTCACGCGCGTCTCGAACCTCGACAACCTTCGCCTCGAGCAGTCGCTCGCCACCGTGGGCGGCCGGACCGGCTATGCAGTGAGCGCGCCGTTCGACCCGGCGTCGTCACCCGAGCGCTACCTCGTGGTGTTCACGCCGGCGGTACTGCTCGGCGCCCCGCCCGCCGAGCGCCGTGAGGGCGACGTGCTGACGGGCCCGACGCTCGAATGGCTGGACCGGCGCGGGATCGGCGTCGTCGAACCGTCGCCCTACGGGAGGCTGTCGATCTCGGTCGTGCCACTCGCGCTGCCCGGGACGGGCTGAAGCGCGCCCGGCGGGTGGCGGCGCGACCACGCCTCCCAGCCGACGAACAGCAACAGCGCGACCGCGAAAGGCACCAGCTGGTACACGAGCCGGTAGGCCAGCACGGCGCCGAGCAATGCCTCCTCGGGGACGTCGCGCAGCATCAGCAGCAGCGCCGCCTCGAACACGCCGAGGCCGGCCGGGACGCTCGACATCAGGCCTGCGAGTATCGCCAGCACGTACACCGCGACGAAGGGAAGGAACCCGGAGGTCGACCCGGCGGGCAGCAGCACCCACAGGACCGCGATGGCGCACAGGACTTCGGCGACGCCGAGCAGGTACTGGGTCGCCGTCATGCGCGGATCAGGAAGCTCGAACCTGAATCGTCCGCGCCCGAGTGGTCCGCGAAAGCGCAGGACCGCTGCGACGTAGGCCAGGTGCAGGGCGATGAGCGTCACGCCGATCGACAGCGCCGCACCCTGCCCGATGCCGATGAGCGATGCCGCCGCGCCCGGATCGCCGACGAGCGAGATGCCGCAGAGCAGGCCGAGGCCGGCGGCATACGGCATGGCCGAGAGCACCACGACCTTGCCGATGTCGAAGGTCGAGAGCCCGGCAGCCGAATAGAAGCGAAAGCGCACGGCGCCACCCGACAGCGTGCCGAGACCGACCGCCGTACCGACCGGGTAGGCGATGAGGCCGGTCAGGAAAGGTCGCCGGTCGGGGATACCCGAGCGCAGGTAGCGCAGCATCGCGACCTCGTAGGTCGCGAGCGACAGCAGCGCACCGGCCGTGAACAGCGCCGCGAGCACCAGCGTGCCCGGTGCAATCGCGCGGAAGCTCGCCGCAACCTCTGCGGCGTCGATGCCGGCCAGCGTGCGCAGCAGCACGGTCGCTGCTGCCGCGACGATCGCGAGCGACACGATGACCGGCAGGATTCGTTTCAGGCGGGAACGGGTCACGGGATTCGCCAGCACCAGGGTGTCCGACTGTTCGCGATGCGTGCGCGACCGGATGCCGGCCGCGGCGGAATGCTCACAGGACGGGCATCTCCCGCCAGACGACGTAGAACGCACCCCGGAGATCGCCGGGGGCGAAGCCGGTCGCCGCATCCGAGGGATAGGCCTCGGCCACCGCCTGTGCGATTTCCGGCGTGAGCGTGCTGCCGTGGCAGGCCACGCACATCGGCGCCAGCATGATGGGCTTCATCCAGCGGCGCTCGCGGACCCCACTGTCCTCGACCACCTCGATGTGCTCGAGCGTCGCCGGGTCGGCGCCGGCGGCGATCGCGGCGGCAAAGGACTCGAGTGCGCGCTCCTGCCAGCCGCCCGGCGCGTTGGCAGGATTGCGGAGCCTCTGCGCGGTGCGGCCGATGTCGGCGCCGAGCCGGGCGCCTTCCTCGAGGGCGATGCGCGGGGCGCGCTCCTTGCACACCCCGATGGCCTCGACCGGCGAAACCGCGAGCGCCGTGGTCAGCTCCTGCATCAGCCTGCCACCGAAGCGGGCGGCGCCGGCGCGGCTCGCCTCGACCCAGGGCTCCGGTGACTCGGCGCCGACCGGCATCGTGCCGAGCGCGGAGACGAGTACGGCGGCAAGCAGGGCGAGGCCACGTCGCCCGGATGACGACTTGGCGTAATTGGGCACCATGTTCATGCTCCTCGAGGACCGTCCATGCTGCCAAAAGGCACTCCGGGCCGCATCCGCGACGGCCGCAGCAGGCTCCCGGGCGCCCGGGTGCGCCGACGCCGGCCACGGCGCTATATTGACCGGCGATGAGCCTGCCTGTGCACACCGAGAAGCTGGTCGAGCGGCTCCTGGCGGGCTACTGCCGCCGCATCTGCCCACCGAGCTTCAGGCGCCAGCGACGCCTCGGCTACGTGATCGAGGGCGATGCCGTCGTGCTCTTCGAGTCGCGCCCGGTCTGCGGCATCGAGGCCATGCCGCGACGGGTCGGCGTGGCCCGCTTCCGCTACGACCCGCGCACCGCGGACTGGCGGCTGGCGTGGAGCGATGGCGAGCCGGCCCGCTGGCGCGCGCACCCGCGCACGCCGGCCACGAGGAACCTGCTCACGCTGCTGGCTGTGGTGGATGCCGATCCCCATGGCCTGTTCTGGGGACGCGTCAATGGCGCCTCCCTGCGCTGGTGCAGCGCCAGCGGACGCTGTGTGCCCTGCGAGGCCCGTTATCGGGCGGTCCTGGGACTGCGGCCGGGCAGCGAGGGGCGGCCGGTCGCGGTTGGACGGATCGAGGGGCCGATGGCCGGTCGGGGCCGCGGCCACATCGCCAGCGCCGGTCACGCGGACACGTAGTCCGCAATCGCGTCGATCACTGCCGCCGCCGCCAGCAGGTCGCGATGACCGAGCCCGCGGGTGTAGAGGGTACGCACGCCCGGGCAGGTGGCTGCGAGCAGCCGCGCCTCGGCCACGGGGATGACGTCGTCGAGTTCATCGTGCACCAGGAGCGCCCTGCCACCCGTCCGCGGCAGTACCGCCACGAGGTCGAGCTCGGAGACCGGTCGGCCGGCATGGCGGTCGAACCAGGCATCGAGGCTCTGGCGCGCCGCCGGCGGCAATGCGAGCTCGCGGGCGAAGCCGGCGATCATCTGGCTCACACGCGTGGGGCTCGCGACCAGCGCAAGCCGCGCGCCGGCGAGTCCGCGCTCGAGCGTGATGCCGGCCGCTGCGCCACCCAGTGAATGCCCGACGATCCCATGCACCGGCCCCGCCTCCGCCGCGATCGCGGCGACGGCCCCGGCCAGCAGGTGTGGCGTCATGCGCGCGCCCGGCGAGTTGCCATGTCCCGGCGCGTCGATCGCGATCATCCGGTGGCCGCGCGCCACCAGCGCCGCCGCCAGCGGACCGAACTGCGACGGCCGACCACGCCAGCCGTGCAAGGCCAGCACCAGCGCTCCACTCGATCCCCAGGCCACGGCCCTGAGCCCGCTGCCGAAGCGGTGCACGGCGTCAGGCGCGTGCGCCGGATCGCGCTCCCAGGGTTGTGGTGGGTTCCGGCCGCGCGGCCGGGTGAGGAGTTCGGCCGCGAGGCGGCCGGCGAGCGCCGGGGCCATGCGCCCGGTGCCGGCGATCAGCCGCGGCAGCCACGCAGGAACGGAACTGGCCATGCTTGCGGCAAGGCCGGCACGGGGAGCCCGTGCCGGCCCTTCCAGTAGCGCCGCGGTCGCGTATCAGCCTTCGGCCGGCGGCGTTTCCCCGGTCGCGGCCTCACCCTCGGCCGGCATGTCGCCCTCGGCCGGCATTTCGTCCATGCCAGGCTCGCCGGTCGTCTCCTCCGACGGTTCGGCGGCGGACTCCGGGCCACCACAGCCGTCGATGCCATCGATGAACACGATGTTGAGGTCGCCGTCCGCCTGGATGTCGCGCACGCACTTGTAGGTGTCGGAAGCCAGCGGCGCGCTGAACTCCCAGTCGCCCGGCGCGAGCGGCAGGGTCTCGGCGGAGCCGTTGCACATCGGCGCGCCGTTCTCGTCGGTCGGGCCGGTGGTCGGCACTTCCGTGACCATCATGCGGTTGTTGGCGTACTTGTTCGCCTCGCCGCGCAGCTCGACCGGCACGATGCGCACCGGCACGACGTCGCAGACGCCGCCGAGGGAAACGCTCTTCACCGAAATCGTGGCCTTGATCAGCGGCAGGTTGTCGTTGGCCGAGCCACCGCAGCCGGCCAGCACCATCGTTGCGGCCAGGGCCGCCGCCAGAGAACCATTCAACCTCGTCATATTCGATCGCTCCCCCAATTACGACACGATACGTCTTGCACGAACGGCGGGGACGTTGCGCGGCCCCGCCGTTCCATGACAGTGCCCGCGGTTTTGCCAGCCGCGGACCCGGCCGTCAAGCCGAGCGCTGGAGTCTATGCTCCGGCGGCCGCGGGCGCGAGCGCGGCGCGCCGACCTGCGCGTCCTCGCGGGCCCGCTAAAGACCCCAAAGTGCAGCATAGTCCCTGAAAACCCACTTTCTGGATCAATGGGTTGGAATTCACGGGCCCGATTTGCGCAGCAAACGCGGGCCGCCAGCGGCGGTCGGCCAGGGTTTCTCGAGTTCCCACAACACGGGCTTCATGCCGCGCCGGACCAGGACACCGGCGCCCACCGGCCGAAACCAGCGGCCGAGCCGGCTGCGGTACCAGTCGGCGGGCCTCAGGTGTACGCCGCCGTCGCTGCGCGACCGGTCGGCGCTGTGTCGCCAGTCACCGAGCGTCATGGCGCTGAAGTAGGCCGCGCCGCGGCATAGCCGGCCGAGGTTCGCGATCGCCCGTGCGGCGGCGCGATCGTCGAGGTACTGCAGCACGTCGTGGCAGATGACGAGGTCGAAGGCGGCGCGTGGCCGGTAGCCCTCCAGCGTGCCGTGGACCCAGCCCTCGCGCCGCGCGAGGTACTCGCTGGCCTCGAGGCCGATGTAGCGCGCGCGCGGGAACGCACGCTCGACCGCCACCCGCATGTGCCCGAGCCCGCAGCCGGCGTCCAGCACGCGCCGCACGCGAAAGCCGAGATAGGCGGTGAAGCCGCAGATGAAGTCCGCGAGGCGGATGGCGTCGTCGGGCGCGGCGACGCGCGTCGACGGATCCTCGTAGTAGCGGTGGTAGAAGTCGGCGTCGAAACGCACCGGCGTTCGCCTCGGGAGCGGGCGTCGATGATCCCACGCTGGGCGGCGGCTTGGCAGCGGTTTAGTCTGGGTGCCATGGAGACCATGGACATCGGCACGACGTGGACGGTGGCCACCTGGATTGCAGCCCTCGCGGTCGTGGCGGTCGCGGTGGCGAGCGCGCCGTGGCGCAGCTGGCTTGGAAGCAGCGAGCGCCAGCACGTCTGGCTCGGTTCGGTGGTGCTGGCGCTGGCGCTGTGGTCGATGCAGGCGGGGCTGACGCCGGGACTGCAGTTCCATTTCCTGCTGGCGACGGCCCTGACCCTGATGCACGGCTGGCAACTCGCCATCGTCGGGCTGGCGATCGTGCTCGCGGTGCTTGCGATCACGGTGCCGGGCCAGTGGCCGGTCTTCGGCGTCTACCTGCTCGCCGAGGGCGCGGTGCCGGTGCTGTTCATCGCCTGGCTGCACCGGCTGGTGCAGCGACGGCTGCCGCTCAACTACTTCGTCTACTTTTTCGTGACCGTGTTCGCCGGGTCGATCGTCGCGTTCAATCTCGCCGGCGCCGCACGACTCGGGCTCCTGGCCGCCGCCGGCGCGCTGCCGGCGGCCGATGTCGCCGGGGAATGGCTGATCTTCCTGCCGCTGATGAGCTTCGGCGAGCCGTTCCTGAACGGCATCGTCATCGCAGTGGCGGTGGTCTACTTCCCGCAGTGGGTCGCGAGCTTCGACGACCGGCTGTACCTCGCCCGCCGCCCGCCGCCCGACCCGCGCGCCTGACGGTCTTCGTCGTCGAGGCCGATTCGGGGGCGAGGACGGTGGTGCCGGGCTGGTCGTGTCCGGGTTGAGGGCGATTCGGGGGTGATTGCGGCGGAGGCAGGGCGTGCGGCCTACTCCTGTATGGTCCTCTGCGAGTTCGGAAGAGTCGGAAAACGAACTCGCAGAGGACCATACAGTCGTCTCCGCACGCCAGGCACGACCTTCACCGAGTTGGTCCTGCACGCGGTCGGGTCGTTCCGCTTCGGCTCGGCC
>CAZXAS010000039.1:15915-17003 GCA_964638185.1 uncultured Steroidobacteraceae bacterium | reverse complement strand
CGCTTTGCTCAGGCCACCCGTTCCACCGGTCGAACCGGCTCGATGCGCGGGATCAGCAGGGTCACGCAGAGCGCCGACACGATGTGCAGGGACGACACCACCAGGAACACCGGCTCGTAGGAACCGGACCGGTCGATCATGAGCCCGATCAGCGGTTGCGACAGCGCGGCGGCGACGCTCCCGGCTGCCCCGCTCAGGCCCCAGACCGTCGCGACGTCACGCGCCGGGAACAGGTCGGTCGGCACGGCGAAGAGCGACGAGGACTTCACCTGGATGGCGAAGATCCCGAGTCCCATGCAGATCACTGCCACCAGCGCCGAGTCGACGTAGACCGCCGGCAGGGCGAGCGGGACCAGCAGCGCACCGGTCCAGATCATGGCCTTGCGCGAGGCGTTGACGGACATCCCGTTGCGGATGAGACGCTGCCCGGCCCAACCCCCGGCGAACGAGCCCAGGTCGGCAAACAGGAACGGCAGCGCCGCACCGAACCCGACCTGCAGCAGGCTGAGCCCGCGCTCCTCGCGCAGGTACAGCGGGATCCAGAAGGCAAAGAAATAGAAAGCGCTGTCGCCACTCACGCGTGCGAGCACGAGCCCCCAGGTCTCGCGATAGCGGAACCAGTGCAGCAGGCGACCCGTATACGCCTTGAGTTCCCCGGCCACGCCACCGGTCGCCGTGCTGGCGACCACCGTCGCGGCGCGGTCCGCGAGCACCAGCGCACGCTCTTCTGCCGAGATGCCGGGGTGGTCCTCCGGCAGGTGGAAATGGCGGTTCCAGATCCACACCCAGACGAATCCGAGCGCGCCCGGCACGATGAAGGCGGCATGCCAGCCGTTGATCGGCGACAGGCCGGCGGCGTGCAGCGCGTCGACCCAGACGATCAGCGGCGCGATGGTCAGCGGTGCGACGATCGATCCGAAGCCGACCCCGGCAGTGATGAAGCCCGCGGCCAGGCTGCGTTCCGCGCGCGGGAACCACTCCGCCACGACCCGAAACGCCGCCGGGAAGTTGATCGATTCGGTCAGCCCGAGGAACGCGCGGGCGGCGAAGAAGCTGCCCACACCCTTGCCGAAGGCGTGCAGCACCGC
>CAZXAS010000039.1:2827-15815 GCA_964638185.1 uncultured Steroidobacteraceae bacterium | reverse complement strand
CCCGCCTCTCAGTCCTCGATCCAGCCGCTCAGCACGCCGCGCCGCCCACGCCGCAGCTGCATCCAGTAGCGGTAGCTGTCGGCCCGCCACAGTGCCACGACCCGCTCGAGCGCGACCCCGTCGGGCCCGCGCACGACCCGCTCGATGCGCACCAGCGGCACGCCGACCGCCACCCCGAGGGCGCGCGCCGCGTCGATGTCGGCGAGCGCCGCACCGATGGTCTGTTCGGCCGAATCGACCGTCACGCCGGCCCGCTCGATGAGTTCCAGGACGGTCGACTGCGCGAGGTCGGCCTTCGCCAGCCGGCGCCCGACCGACTCGGTGACCCACGCGGTGACGAGCCCGATACGCTGCCCATCGCGCACCCGGACACGCCGTGACTGGTGGACGCGTGTCCCGGCGGGCAGCCCCAGTGCCTGGCGGGTCGGCGCATCGGCCGGCACCCAGGCGACCTCGAGGTCGACGACCTGGGTCGTGCGACCCAGGTTCGCGACATGGTCGGTGATCCCGGCGAGGTCGAGCGACACCGGTGCGTTGCCGCGCTCGCCCGCGACGAACGTGCCGCTGCCCTGGCGGCGTACCACCAGCCCCTCGCCCACGAGGTCGTCCATCGCGCGACGGATGGTGATGCGCGAAACGCCGAACGCCGCGCACAGTTCCGGCTCGGCCGGCAGGCGCGCACCGGGTTCGAGCGTGCCGTCGACGATCCAGGCGCGCAGCGCCACGTAGACCTGGTGGAAACGCGGCGCGCGCAGCGCCTCGTCCACGCGCCGCGCGGGCATCACGGCGGTCGTGCGTGGCGCCATGTCAGTCGAGCACCAGGCCGCCGCTGACGTTGTGCAGGGTGCCGGTCAGCATCATGGCGTCGGGTGAGCACAGGAACGCGATCGTGGCCGCCACGTCGGCGGCGGTCGCTACGCGCCCGAGCGGCGTGGCCGCGACGAGTCCGGCTACGGTCGCCTCGTCGAGGCGCGCGAGCATCGGCGTGTCCACCGGACCGGGCGCCACGCAGTTGACCCGGATGCCATCGCGCGCCCATTCCTTCGCCAGGTAGCGTCCCAGGTTCATGACGCCCGCCTTGGCGGCCGCGTAGGCCGGGCCCGAGAGCGCGCTGCCGCCATTCAGGGCATTGCTGGAGGACATCAGCACCAGGCAGCCGCGCGTGCGCCGAAGCAGCGGATAGGCCGCCCGCGCCACGAGGAAGGCCGAGGTCAGGTTGACCTCGACGAGTTCACGCCAGTCGTCGAGGCGCGTCTCACCGAGCGTGCCGCCGCCCGCCCGCCCGACGAGGTGCACCACGCAGTCGAGCGTCGCGTCCGCACCGAGTGTGGCGACGAAGGCCGCGATGGCCGCTTCGTCAGTGACGTCGAGGGGCGACCACGCCACGTGGTCCTGCCCGCCCGCGGGACAAGCGATGTCGGTGGCCCGGACGACGAAGCCGTCGTCAGCGAGCCGCGCGACGGTGGCGCGACCGATTCCGCCGGCGGCACCGGTCACCCAGGCCAGCCGTCGCTCAGGCCGCATGCTTCAGGACCACCCGGGCATGGATGCCGTCCAGCATGCTGTAGCGCAACTGCGCCGACGCCCCGACTGCGGCAATCGCACGCGCCTGCATCGCCGGCGTCGTGGCATAGCGCGAGGTGAGCTCGAGCCCGACGTGGGCATGCTCCGTGTCGCCCTCGATGTGCACGTGGAAGAACTCGAGTTCGTCCTCGGTGTAGCCCATCCGGCGCATGGCCTCGACGTACTGCGGGTACAGCGTTGGCAGCTGCCCTTCCAGCGCGACCATGATCCCCGAGCAGGCTTCGGCCAGCGTGCGGATGGTCGCGAGCTCCCAGATCCAGGCGCGCATCGCGCGCGTCGTCGGCAGGACCGTGCCCAGCTCCTCGGACCGCAGCAGCTCGTCGTCCGCGACGCCGCAGGCGCGCGCGAACTTCACCAGCAGGTCGGGATGGCGCTTGGTTGGCTGGCCGGGCATCTCCTCGCCCAACAGGTTCTCGAGCAGGTGCTGGCGGGCATCGAGGTCGGGCAGTCGCGCGTACAGGGCGGCGAACTGCTGCGGGATCGGGTCGATGTAATAAAAGTGCTGGACTGCCCATTGGCCGAGCTGCTCGCGGCTCAGTTCGCCGGCGGCCCAGGCGCGGCTGAAGGGGTGCCCGCCACCGTGCCGGGGCTTGCGTGCAGCCTCGAGCGCGGCGAAGAACTCCTGCTGGCCCATCATCGTGTCGGTCATCGTTTCCTCCATTGATCTCGAGCGCCGCCAGGCCGCGCTCAGGGTGCCGGCGACTCGCGCCGGTCGGGCTTGAACTGCTCGTGGCAGGCGGGGCACACGCAGGCGGGCGCGGTGGCCTCCAGCATGGCCGGTGCCACCGGGAACCACTGGCTGCAGCGCGGACACGGCAGCCAGGCGGTGTTGCCGTGCTTCTCCCCCGCTGCGGCGCGTGTGCTCATGGTCCGCTACCGCCTCAGGCTGCCGGCCACGCCGCCGGGGCGCGACCGGCCAGGAACGTCGCTGCGCGGGTCGTCGCCGCTGCCGGCACCGTGGCGCGCGGTGCGACGGGTCGGGGCCGCCCCGGGGTGGGTCGCGGCGGGAGCGTCGCATCGACCGCGAGCTTGGAGCCGGTCTCTGCGCCCGCCGGCAGCGAGGGATCGAGCGTCGAGGTCGACAGGCCGTCGAGCACGAACGAGTCGCGCGACCACTGCACGCGGGTCGCGAGTGCCCAGAGCACTTCGTCGCTCGCGAAGATGTCCACGTCCTCGTCCACGGCCACTGCCGTCTTCACTCGCCGGTAACTGAGCGCCGCGGCCAGCGCGTCGCGCACTTCGCCGCGCCGCGGTTCGCGGAACTGCAGCCAGGCATGGAAGCGCCGGCCCGAGGTGGGCACATGGACGTTGACGAGCGACGGCGCGACGGCATGGACGATGGCGAACAGCCTGCCCTCCATCGCCATGTTGTCGGGCACCAGCATGTCGGTGAGGCCCGACCCGTAGTCGTGGTAGATCGCGTCGACGCGACGCGTGATGCAGCTCACTTCGACGAGCGGCGCGGCCACCTGCGGGCCGGCGTAGCCGGTGTATTCGCCGAAAGGACCGTCGGCGGTCATCACGCCGGGCGGCGCGAAGCCCTCGATGACGAGCTCGGCGTCCGCAGGAACCATGATCGACGCGCCGTGGGTGATGCTCGGCACCAGCCGCAGCGATTCTCCGATCACCCCGCCCGCCGCGTCCCAGTGGCTTTGCGGATAGTCGAGCTTGGCCTGCGTGCCCATCAGCACCGCTGGGTGGTGCCCGATCCAGAACGCCACGGGGCAGGCCTCGCCGCGCTGCCAGTACTTGCGCAGGTTGCGGGCGTTGTGGGACGAGGGGTACGGGAACCAGGTCATCTCCCGCGGGCCGCGCACCCAGCACCGCTGGATGGCGGTATTGTCGATGCCGCTCGCCGGATCGCGCGTGGTGGCATGCGCCGCCGTCAGGTACGGGCCCGGCTCGAGTTCATGTTGCACCAGCGCCGGCAGCCGGGTGAGGTCCGCCGTTGCGCCCTCGAGCACGCGCTCCTGGACCGGCGCCTGGCTGCGCTCGACGATGGTGGGCGCGACCGGTGCGGCGCTTCGCCGCGCGAACCAGGCGGCGCTGTCGCGATGATCGCCGAGACCGAGCGCGGCGGCGGTCAGGACGCGGCTCGCGGTCAGGTTGGTGACGACGGGCATGTCGCTCACCGATCCGTCGGCGAGCTCGACCCTGCGGGCCAGGATGACCGGGAATTGTCCGCGCGCGTCGAGCAGGTGCTGCAGCGCCGTCAGTTCGTGGCGGACGCCGACGGCCGTCTCGAGTTCCAGCACGGCGTCGGCGTGGCTGCCCAGGAATTCGCGCAGATCTAGCACCAACCCCCCCCTGCCGGGCGCGAACGGTGCGGCGCCGTCAGTCATCATGTTGACATGATGACCCCTGCTCCTACAATCCACCAACGTGCCGGGACTCGATCCCGGCACGACTCCGAGGCGTGCGAGCGCTGAGTTAAGCTCGTCGCGAGGCTCCAGGGGATATCGCCATGGTTCGAAGCGCCCGGCACGAGATGCTCGCCACCCCGACGCATGACGAGGGCTCGCGGCAGCGCTTCGTGGTGGCATTGAAGCAGCACCTGAATCGTGCCTTGAGGCCGCGCCATCGGCGCGCCTTCGAAGAGCAGGCCGCACCGGCCTGGCGCCAGGAACACGGTTCGGCCCCCGAGACGCGCCGCGAGATCCGCGACGCGATGCTGGCCAACCTCCACTACCGCACCTGGTCGACGCTGGCCCGCAGCGCCCAGGAGGCCATGTGGGACTCGCTCGCGGATACGTTGAGCCGCGAGGAACCGCGCCTGGCGCGGTCGTTCGAGCGGCTGGCGGCCAAGCCGCCCTGCGGCGGCACGCTCGACCTCGTCGCGGACTTCGAGCCGCCACGCGCCATGGCGCGCGTGGAGGTGCACCTGCAGCCCGGCGGCTACGCGCTCGATCGCCATCCGCAGGATGTCGTCGCCGGGGCGTACTACGAAACCGGCGGCAACCTGTACGCTTTCGGCCAGGGCATAGGGTCGCGCGACAGCAAGGCCGCGCACGTGCAGGCGTTCCTCGCCGAGCGCCACCCGGGGCTCGCACCGCGTCGCATCCTCGACATGGGTTGCTCGGCCGGCTCGGCGACCGTGCCCTACGCGCTGGCATTCCCGGACGCGGAAGTCCACGGCATCGACATCGGCGCCGGGATGCTGCGCTATGCGCACGCCCGTGCCGAGTCGCTGGGTGCCCGCGTGCACTTCCATCAGATGGATGCGGCCGCGACCCGGTTCGGGAACGGCTACTTCGACCTGGTCGTGTCGCACAACATGCTCCACGAGGTCTCCGACCATAGCCGCCGTGGCGCGATGCGCGAGAGCTTCCGCCTGCTCGCGCCCGGTGGCGTATGCGTCCACCAGGACGTGCCGCTCAGGTTCGAGGGCCTCGACGAGTTCGCGCGCTTCGACTATTCCTGGGACGCCGCCTACAACAACGAGCCGTACTGGGAGGTCTATGCCAATGCCGACCTCCGCGCCGATCTCGAGGCGGCCGGTTTCGCCCCGGACCTGATACACGTCGGCCACCTGCCCAAGCGCGAGGGTTCCCTGCCCTGGTACGTCGGAACGGCGAGCAAGCCCGTCGCGTGAGACCGGCGACCCGGCTCGCAGCCGCGCTGATTGCGCTCGGCCTCGTCGCGCGACCGGCCGGCGCCGAGACGCTGCGCTACGGCATCACGGTGCTCCCGCCGAGCTATGGCAATCCCTATGGCGGCAATGGCACGCCCGGCACGCTCTACTGGTACGCATTGTTCGATGCCCTGACGCGGATCGACGAGCAGGGCCAGCTGGCGCCGGCGCTGGCCATGGACTGGCAGCCGCTGTCGCCGACGACCTGGCGATTCCGCCTGCGGCCGCGAGTCGCCTTCTCGAACGGGCGGCCGCTCGATGCCGCCGCGGTGGCCGCGACCTTCGCGTGGCTTCGCAGCGAGGCTGGCCGCCGCACGGTCATCGGCAACGAACTGCGCAACGTCATCGCGGTCGACGCGCTCGATCCGCTCACACTCGAGATGCGCACGGCGCTTCCGGATGCGGCACTGCCGGCCAGGCTCGCGGCGGTGCTGGTGGTCGAGCCGGAGCGCTGGTCCACGCTCGGTCCGGCCGGCTTCGCCCGGGCCCCGGTCGGCAGCGGGCCGTTCACCCTGGAGACCTGGGGCGAAAGCGAGCGACGCGCCGTGTTCGCGGCCAATCCGCGTTCCTGGCGGGCGCCCAGGCTGTCGCGGCTCGAGTTTCGTGCCATGCCCGACAATGCCGTGCGATTGCAGGCGCTGGTCGCCGGGGAAATCGAGCTGACCGACGCTGCCGTCGACGACCTGCCCTACCTTGCCGCGCGCGGACTCACCAGTGTCCATGCGCCCGCCATGCAGGTGATGGCCATCGCGCTCATCACCGAGGGCGAACGTACGACACCGCTCGCGGACGTGCGTGTCCGGCGAGCGCTCAACCATGCCGTCGACAAGGAGATCATCGCCAGTACCCTGCTGGGGGGCCTTGGGCGCGCGGCCGGGCAACCCGCTGCGGCCGGCACGGTCGGCCACGACCCCGCCATCGCGCCCTACGCCTACGACCCGGCGCTGGCGCGCCGCCTGTTGACCGAGGCCGGTCACCCTGCGGGCTTCGACCTCGAGGTCGACGTGGTCGTGACCAGCACCGCCGGCGACGCGGCGATCTACCAGGCCGTGGCGCAGAACCTGGCGGACGTCGGGGTGCGGGTGCGGCTGCGCTCGCGGACCTTCGGTGACTGGCTGCGAACCTATCTCGGCGGCGCCTGGACCGCCGATGCCTTCGGCCTCTCCTGGAACAGCGCGCCCTACAACGACGTCACCCGGCCCATGGAGTACTACTCCTGCCGCAAGCGCAACCCGTTCTTCTGCGATCCGTCGCTCGCGGCAAGGCTCGAGTCAGCCAACCAGGAGTTCGATCCCGCCCGGCGGGGCGAGTTGCTGCGCGAGCTGTCGCGCGCCTACCACGATGCGGCGCCCTCGATCTTCATCGTCGAGAGCGTCGACGTCTTCGCCGCGAGTCCTCGCGTGGGCGGCCTCTCCATCGCGAACCGGGTGCCGGTGTACGAGCGCATCACGCTTGCGCCGGAAGCGGACCGATGAACCCGGCGTTCGCGCGCGGCTGGGGCAGGTTCGCCCTGCGGCACCTGCGCGACCTCGCGGTGCTGCTGTTCGGCCTGACGACGCTGCTGTTCGTCCTGCTGCGCCTGGCGGGCGATCCCGCGGTCGTGATGGCGGGCCAGGACGCGAGTCCCGAGCAGCTGGCCGAGGTGCGAGCCGCCCACGGGCTCGACCGGCCGCCGTGGCAGCAGTACCTGGCCTACGTCGGCAACCTGGCCCGTCTCGACCTCGGCCAGTCGCTGATTTCCGCCGAGCCGGCGCTCGGCAAGGTGCTGCAGGTCCTGCCGGCGACCCTGGCCCTCGCGGCGCTCGGCATGGGGATGACCCTCGTCGTGGCGGTGCCGCTCGGCGCCTGGCTCGGCGCGCGCTGGCCAACGCCTGCCCGGCGCGCCATGGCCGGGCTGTTGTTCTTCCTGCAGGGCCTGCCGGGCTTCGTGGTGGCGCTGCTCCTGGTGCAGGTCTTCGGCATCCAGCTCGGCTGGCTGCCTGCCCTGGGCCTCGGTGGACCGGCGACCTGGATCCTGCCAATGCTGTCGCTGGCCTCGTTCCTGGCCCCGCGCCTCGCCCGCGTCATCGCCACCAACGTGGCGCAGGCAATGGCGGAGGACCATATCCGCACCGCGCGCGCCAATGGCGCCGGGCCACGCGAGGTCCTGTTCGCCTGCGCGCTGCCCAATGCCCTGCTCGGCGCCACGGCGCTGGCGGGCACCCAGCTCGCGTTCCTGCTGTCGGGAACGGTGGTGATCGAGTTCATCTTCGCCTGGCCCGGGCTCGGCTGGCTCCTCATCGAGTCGGCGCAGACGCTCGACTTCCCGGTGATCCAGGCGATCGCGATCGTCGTCGGCGTACTGGTGTTCGCATTGAACACCCTGGTCGACGCCCTGCTGCTCAGGCTCGATCCCCGGGTCGGGCACCGCGAGCTCGAGCCATGAGCGCCGCTCCAACCTGGCGGCGCCTCGGGCGCAGCATCGAGTTGTCGCTCGGCGCGGGTCTCGCTGCGCTCCTCGCCCTCGCCATCCCGCTCAGGGATTTGCTCCGGGCCCATGACCCGGCCCGCATCGACCTGTATGCGCGCTTTGCGCCGCCTGCATCACCCGGCCATTGGCTCGGCACCGATCATCTCGGTCGTGACCTGTGGTCGCGGCTCCTCGAGGGCCTCGGCTGGTCTCTCGGCTGCGCCCTCGCCGCAACGGTGCTGGCGCTCGTCATCGGCGCGGTGCTCGGCCTCCTCGCGGCGGAGCGTCCCGGTCCGTTGCGCACCGTCGTCCGCCAAGCGAGCAGCCTGGTGATGGCCTTCCCGGGCCTCATCGTGGCGATCTGCGTCATGGCGGTGCTCGGCCAGGGCTTCTGGCCACTGGTGCTGACACTCGGTCTGCTGACCTGGCCGGTGTTCGCCAGGGTCGTGCTCGCCGAGGCGAGCGGCATCCTGGCGCGTGATTTCGTGCTGGCTGCGCGGCTCACCGGGTCGTCGTCGATCGCGATCCTGACCGGCCACGTCCTGCCGGCGATCGGCCCCACCCTGTTCGTGATCGCCGCGTTCCACTTCGGCGAGATGCTCGTGGCCGAGAGCGCACTGTCGTTCCTCGGCATCGGCGCGCCGGTCGGTGCGGCGACCTGGGGCAACATGCTGGCGGACAGCCGTCCATACCTGTTCAACGCGCCGTGGATGCTGCTGGCACCCGGCGGCGCGATCGTGCTGGCGGTGTTCGCGGCCAACCTGGCCGGGGACGGGCTCGGCATGCTGCTGCGCTCGCCGGTGCGTCGCGAGACAATCTGAGTGCATGACCATCCATTCCTGGAGCAACCGATGACAGCCGCGAATCGCATCGATGCCGTGGAGATTCCCGCGCGGGTCACGAGCATCGTGGCAGGCCGGCCTCTCGACCAGGGCGACGGCGCGGTGTTGCCCGTGATCTATCCGGCCAGCGGTGAGCGCATCAGCACGTTGGCCGAGGCCGGTATGCAGGAGGTCGCTGCCGCGGTGGCGGCGGCACGCGAGGCCTTCGACCACGGCCCGTGGCCGACGCTCGACATCAACCGCCGCAAGGACATCCTGTACGCGATCCGCGATCGCCTCACCGCGCATGCCGGGGAACTCGCCTGGCTCGAAGTGATGAACACCGGCATTCCGCTCGCGCACGTGCGCGGACAGATGGCCCGCGCCGCGCGCAACTTCGAGTTCTTCGCCGAGGTGGCGAGCACGCTCTCTGGCGAGAGCTACACACAGGCTGGCGGTTACCTGACCTACGTGACCCGCGAGCCCAAGGGCGTTGCGGCCCTGGTCGCGCCCTGGAACGCGCCGGTGGCCCTCGCCTCCATGCGCATCGCGAGCTGCATCGCCTTCGGCAATACCTGCGTGCTCAAGCCTTCGGAGTACACGCCACTCGCAGTGGCGCGCATGGTCGGCCTCATGCACGAGGCCGGGCTGCCGCCCGGCGTGGTCAACCTGGTCAATGGACGCGGATCGGTCACCGGTGCCGCGCTCGTCGGCGACCCGGCGATCGACATGGTGGGGTTCACCGGCGGGACCGCGACCGGTCGCGCCGTCATGCAGGCGGCCGGCGCCAACCTCAAGCCCTGCATCCTCGAGCTCGGCGGCAAGTCCGCCAACATCATCGACCGCCATGCCGACCTGGAACTCGCCCTCGACGGGGCGCTGGCCGGCATCTTCACCAACAACGGCCAGCAATGCCTGGCCGGCTCGCGCATCCTGGTGCAGCGTTCGATCGCAGACGAGTTCATCGAGCGGTTCGTGGTGCGTACCCGGGCATTGGTCCTCGGCGATCCGCTCGAGCCGGCCACCGAGATCGGCCCACTCGCCTTCGAGGCCCATCTCGAACGCGTGCTCGGCTATGTGGCGGTCGCAAGGGCCGAGGGCGCGGAGCTCCTTGCCGGCGGTGGGCGGGCGTCCGGCCATGGCCGCGGCTACTACATGCAGCCGACTGCGGTACTCGCGCCATCGAATCGCAGCCGCGTATGCCAGGAGGAGATCTTCGGCCCCTTCGCCACCCTCCTCGTCTATGACACGCTCGACGAGGCGATCGGGATCGCGAACGACTCGCCCTTCGGGCTCGTCTGCTATGTCTGGACCCGTGACCTCGACGTGGCGATGCGCGTCAGCCGCGGCGTACGCGCTGGCACGGTGTGGGTCAACACGCCGATGATGCGGGAGCTGCGCGCACCCTTCGGCGGCTACAAGCAGTCAGGTGTCGGCCGCGACGGGGCCACGTCGAGTGCCGACTTCTTCACGGAGTACAAGACCACGACCATCGCGATCGATGCGCCGCCGCCACCGCGGCTCGGCCTGCCGAAGGAGGAACGAGGATGAATGGAAAGATGCGTGCGATCGTCGCCACGCGTGCAGGTGATCCCGGGTCGCTGCAACTCCTGCAGCGGGACATCCCGGAGCCGGGGCCCGGACAGGTGCGGGTACGCGTTGCCTACGCGGCACTGAATCCGCTCGATACCCATGCGCGCGCCGAGCGCATCAAGTGGGGTCACCCGGGCTTTCCCTTCGTGCCGGGCTACGAGTACGCGGGCCGCGTGGATGCCCTGGGGGCGGACGTGGATGCAACACTGGCTGGCAAGCGCGTGGCGGTCATCTCTGAATGGGGCGGCAATGCCGACTACGCGCTCGCGAGCGCGGCGCGTGTCGTCGACGTGCCCGACGAGTTCGACTGGCAGCTGGCGGCGGTGTTCGCGACCTGCGCCCCGACCGCCTGGCACCTGGTCAACTCCGCCGCGCGTCTCGGTGCCGGCATGACGGTCGTGGTGCACTCCGCGGCCGGTGCGGTCGGGGCGCTCACGACACAGATCGCCCGCGACGCCGGTGCCACCGTGATCGGGCTCGCCGGTGGCGAGGACAAGGTCGCCTATGCGCGCCAGTTCGGTGCGAGCGAGGTGCTCGACTACCGCGACGGCGGTTGGGTGGCCCGGGTGCGCGAACTGACCGACGGGCGCGGCGCCGACGTCATCATCGATGGCAATGCCGGTCCGGAGGCGGGCCGCAACTACGAGGCCGTTGCGCCGCTCGGCAATGTGATCTACCTGGGCGCCATGGCGGGCCAGGCGCCGCCGGTCAACATCTCGCAGCTCATCGGCCGGAGCTTCAGCGTCACCGGCTTCGTGCAGTTCTACCACCAGGCGCGCACGCGCGGGGTGGAGAGGGCCGAAATCGTCGCGGCGCTGGCGAGTGGCCGCTGGCGGATTCCCATCGAGCGCATCTTCGATCTCGACCAGGTAGCCGAGGCCCACGCCCTGTTCGAGGCGCGTGCCCTGACCGGGCGCACGCTCATCCGGGTCGGCGGCGAGATCTAGCCGCCTGGGCCGGGCACGCCCGCGGCAGGTGTGCGCTGCCGGTGGCCGGTGCCCCGCAGCAGCCCAAGGAGCGGCAGGACCAGGAGCAGTGCGCCGGTCATGAGCACGGTGACGTCGAGGTAGGCGAGCATCGCCGCCTGCCGCGTGATCTCCTGGCCGATGACGGCGGGCGCGGCGTCGCCGGCGCGCGTGATCAGTGCCTGCCACGCCGGGGCGCTCGGATCGGCACGGGCCGCGAGCGCCTGCGCGCTGCCATGCCCGGTACGCACCAGCATGCCGAAGCCGACCGCGATGCCGATCCCGCCCGACAGCTGTCGCACCAGCTGGATCAACGACGCGCCGTCGGTGCGCAGCGCCGGCGCCAGGGTCGCGAACGTCGCTGTCGTCAGCGGCACGAACATGACGCCATAGCAGAACCCCTGCAGGAAGCCCACTTCGACGATGGTCCGCACGCCAACCTGCAGCGAGAAGCCGGTGATCGCCCAGATCGACGCCGCCGCCCCGGCAAGCCCGGCACCGATCAGGCTGCGGTCCGTGAACCAGCGCCTGAGCAGGTTGGCGGCGGCCACCCCGATGAGCACGCCGATGCCGCGCGGCGCGAGCATCAGCCCGGTCTCGCGCGCCGGATAGCCGAGGATCGACTGCAACATGGGCGCGAACAGGGACAGGTTGGCGTAGAAGATGCCGCTGGTCACGAAGGTGAGCAGCAGGCAGGCGCTGAAGTTCCGGTCGGCGAACAGCTCGCGCGGAATGAATGGCTGGCTTCGCTGCCAGGAGTGGACCAGGAACGACCACATGGCGGCGACGGCGACGAGCGCCAGCAGCGTGATCCAGCCCGATTCGAACCAGTCCTCGCGTTCGCCGCGGTCGAGGACGAACTGCAGCGATGCGAGGGCGACCGTGAGGGTGATGAACCCGAAGCGATCGAAGGGGCGTGGCGCGACCGGGCGGTCCGGCGGCAGGAAAGCCGCGATCGACAGGTAGGCCAGCACGCCGAACGGCAGGTTGACGAAGAAGATCCAGCGCCAGCTGATGGCGTCGGTAAGCCATCCGCCCACCAGCGGTCCGATGATCGGGCCGACCATGACGCCGACGGTCCACCAGGCCATGGCCTGTCCCTGGCGCTCGGGCGGATAGCTGTCCATCAGCACCGACTGCGAGATCGGCACCAGCGCCGCGGCCGCGATGCCTTTCAGGAGCCTGAAGAACACCAGGAGCTCGAGCGAGCCGGCCATCCCGCACAGGAGCGAGGCGATCGTGAAGCCGCTCACTGCCGCGAGGAAGACCCGCCGCCGGCCGAAGCGCTCGGTCAGGGGGCCGATCACGGGAGTCGTGACCGCGAGCGCGATCACATAGGACGTCAGGACCCAGGAGACCTGGTCGCCCGTGGCGGACAGGGCCCCCTGGATCTGCGGCAGCGCGACGCTCGCGATGGTGATGTCCACCGCCATCAGGGTCGTCGCCAGCACGGCCGCGAGCGTCACGAAGAATCGCTGCAGCCCATCCATCTGCCAGCTGGGCGCGGTCATCGCGGCCGGTCGCTACTGCCGAGCCAGCGGCGGAGTCGCCGGTTGTCCTCCCCGGTGTCGATCCGGACCGAGGCGCTCATGCCCGCCCGCAATGCCGGTAGCCCGTCGGTATCGACCAGTTCGAGACGCACAGGAACGCGCTGCACCACCTTCACCCAGTTGCCGGACGCGTTCTCGGGCGGCAGCAGCGCGAACTGTGCGCCGGTCGCCGGCCGGATGCTGGCGACCCGCGCCTGCCACGTCGCATCCGGGAATGCGTCCACGGTGACGGTGGCCAACTGTCCGGGCTCGAGCGCGGTGAGCTGTGTCTCCTTCAGGTTCGCCTCGATCCAGGGGCTCGTCGTCCCGACCAGGCTCAGCAGTGTCGCGCCCGCGGCAACCTGCTCGCCGACGAAGACCTCGATGTCGCCTGCCTGCCCGTCACGCGGCGCGCG
>CAZXAS010000039.1:0-2727 GCA_964638185.1 uncultured Steroidobacteraceae bacterium | reverse complement strand
TCGCGGTAGGCGAGCGCGGCGCGGGCATCCTGCAACGCGGCCCGCTGCGCCGCGATCCTGAGGCGCAGCGCCGTGAGGTCGACGATCTCGGTGTCGAGTTCCGCCTGCGCCCGCTCGACGGCGAGGCGTGCCTCGGCGTCGTCGAGCCGCAGCAGTACGTCGCCGCTTGCAACCTGCGCATTGCTGGCGACGAGGACCTCGGCGACCGTGCCTTCGATGCGCGGGGCGACGGCCACGACATCGGCGCGCACGTAGGCGTTGTCGGTCGCGACATAGCGGCCGGACTGCAGGTACCAGGCGGCCCCGCCCAGCGCGACGAGGAGCGGGCCGGCCCAGACGAGCCAGCGCCGCGGACGCCCCGCGGCGGTGGTCCGGTCGACCGGTTCCGCGGTGTCAGCGCCTGGCACGCGGTGCACGCCTTTCGACCGGCGCGAGCCGCGCGAGCCGGCTGCGCATGCCGGTGAGCCCGGCCACGAGCGACTGGCGCTCGGCATCGTCGAGGCCGGCGAGCGCCTCTTCCTCCGTCAGGGCGCTCAGCTGTCTGAGCCGCGGCCGGACCGCGTGGGCACGCTCGGTCAGGTACAGCCGGTGGGCACGGCGATCGCCCGGCTCGCGGCGCCGCTCCACCCAGCCGGCCTTCTCCATGCGGTCGACCAGCCTGCCGATCGCCATCGGCGTCACCTGCAGGACCTCGGCAAGCTGCGCCTGGCTCGCACCCTCGGAGCGCACCAGTGCAGCCACCAGCGACCATTGCGCCCGGGTGATCCCGTGGGCCCGGGCTCGGGCGTCGAAGCGTGCGGTCATGAGCCGCACGATGTCCGACAGCAGGTAGCCCAAGGTCTCGTCGGGCCGCAGCGGCGCGGGTCGGGGATTCATAAGCATGCAGAATATATACATGCTTACTATTGGCGCAAGTGCAGCGCGGTACGGGCGTCGGGCCGGTCGTCAGCGCGCCTCGCTGCGGTACTCGACCAGTTCGTAGAGCAGGTCGCGCGGTGCGCCGACCTGCGCCCTGACGGTCACGCAGTCCCCGTCGTCGGTGACCCAGATGTCATAGGGCGGATGGTCCTGGAACTCGCTCTCCTGCAACAGGAAGCGGAAGTGGCGGCAGCGGAAGTGGCCGGCCGGGACCGCCAGTTCCTCGATGCCCAGGAGCTCCAGCCCGAAGGCGAGCGGCAGGAGTTCTGGCCCGGTTGCTCCGTCGAACGCGTAGGAGCTGATCATCAGTCGATCGAAGTGCTGCCGCCGAGGCCCGCGCATGTCGAAGAGCGCCGCGTGCCAGCCGTCACCGGTGATCGGGTGCGTGCCGAAGGACCGCACGCGTCCATCGAGGCGTACCCGCTGGCTGAGGCGCGCGGCAGGCGCCTCCAGGACCTCGGCCGTGGCCTCCGCTTCGTCGAACACGAACCAGCCACTGCCGCGGAACTGGTCGGCCACCGTGAGCCTGACGAAGCAATCGCGTGGACACCAGTCGGGCCCGACCCGCAGCGACACGTCGCGCAACACGCGGGTCTCGAAGATCTCGCTCATGGCCCGCAGGATCCGCGAGCCGTCGCCATGCACCGAGATGGTGAAGCGTTCGTCGCCGCGCTCGCGGCCCTGGTGGGTGTAGCGAAGCCGCCCGCTGACCAGCCGGTAACCCAGCGCCGTCGTGGTCCCGGTCATGGCTTGGCGAGCCCGAGCCACGCCGCCGCGACGAGCAGGACCCAGATCACCACGACCATCGGTTTCGCGCGGCCCATGGCGGCGCTCAGGTCACGCTCGAGCGCCGGGGTCGAACCCTCTGCCTGGATCCGGGCGAACGCAGGTCCAAATGGCGCGGCCAGGATCCGAATGGCGAGGCCGGAGGCGACGGCGAGCCCGAACAGCAATGCCTTGGCGGCGAGCCAGGGCTGGTCGATCGGCCCCGCCCCGGCAAGGCCGGCCGTGCCGGCGCCCGCGAACACCACGATGACGGCGACCCTGATGGCGTAGTCGATGCGCTTCAGGATCGCGCCACGCGGCGTGCCCGCGAGCCGGGTGACCGACAGCACCAGCGCCAGCCACAGCAGCGCGAGCAGGAAGGCCGCGGGAACGGTCCACTCCGGCGCCTGCCACCAGCCGCCCTGTACTGCGAGCGTGAGTCCGAGCGGCAGTATCAGCACCAGGCTGTAGCGCGGGATCATGTCGATCCAGCCCATGATGCGCGCTGCAGTGGCCCTCGCCTCGCGGCCGAGGGTCGGGTCACAGACGTAGCGGCTCGAGTAGAACACGCCGATGTCGGCGCCCAGCCAGTAGACGAAACAGAGCAGGTGCCCGAGCTTGGCCAGCAGGTAAGCCGTCACCGGCCTGGATCCGTTCAGCGCTTGAGTGCGCCACGCGCGGCATGCACGTGGGAACGCATGACGGCCGCGGCCCACTCCGCATCGTGCGATTCGAGGGCGTGGCAGAGCTCCATGTGGTGCTGGGCGCTGCGCAGCAGGTCCTCGGGCGTGTACTTCACGAACGTGCGCATCATGAGCGGGGCCTCGATCAGTGCCGACAGCGCACGCGCCAGCCGTGGGCTGGCCGCTGCTTCCTGGATCACGTGGTGGAAGCGACTGTTGATCTCGCCGATCCGGTCGAGATAGCCGGGACTGCGGTCCAGGCACTCCTGCAGCTGTTCTTCGGCGAGGCGCCGCAGCAGCGCCAGCTGCTCGGCCGTGGCGTGCGTGGCCGCGCGACGCGCGCCGTGCGCCTCGAGCATGG
>CAZXAS010000038.1:0-17300 GCA_964638185.1 uncultured Steroidobacteraceae bacterium | reverse complement strand
AGCATCATCGCGCACAGCGCCGGCGTCAGCGTCAGGGCCACCAGCGCCGAGAACAACGTGGACACGGCGACCGTGATCGCGAACTGCTTGTAGAGCTGTCCGGTGACGCCCGGAATGAAAGCCATCGGCACAAACACGGCGGCGAGGACCAGTGCGATCGCGACCACCGGTCCCTGCACTTCCTCCATGGCCTTGCGCGTCGCGTCGAGCGCAGACAGGCGATGCTTCTCCATGTTGTGCTCGACCGCCTCGACCACGACGATCGCGTCGTCGACGACGATGCCGATCGCCAGGATCATGCCGAACAGCGACAGCGTGTTCACGCTGAAGCCGAGCAGCTGGTAGGCCGCGAAGGTGGCCACGATGGACACCGGCACGGCGAGCATCGGGATCAGGGTCGCGCGCCAGCTCTGCAGGAACAGGAAGACGACGATCAGCACCAGCAGCAGCGCCTCGAAGAAGGTGTGGATCACGCCCTTGATCGAGGCGTTGACGAACTCGGAGGTGTCATACATCACCTTGAGCGCCATCCCCTCGGGCAGCGCCTGCTCGAGGCGCGCCAGTTCCGCCTTGACGAGGCCAGCGGTCTCGAGCGCGTTGGCGCCCGGCACCAGCGCGATGGACATCAGCGCCGCCGGCTGGCCGGCGAGGGCGGTGACGAAGTTGTAGTCCCGCGCACCGAGTTCCACTCGGGCGACGTCGCCGAGGCGCACGAACGAGCCGTCGGGCTTCGAGCCGATGATGATCCTGGAGAATTCCTCGGCATCGACCAGGCGGCCACGCACGCGCACCGAGTACTGGAAGCTCTGCCCGCTGGCTGCCGGGGGCTGGCCGATCTGTCCCGCCGGCGCCTGGACGTTCTGCTCGCGCACCGCGCGGGCGACGTCGGCGGCGGTCATCTTGAGGCTCGCCATGCGGTCCGGCCGCAGCCAGATGCGCATCCCGAACTCCGAGCCGAAGACGCGCACCTCGCCCACGCCTTTCACCCGCTTGAGCGCATCCACGGCATAGACATAGGCGTAGTTGGACACGAACAGCGGGTCGTACACCCCACCGGGCGAGTACAGGCTGAAGAACATCAGCGTGTCGGGCGACTGCTTGCGGACGATCACGCCCTGCTGGATCACTTCCTGCGGCAGCTGTGCCTGCGCCTGCGACACGCGGTTCTGCACCTCCACCGCGGCCAGGTCCGGGTCGCGCTCGAGCGCGAAGGTCACCGTCAGGTTGGCGCTGCCGTCATCGGCGCTCACGCCGTTGATGTACAGCATGTCGGTGACGCCGTTGATCTGCTGGTCGAGCGGGGCAGTGACTGCCTCCTCGACCACGTTCGAGCTGGCGCCCAGGTAGTTGGTGGACACCTGCACCGTCGGCAGCGCGATCTCGGGAAACTCCGCGACCGGCAGGCGAACCAGCGAGAGGATTCCCGCCAGCATCAGGAACAGCGATATGACGATCGCGAAGACCGGGCGGTCGATGAAGAACCGTGCCATGGTGGTGCGCCGTCAGGCCGCAGGCGGCGCGGCATCGGCCGCGGTGTAGGGGGTCACCTTGAGCGGCGTGCCGGGACGGGCCTTCTGCACGCCCTCGACCACGACGCGGTCGCCGGCGGCGACACCCTTCTCGATCACCCACTGGTTGCCGAGGCGTGGCCCGAGTTCGACGGGTCGCGCCTCGGCGCGGTCTTCGTCACCGACCACGGTGACGAAGTACCGCCCGAGCTGCTGCTGTACGGCGCGGTCGGGCAGCACGATCGCGCGCTGCAATTCATCGGCGGTGACGCGGATGCGGGCGAACAGGCCGGGTCGAAGCAGGTGCTCCGGGTTGGGGAACTCGGCGCGCAGCCGGTACGTGCCCGTGGTCGCATCGAGGGCCCGGTCGGCAAAGTTGATGCGGCCGGGCGCCGGGAAGATCGAGCCGTCGCTCAACTCGAGGCGTACCGTGCGCACCCGCGCATCTTCCGCGCTGTCGGCGGCGGGCTCGCGCGTGGCATAGCGCCGCTCGTAGTTGAGCAGTACGGACTCGCTGACACTGAAATAGACCCAGGCCGGGTCGTCGTCGGAGACGGTCGCGAGCAGCGTCTGGCCTGCGGTGATCAGCGCACCCTCGAAGACCTGCGAGGCGCCGATGCGTCCGGTCAGGGGCGAACGTACGGACGCATATTCCACGCCGAGTCGCGCCTCGGAGATCGCCGCCCGGTTGGCCTCGACCTGGGCAGCCGCCTGCTTGGCCGCGGCCACGGCGTTGTCATACACCTGCCGGCTGACCGCGTTCTCGCGCAGCAGCGGCTCGTAGCGGTCGACGTCCTGGCGCGCCCGCGCGAGGTTCGCCTCGGCCGCGGCAAGATTGGCCTCGGCGGTGGCCAGTTGCGCGCGGTACTCGCGGGCATCGATGGTATAGAGCAATGCGTCCTTGGCGACGATGGCTCCGTCCTCGAAATGCTTGCCGACCAGGATGCCGTTGACCCTCGAGCGGATCTCGACCTCCTGCGAGCCGCGGACCTCGCCGACGAGATCGCGATAGATCTCGGTGGGCTGCGGTGTCACCTCGAGCACCTTGACCTCGACCGGCAGCGGGGCCGGGGCCTCGGGCTTGCCCCCACACGCACCGACCAGGACGAGCAGCGTGCTGCCACAGACCGCGCGCCAGGCCGCGGCGGATTTCGAGACTTCCATGAGGTAACTGAATTTCCGGAGGAGGACGCCGACTCGGCGCGGGCGCCGGGAATTCTAGCCTGTCCGGCAGGCGGACCGCCAACGCGGCGCGATCGCCAGACGTTCCGGCCGCAGCGCCGGTCAGTCGCGGGGCGGGCGCGGCCTCAGCCCTTGCGGCCATGCTTCATGACGCGCGCCTTCTCCCGCTGCCAGTCGCGATCGCGGGAGTCGGCGCGCTTGTCGTGCTGCTTCTTGCCGCGCGCCAGGCCGATCTCGAGCTTGGCCTTGCCGTTCTTCCAGTACGCTGCGAGCGGCACCAGCGTGCAGCCCTTGCGCTCCACGAGGCCGACCAGGTTGTCGATCTGCTTGCGATGCAGCAGCAGCTTGCGCGATCGCGTCGGATCCGCGATGACGTGGGTGGATGTCGTCGACAGGGGCGCGATGTGGGCGCCGAACAGCCAGGCCTCGCCGTCCTTGAGCAGGACATAGCCTTCCTTCAGCTGCAGGCGGCCTGCCCGCAGGGCCTTCACTTCCCAGCCGGCGAGGGCGAGCCCGGCCTCGTAGCGCTCGTCGATGAAATAGTCGTGACGTGCCTGCTTGTTCAGGGCGATCGTCGCGGACTTGTCCTTCTCTGCCTTCATGCGCTCAGGTCCCGTGCGGCCCGGCATTGTATAGGGACCGGCGGGTTGTCGGTTCCCCCGCGTTGCCCGAGAATCGGCCGGTCCCAGGAGCGACGCCTTGCGTGAGATCCACCGCAGCGCGCTGGTGCCCTACAGCCCCGCGCAGATGTTCGACCTCGTCGCCGACGTCGAGCGCTACCCCGAGTTCCTGCCGTGGTGCGAGCACGCCGAGGTGCTTTCGCGCCAGGGCGAGCAGGTGACCGCGCGCCTCGGCCTGAAGCGCGCCGGCATTGCCGCGCGTTTCACCACGGTCAACCGGCTCCTGCCCGGCGAATCGCTCGACATGCGCCTGCTCGACGGTCCGTTCAAGGCGCTCGAGGGGCGCTGGCGTTTCGCGGCCATCGGCACCGCGGGCAGCCGGGTCGAGCTCGAGATGCGATTCCAGACCGAGGGAACGCTCACCGGGCTGGTGCTGGCCCCGGCGTTCGAGTCCGCCTGCAACCAGCTCGTGGATGCCTTCGGCAGGCGTGCCCGGAGCATCTATGGCTGAGTCCGGCACGATCGCGGTGACGGTGGTGCTGGCCGAGCGCTCGCACCAGCCCGTCGTGGAGCTGCAGGTACCGCCTGGTACCACGGTCGCCGGGGCGGGCGAGCGGTCGGGCCTGTTGAAGGGGCGTACCGACCTCGCTGTGGGGCGGCTCGGCTATGCGATTCATGGCCGGGCGGTGCCGCCCGACCGGGTCCTCGAGGCCGGGGACCGGGTCGAGATCCTGCGGCCGCTTGCGGCGGATCCGCGTGACCGGCGGCGCGCGCGGGCGCGCGCCGGGCGCCCGATCGGCCGCTCAGGCCGAAGCGGCTGATCCCTCGGCCGGCGGTTCGTCCGGGCGTTCGATCCGGCTCACCGTGTCGCCATCGAACCAGACCACCACGTGTCGGCGCAGGGTCCTGCCGGTCTCGCCCGAGCGGAAGAAATACACGTAGTCCCATCGCTCCTGCTGGAACGGGTCGGCGACCATGGGCGTGCCGAGCAGGAAGCGCACCTGGCTCCGGGTCATGCCGACTTCGACCTGCTGTACCTGCTCCGTGTCGAGGAGGTTGCCCTGCTGCGTATCGAGGCGATAGACACAGCCGGCCAGCAGGCCCGCCAGGGCGGCGGCGGCCACGAGGCGCGTTCCAGGGAACGTCGGTCGCATGTAACGGTGTCCTGCGCGATAATGGCACGACATCATAGCGGAACCCCGGCGCGGTTCCGAACGGGGCGTACCAAGTGGAAAGCGAAGACCTTCGCAAGGCCGGACTCAAGGTCACCCTGCCCAGGGTCAAGATCCTGGAGATCCTGGCCGGCAGCGGGCGCCACCTGTCCGCTGAGGACATCTACCGCGCGCTGATCGACCACGGCGAGGAGATCGGGCTCGCAACCGTGTACCGGGTGCTGACCCAGTTCGAGCAGGCGGAGCTGGTCAAGCGTCATCATTTCGAGGGCGGCACCTCGGTGTTCGAGCTCAACGAAGGCGAACACCACGACCACATCGTCTGCATGGACTGTGGTCGCGTCGAGGAGTTCATGGATTGCGGTATCGAGCAGCGCCAGCTCGACGTGGCTGCGCGGCTCGGCTTCGACATCGCCGAGCACAACCTGATCCTCTACGGGCGCTGCCGCCGGGCCGACTGCCCGAACCGGGGCAAGAAGCCCAGCTGACCGGCACGCGCTTCCTCAGCCGGCGCGCGCGCTCTCGGCCGCCTTGAGCATTTCGCGTGCGTGTTCGCGGGCGCGGCGGGTGATCTCGACACCCCCGAGCATGCGCGCCAGTTCCTCCACGCGTTCGGCGCTGCCGAGTTCGGCCACCGTCATGCGGCTGGCACGGCCGTCGGTCAGCTTCGAGACGCGCACCTGGTGATCGGCCTGGCTCGCGACCTGCGCGAGGTGGGTGACACACAGCACCTGTCCGCGACGGCCAAGCTGGGCGAGCTGGCGTCCGACCATCTCGGCGACGGCGCCACCGACCCCCGCGTCGACCTCGTCGAAGATCATGCAGGCGCTCGGCGCATGGTGGGCGGCCGCGACCTGCACGGCGAGGCTGATGCGTGACAGTTCACCCCCGGAGGCCACCCGGGCCACCGGCCGGGGAGGCTGGCCGGGATTGGCGCTCACGAGGAACTCGACGAGGTCCGCGCCTTCGGGCGTGGGGTCCTGTCCGACCTGCGTTTCCAGCGCCACCTCGAAGCGGCCACCGGGCATGCCGAGCAGCGCCATGAGGCCCACGACGGCGGCGCCGAGCTGCTTTGCAGCCTTCCGCCGGGCGACAGAGAGCCTGGCCGCGGCCGCGTCCCACCGGGCGCGGGTCTCGGCGAGGCGCCGCTCCAGCCCGGCCAGCATGACCTCGGAGTTCTCGAGCTCGCCGAGTTCGAGCCGCAGGCGGTCGAGCTCCGCGCCGAGCTCGGTCGCCGCGACCCGGTGCTTGCGCGCAAGGTCCTCGATGGCGCCGACGCGCCGCTCCACCCAGTCCTGGCGTTCGGGATCGACGTCGAGCGCCTCGAGATAGGCAGACAGCGCGCGGCCGGCCTCGTTGAGCGCGATCGTGGCCTCGCCGAGCAGCCTCAGCGGTTCAGCGAGCGTCGGGTCGAGTTCGGCGGCCGTCTTCAGGGTGCCGGTCGCGCGGCTGACCAGCGCGTGCGCGTCGCCGTCGTCGGCTTCGTAAGCGAGCACCAGGGCGTTGCGCGCCGCCTCGGCCAGGCGGCCCCGGTTGGCCAGGCGCGATTGCTCCTCCAGGAGCGACCCCACCTCGCCCGGCTCCAGCGCCAGCGCCTCGAGCTCGCCCACCTGGTAGCGCAGCAATTCCAGCCGCGAACCGCGTTCCGCGGCGCGCGCCGTGAGTGATTCGTGCTCGGCTGCGAGCCGCCGCCACTCGGCGGCCGCCTCGCGCACGGGGACGAGCAGGGCGGCGTGCCCGCCGTGATCGTCGAGAAGCTCGCGCTGCGCCGGCCGGCGCATGAGCGACAGGAATTCCTGCTGGCCGTGGATGTCGATCAGCAGTTCGCCCAGCTCGCGCACCAGCTGTGCCGGAAGGGTCTGGCCGTTGACGTACAGCCGAGAACGGCCCTCGCGGCCGATCACGCGCCGCAGTATCACTTCGCCCTCGTGCTCCAGCGATTGCTCTTCGAGCCAGGCACGCGCTGGCGCGTTGTCGGCGAGGTCGAAAGTCGCGGTGATCTCCGCGCGTTCCGCACCGTGGCGCACGACGTCTGCATTGGCGCGCCCGCCGATGGCGAGCATCACCGCGTCGACGAGGATGGACTTGCCGGCGCCCGTCTCGCCCGTCAGCGCGGTGAGCCCGGAATCCAGTTCGATCTCGACGGCATCGATGATGGCGAAGTCCCTGACCAGCAGGTGCGAGAGCATGTTCAGCTACCGGCGTCGGGATTGCGGGCACTGCGACCCCAGTGCAGCTTGGAGCGCAGGATGCGGAAGTAGTCGTGGCCGTGCGGATGCAGCAGCGTCACGCGCTCCGGTGCCGCGCGCATGGCCAGGCTGCCGCCGTGGTCGAGGTCGCCAAGCAGCGTGCCGTCGAAGGTCACCTGCGCGCGCACCCGGCAACGCGCCGCGAGGCGCACCTCGACCTCCGCGTCGCCCGCGACCACGATCGGGCGGTCGCTCAGCGTGTGCGGCGAAATCGGCGCCAGCACGAGTGCGTCCATGCGCGGGTGGATGATCGGGCCGCCGCAGGACAGTGCATAGGCCGTCGATCCGGTCGAGGTCGCCACCACCAGTCCGTCGCCGCCATGCGTGTTGACGAACGCGCCGCCGATCCAGGTCTCCAACTCGATCATGCGGCCGGATTCGTGCTTCTGCACCACGACGTCGTTCATCGCATGGCAGGTCACGGTCTCGCGCCCTGGATGCGCGAGCCGCGCGGCCAGCAGCGTGCGCTCGTCGCGTTCGTACTGGCCCTCGAGCAGCGCGTCGAAACTGTCGGCCATGCCGGATGGCGATACATCGGTGAGGAAGCCGAGCCGGCCGAGATTCACGCCCACGAGCGGCACCGACTGACCCACGACGAGCTGCGCCGCGTACAGCATGGTGCCGTCGCCGCCGATCGCCACGACGAGGTCGGCGCGAGCCGGCAGCTCGCCCTCCGGTATCCGGGTGACGCCTTCCGGAAGGCCCGGACCGGCAGCCTCGCGGTCGACCAGCACCTCGCGCCCGCGGGCCTGCAGGTGGCGCGCCAGTGAAATCGCTGACTCCGCGACGCGCGCGTCCTCGAAGCGACCGACGAGGGCGATATGGGAGAAGCTTGCGCTCATATGGAGTGCGCCTTTTAGCACGCGGCGATCCAGGCGGGCCACCAGGGCTGGCGGCGGGGCCGTGTATCTCCACGAAGTCGCGTCCTGCGGCAGTCCTTGACACTCGCGGGAAGCGATTGCTAATGTCCCCGCATACCCTCTGTGCGTAGCACAAAATCTTTTTCAGTCAAGGAGTTATGGCCCAACAGGGATCACCTGCCGAGGACCAGATCAGCGAACGGGCGCAGCACCTGCTGAAGACGCTGGTCGAGTATTACATCCGCGAGGGGCAGCCCGTCGGGTCCCGCGTGCTGTCGCGCGATTCAGGCCTCAACCTGAGCTCGGCTACGGTCCGCAACGTCATGGCGGACCTCGAGGAGCACGGCTTCGTGACCTCGCCCCACACCTCCGCGGGACGGGTACCCACCGACAAGGGCTATCGGTTCTTCGTCAATACGCTGCTCAAGGTGCAGCCGCCGGGGCAGGGCGAGGTCGTCAGCCTGCAACGCGCGCTCGAGGCGCATGCGGACGACCCGAAGGCGCTGGTGGCAACCGCATCGCAGATCCTGTCGAGCATTACCCGCATGGCGGGCGTGGTCATGGTGCCGCGCCAGGCGCACACGTCGTTGTCGCAGATCGAGTTCATCGGCCTGTCCGAGTGCCGTGTGCTGGCGATCGTGGTCGTGAACGGGCGCGAGGTGCAGAACCGCGTCCTGCAACTCGACCGCTATTACTCGCCCGACCAGCTGAGGCGCGCCGCGTCCTACCTGAACGAGCAGTTCGGCGGGCGCGAACTCAAGGACGTCCGCACCCGGCTCGTGTCGCAGATGCAGGAAGCGCGGGAGCAGATGAACGAGCTCATGCAGGACGCGATCACCATCGCGGGCAAGGTATTCACCGAGGATGATGGCCAGGCCGGGCCGGACTTCGTCATCGCCGGCGAGACCAACCTGATGGGCTTCGCCGAGCTGTCGAACGTGGACAAGCTGCGCCGCCTGTTCGAGGCCTTCAACGAGAAGCGCGACATCCTGCACCTGCTCGACCAGTGCATCCACGCCCAGGGCGTGCAGATATTCATCGGCCACGAGTCCGGCTACAACATCCTCGACGACTGCGCCGTGGTGACCGCGCCGTACGCCCAGGACCGCGAGTCGGTCGGTGTGCTGGGCGTGATCGGCCCGACCCGGATGGCCTACGAGCGCGTCATTCCCATCGTCGACCTGACGGCCCGGCTCCTCAGCGGGGCCTTGAATTCGCGCGGCTAGCCGCCATAAGTCCAACAATCGCCCGGTGGCCATCGCCCGGGCTCGCGCCGTGCCCGGAGTGTGACAACCATGAGCCAGCCCGACCCGCGCCAGGAGGAAGGAACGAGAGCGGATGCCGATTCCGCTCCCGAGGCCGACGACAGTCCTGAGGAACGTCTGCGGCGCGCGGAGGCGCAGGCCGAGGAACACCGGTCGCTGTACCTGCGGGCCGCCGCCGAGCTCGACAATTACCGCAAGCGGGCGGCGCGGGAGATCGACAGCGCGCGGCAGTTCGGCGCCGAGCGGCTCGCCCTCAGCCTGCTGCCGGCCCTCGACGGGCTGGAACTCGGGCTCAAGGCCGTGGACAGCGCCGACCTCGCAACGCTCGTAGAAGGCCAGAAGGCGACACTCAGACTCATTACCAAGGCACTCGAAACGTCCGGCGTGACCGAGATCGACCCTCTCGGACAGCCCTTCGATCCGCAATTGCACGAGGCCATGGCCACCCAGCCTGACGCCACCGCGACGCCCGACAGCGTCGTGACCGTGGTGCAGAAAGGCTACCAGCTGAACGGGCGCCTGCTGCGCCCCGCCAGGGTCATCATCGCGCGGCCGGCAGACGCTTGAAACCCGGCCCCACCGGCCCAAGATCCCGGGCATAACTCGTTTTCTGACTTAACGGAGCCATCCGCATGGGCAAGATCATCGGCATCGACCTGGGCACCACCAACTCCTGCGTCGCCGTCATGGAAGGTGGGAGCTGGAAGGTCATCGAGAACAGCGAGGGTGACCGCACCACGCCGTCCATCGTGGCCTTCACCAAGGACAACGAGGTGCTGGTGGGGCAGTCCGCCAAGCGCCAGGCCGTCACCAATCCCCACAACACCTTCCACGCGGTCAAGCGCCTGATCGGGCGCCGCTTCGACGACAAGGTGGTCCAGAAGGACATCGCCCTGACCCCGTACCGGATCGTGCAGGCCGACAATGGCGACGCATGGGTCGAGGTGCAGGGCAAGAAGACCGCGCCGCCGGAGATCTCGGCGCGCGTGCTCATGAAGATGAAGAAGACCGCCGAGGACTATCTCGGCGAGCCGGTCACCGACGCCGTCATCACCGTTCCGGCGTATTTCAACGACTCGCAGCGCCAGGCGACCAAGGACGCCGGTCGCATCGCCGGCCTCAACGTGCGGCGCATCATCAACGAGCCCACCGCGGCGGCACTGGCCTACGGCCTCGACAAGAAGGGCGCCGATCGCAAGATCGCCGTGTACGACCTCGGCGGCGGCACCTTCGACGTCTCGATCATCGAGATCGCGGAAGTCGACGGCGAGCGCCAGTTCGAGGTGCTGTCCACGAACGGCGACACGTTCCTCGGCGGCGAGGACTTCGACCGCAAGATCATCGACTACATTTCCGCCGAGTTCCAGAAGGAGAGCGGCGTCGACATCAGCAAGGACCCGCTGGCCATGCAGCGCCTGAAGGAGGCCGGCGAAAAGGCCAAGGTCGAGCTGTCCTCGGGCCAGCAGACCGAGGTCAACCTGCCTTACATCACCGCGGACGCATCCGGTCCGAAGCATCTCAACATCAAGCTCACCCGGGCCAAGCTCGAGTCACTGGTCGACGACCTCGTCCGGCGCACGATCGAGCCCTGCAGGATCGCCCTCAAGGATGCCGGCCTGTCGATCAACGACGTGTCTGAGGTCATCCTCGTCGGCGGCCAGACGCGCATGCCGCTGGTGCAGAAGACGGTCAAGGACTTCTTCGGCAAGGAGCCGCGCAAGGACGTCAATCCCGACGAGGCGGTGGCCATCGGCGCGGCGATCCAGGGCGGCGTGCTGGCCGGCGAGGTCAAGGACGTGCTGTTGCTCGACGTGACCCCGTTGTCGCTCGGTATCGAGACGCTCGGCGGCGTGATGACCAAGCTGATCGAGAAGAACACCACCATCCCGACCAAGGCGACCCAGGTGTTCTCGACGGCCGACGACAACCAGACGGCGGTCACCATCCACGTGCTGCAGGGCGAGCGTGACCGCGCGAGCGACAACAAGTCGCTGGGCAAGTTCGACCTGTCCGACATCCCGCCGGCCCCGCGTGGCATGCCGCAGGTCGAGGTGACCTTCGACATCGACGCCAACGGCATCCTGCACGTGTCCGCCAAGGACAAGGCGACCGGCAAGGAACAGAAGATCGTCATCAAGGCCTCGAGTGGCCTGTCCGAGGACGAGATCAAGCGCATGGTCCGCGACGCCGAGGCGCATGCCGAGGACGACAAGCGTTTCCGCGAGCTGGTCGAGGCACGCAACAAGGCCGACGCACTGCTGCATTCCACCGAGAAGTCGGTCAAGGACCTCGGCGACAAGGTCGAGGCGAGCGAGCGCGGCAGCATCGAGGCGGCGCTCAACGACCTGCGCAATGCGCTCAAGGGCGACGACAAGGCCGCGATCGAGCGCAAGGCGGAGGCGCTGGCACAGGCGGCTGCTCCGGTCGTGCAGCGTGCCTACCAGGCCGATGCCGGCGCGGCGCAGGGTGCGGCGGGCGCGTCGGCCGGTGGCGCCGAGCAGTCCGGCGCGGGCCGGGACGACGTGCTCGACGCCGAGTTCGAGGAAGTCAAGGACAAGGACAGCAAGGCCGGCTGAGCCGCCCGGGGGCGGGAACGGAGACTTGCATGGTGGCCGCCGGGTGACTACGAGTTGCCCGGCGGCGCCTTTCGTGGGGACCCATGTCGAAGCGTGACTACTACCAGGTGCTCTCGGTCCCGCGCAATGCGACCGAGGAAGACGTCAAGAAGGCGTATCGCCGCCTGGCGATGAAGTTCCATCCCGACCGGAATCCCAACGACGCCGAGGCCGAGGACAAGTTCAAGGAGGCCAAGGAAGCCTACGAGGTCCTGACCGACCCGCAGAAGCGGGCGGCCTATGACCAGTTCGGCCACGCCGGCCTCGATGCGGCGCGCGGCGGCGGTCCGGGCTTCAACCCGGGCGACGCCTTTGGCGACATCTTCGGCGACGTCTTCGGCGACATTTTCGGTGGTGGCCGGCGTGGCCGCGGCGGCGCCTTCCGCGGCGCGGACCTGCGCTACGAACTGGCGCTCGACCTGGAGCAGGCGGTTTTCGGCACCAGCACGGAGATCGAGTTCCCCACCATCGTCGAATGCACCGAGTGCAGCGGCAGCGGCGCGGCCGCCGGCCATGCCCCGGTGACCTGCAGCACCTGTGGCGGCGCCGGGCAGGTGCGTATCAGCCAGGGCTTCTTCACCGTCCAGCAGACCTGCCCGCGCTGCAAGGGGCGCGGAACGATCGTCACCGAGCCGTGCCGCGCCTGTTCAGGGCAAGGCCGCACGCGCGAGTCACGCAAGCTGTCGGTCAAGGTGCCTGCGGGCGTGGACACCGGCGACCGCATCAGGCTGCCGGGCGAGGGCGAAGCCGGCCGCCAGGGCGGGCCGCGCGGCGACCTTTATGTCGAGATCGCGGTCCGCGAGCACCCCATCTTCGAGCGCGACGGCGCCCACCTCTCGTGCGAGGTGCCGATCAGCTTCGGCACCGCGACGCTCGGTGGCAGTCTCGAGGTTCCGACACTCGACGGCCATGCGACCATCAAGGTGCCGGCCGAGACCCAGTCAGGGCGGGTGTTCCGGCTGCGCGGCAAGGGCGTGACGCCGGTCCGCGGCGGCGCCACGGGCGACCTGTTCTGTCGTGTCGTGGTGGAGACACCGGTCGACCTGACCGACGAACAGAAGCAGTTGCTGCGGGACTTCGAGGCCTCGCTCACCGGCGACCCGCGTCGTCACCACCCGCGCGAGGGCTCGTGGCTCGATGGCGTGAAACGGTTCTTCGAGAACATCGGGGGCTGAGATGACGAATGTCGCCGTGCTCGGCGTCACCGGGCGGATGGGGCGCTGCCTGGTCCGCGCGTTGAGGGAATCCCCGGACCTCGTGCTGACCGGCGCGCTGGCCTCGGACACGAGCGCCACGCTCGGCCGCGACGCGGGTGACGTGGCCGAGGCGGGGCCGGTCGGGGTCGAGGTGACCGCCGATCGCGCGCGGGCCCTGGCCGGGGCCGAGGTCGCGATCGACTTCACGCTGCCGGCCGCGACGCTCGAGAACCTCTCGGCCGCGGCGCGCGCAGGAATACCGGTCGTCGTCGGCACGACCGGCCTGTCGGACGCGCAGCTCGCGACCGTCCGCACCGCCTCCCACGACCTGCCCGTGCTGCTGGCACCGAACATGAGCCTCGGCATGAACCTGCTCTTCAGCCTGGTCGCACGCGCCGCTGCCGCGCTCGGCGACGACTACGACATCGAGATCCTGGAAGCGCACCATCGCAACAAGGTCGACGCGCCATCCGGCACGGCCCTCAGGATCGGCGAGATCGCGGCCGGCGCTCGAGGAACGACGCTTGCGGACGCGGGCATCCATACGCGTGCCGGCAACACGGGTGCGCGACCGCGCGGTGGCATCGGTTTCGCGGTGATCAGGGCGGGCGACATCGTCGGTGAACATCGAGTGCTGTTCGCGGCCACCGGCGAGAGCGTCGAGATTGGACATCGTGCCAGCGACCGTATGACCTTCGCCTATGGCGCGCTCACGGCCGCGCGCTGGATCGTCGGGCGTCCGCCGGGCCTCTACGGCATGGCTGACGTGCTCGGTCTGTCCACCTAGCAGGATCCGCACGACCCCGCCCGGGCGTCGTGGCGCGCGTGGACACCGGCGCTCCCGATCCCGTATAATTTCCGCTCAGGTTAGGACCCCAGACGACCGGATTCAGCCAGGCGGGCGGAGTCAGAGCACGACTCCTCCCGCTTGTCGTATGCGCCCTGCGCATTCGGTCCACACTGCGGTCCGCGAAGGAGGACCTGAGTGACGATGACGCCCGCGGTGCTCGCCCTCCAGGACGGCACGGTGTTCCGGGGACTGTCCATTGGCAGTCGTGGCAACACCACCGGCGAGGTGGTTTTCAACACCGCCATGACCGGCTACCAGGAGATCCTCACCGATCCCTCCTACTGTCGCCAGATCGTCACTCTCACCTACCCGCACATCGGCAATACCGGCGCGACGCCTGAAGACCTCGAGTCCCGGCAGATCCATGCCGCTGGCCTCGTCATCAGGGACCTCCCCCTGACCCACTCGAGCTGGCGCGCCAGCGAGTCGCTTCAGTCGTTCATGGTGCGCGGCGGCCTGGTGGCGATCGCGGGCATCGACACGCGCCGCCTGACCCGGGTGTTGCGCGAGAAAGGTGCCCAGGCCGGCTGCATCATGACCGGCGACAGCATCGATGCAGACGCCGCGGTGCGTGCCGCACGCAGGTTCCCCGGCCTCAAGGGCATGGACCTCGCCAAGGTCGTGAGCGTCCGGCGCAGCTACCAGTGGAACGACGGGAGCCTGTGGCGCACGGACCCGCGGCCGTCGCGTTCCGGCATGCGGTTGTCGGTGGTGGCCTACGACTTCGGCATCAAGCGCAACATCCTGAGGCTCCTGGCCGACCATGGCTGCCGCGTCACGGTGGTCCCGGCGCAGACCCCGGCCACCGAGGTGCTGGCCATGGCGCCCGACGGGATCTTCCTGTCGAACGGTCCGGGCGACCCGGAGCCCTGCGACTACGCGATCCGTTCCATCGCAGCCTTTCTCGAGACCGACATCCCGGTGTTCGGCATCTGCCTGGGGCACCAGTTGCTGGCGCTGGCGAGCGGTGCCAGGACGGTCAAGATGAAGTTCGGGCACCACGGCGCGAACCACCCGGTGCAGGACCTCGACACGAGCCGCGTGTTCATCACGAGCCAGAACCACGGCTTCGCCGTCGACGAGGCGACACTGCCGGCCAACCTCCGGCCCACGCATCGCTCGCTGTTCGACGGCTCGTTGCAGGGCATAGCCCGCACCGACCGCCCCGCATTCAGCTTCCAGGGCCATCCCGAGGCGAGCCCCGGCCCGCACGATGTCAAGCCATTGTTCGAGCATTTCGTCTACCTGATGGTGCGTCGCCTGCAGGCGCTCATCAAGGCGCGTGCAGCCGAACGCGCGGGCGAGAACTGAGATGCCGAAGCGCACCGACATCAAGAGTGTCCTGATCATCGGCGCCGGGCCGATCATCATCGGCCAGGCCTGCGAGTTCGACTACTCCGGCGCCCAGGCCTGCAAGGCGCTGCGCGAGGAGGGTTACCGGGTCATCCTGGTCAATTCCAATCCCGCGACGATCATGACCGATCCGGAGATGGCCGACGCCGTCTACATCGAGCCGGTCGAGTGGCGCACGATCGCCAGGGTCATCGAGAAGGAACGCCCGGATGCGCTGCTGCCCACGATGGGCGGGCAGACCGCGCTCAATACCGCGCTCGACCTGGTGCGCGAGGGGGTGCTGGAGAAGTTCGGCGTCGAGCTGATCGCGGCGTCGCGCGACGCCATCGACATGGCGGAGGACCGCGAGCTGTTCCGCAATGCCATGCGCGAGATCGGGCTCGAGACCCCGCGCTCCTACATCGCACACACGATGGAGGAGGCGCTCGCCGTGCAGGCGGAGGTCGGCTACCCGGCGGTGATCCGCCCCTCGTTCACCCTCGGCGGGTCCGGCGGTGGCATCGCGTTCAATCGGGAGGAGTTCGAGGCGATCGTGTCGCGCGGACTCGACGCATCGCCGACGAGCGAGGTCCTGATCGAGGAGTCGGTGCTCGGCTGGAAGGAATTCGAGATGGAGGTCGTCCGCGACAAGGCGGACAACTGCATCATCATCTGCTCCATCGAAAACCTCGATCCGATGGGCGTGCATACCGGCGACTCGATCACCGTGGCGCCGGCGCAGACCCTCACGGACAAGGAGTACCAGCGCCTGCGCGATGCCTCGATCGCGGTGCTGCGCAAGATCGGCGTCGAGTGCGGCGGCTCCAACGTCCAGTTCGCAGTGAGTCCGGAGGACGGGCGCGTCCTCGTCATCGAGATGAATCCGCGCGTGTCGCGTTCGTCGGCGCTGGCGTCCAAGGCGACCGGCTTCCCGATCGCGAAGGTGGCGGCGAAGCTCGCTGTCGGCTACACCCTCGACGAACTCAGGAACGAGATCACCGGCGGCGCCACTCCCGCGTCGTTCGAACCGGCCATCGACTATGTCGTGACCAAGGTTCCGCGCTTCACCTTCGAGAAGTTCCCGGGCGCCAACGACCGGCTCACGACGCAGATGAAGTCGGTGGGCGAGGCCATGGCGATCGGCCGCACCTTCCAGGAGTCGCTGCAGAAGGCATTGCGGAGCCTGGAGACGGGCAACGACGGCCTGAACCCGATCCTCACGCTGCCCCTGGACGAGGATGCCGAGCAGCGCCTGGCCGAGGAACTGCGCCACGCCGGCGCCGACCGCCTGCTGTACGTTGGCGACGCCTTCCGCGCCGGCTGGAGCGTCGAGCGCGTGCACGAGCACTCGCGAATCGATCCGTGGTTCCTGGTACAGGTCGAGGACCTCGTCCGTGAGGAAGAACGCGTGGTGGCCGACGGCTTCGCCGGGCTGACCCGCGACCGCCTGCTGGCACTGAAGCGCAAGGGCTTCTCGGATGCGCTGCTGGCCCGCGTCACCGGGGTCGAGGAGCGGCAGATCCGGTCGCGGCGGCATTCCTACGGCCTGAGACCGGTGTTCAAGCGGGTCGACACCTGCGCCGCCGAGTTTGCGACGTCCACCGCCTACATGTATTCCACCTACGAGGAAGAATGCGAGGCCGACCCCGACGAGCGGCGCAAGATCGTCATTCTCGGCGGTGGCCCGAACCGCATCGGCCAGGGTATCGAGTTCGACTACTGCTGCGTGCACGCGGCGCTCGCCCTGCGCGAGGATGGTTTCGAGACCATCATGGTCAACTGCAACCCGGAGACGGTCTCGACCGACTACGACACCTCGGACCGGCTGTATTTCGAGCCGCTGACCTTCGAGGATGTCATGGAGATCATCGAGAAGGAGAAGCCGGAGGGAGTGATCGTGCAGTTCGGCGGCCAGACGCCGCTCAAGCTGTCACGCGCCCTGGCTGCCGCCGGTGCGCCCATCATCGGCACCACCCCGGATTCCATCGACGTGGCCGAGGACCGCGAGCGCTTCCAGAAGCTGATCACCGAGCTCGGGCTGCGGCAGCCCTCCAATGCGACCGCGCGGGCCGAGGAACAGGCCGTGGAACTGGCGCGCGAGGTCGGATTTCCGCTGGTCGTTCGACCCTCCTACGTGCTCGGCGGGCGGGCAATGGAGATCGTCTACTCGGAAGAGGACCTGCGTCAGTACATGAACGAGGCGGTGAAGGTCTCGAACGACAGCCCGGTGCTGCTCGACAGGTTCCTCGACGTGGCCACGGAGGTCGACGTGGATGCGATCTGCGACGGCCACGATGTCCTGATCGGCGGCATCATGGAGCACGTCGAACAGGCCGGTGTGCATTCCGGTGATTCGAGCTGCTCGCTGCCGCCGGCTACCCTGACCGCCGCCGTCCAGGACGAACTGCGCGATCAGACGCGGCGCATGGCCCGCGCCCTCAACGTGGTCGG
>CAZXAS010000037.1:6556-17531 GCA_964638185.1 uncultured Steroidobacteraceae bacterium | reverse complement strand
TGCAGCAGAACAAGCTGCGCCGCTTCCTGAACTACGACTGGACCTACGGCTCCGATCGGGTCGAGGTCTCGGTGCGCGAGCACCTCGCCATCCTCGATGCGATCGAGGCAGGCTCGCTGGAGTGGGCGGCGGCGCTGTTGCGGCGCCACATCCAGATGGCCGGGGACATCGGCCCGGACCGCTAGGTTCCCCGCCGCCTGCCCTTGAACCACGCGAGCACGCCGGTGGCCACGAGGCCGCTCAAGACGAGGCCCGAGGCCAGCCACAGCCAGGCCTGCGCCATCCCGCCGAGATCGGCGATGTGGAACGCGTAGAGGAAATCGTCGTACGCGGCCGGCAGTCCGCCACGACGCGCATCGCGCAGCCCGACGATCCGCCCCGCCGACAGGTCCGCCGTGAGAAGCGAGCGGCCGTTCGGGTGCCACTCGCCGGGCAGCCTGAACTTCAGCGTGAGCACGTCCGCACCGGGTGCCGATCGCGACAGCTGGGTCAGCCGGCCATCGGGCCAGGCGCGGCGCGCCGCCACCAGCGCCGCGCCGAGGTCGCCCGGCTCGAACCGCAACTCCGCCACCGCCACGGGAACCGGCGCGACCGGCGGCGACAGTGGCTTCAGCCAGGCGCGGATGGCCGGGTTGTGCGCCAGGAGTGCGCCGGACAGCACCAGCGGCAGCAGCGTCACGAACACGACCGCGCCCCAGCCCTGGTGCCAGCGCAGCATCGACGGCCGGGTCGCCGACAGGCGCACCAGGTCGCGCCGCCGCCAGCCGTGCCGGCGTGGCCACCATAGCCACACGCCGAGCAGCAGCGACGCGACGGCCAGCGGGCCCATCACCTGGATGAGCGTCTTCCCGGCATCGCCGGCGAGCAGCCGGGTGTGCAGGGCGAACAATGCGTGCTCGACGGCGAGGCGTGACGGCGCCTCGGCGCCCGCGTTCGCCCCGACCTCGAGGACCGCCAGCGGTCCTTCGGCCTGGCCGATGGTGTGGAACGCGCGGCCCGGGGACGCGATGTCGACGTAGGTCCAGCGATCGTCGCCGGCGAGAGCGCCGGCGAGTGCCGCGTCGGCGCGCGCGATGTCGATCGTCGTCGTGCGCCAGTCGGCCGGAACCCAGAGCGCATTGCGGAACAGGAGCAACGATCCGGAGATCGCGACGGCCGCGAGCGGCAGGCACAGGGCGAGGCCCAGCCAGCGGTGCACGCTGGCCAGCACGCGGGTCGCGCGCGGGCTCATGGTTGCGGCCCGGCCGCGGCCGTCATGCCGTATGCACCGATGCGAAGCGGCGACGCTCGAGGCGGTAGCCGGCGCCGTCGGGCACCAGCACCGGCGCGATGGCGAGCAGCCGGCGCGTGTAGTCGTCGCGCGGAGCATCGAACACCTGGTCGCGCGTGCCGGACTCGATCACCTGGCCCTCGCGCATGACCATGACGCGATCGGCGAGGCGCTCGACCACGGCGAGGTCGTGGGTCACGAACAGCATCGCAAAGCCGCGCTCGCGCCTCAGCCGGTCGAGCAGGTCGAGGATCTGCGCCTGCACGGTGACGTCGAGTGCCGACACCGGCTCGTCGGCGACCAGGACTTCCGGGTCGAGGGCGAGTGCGCGCGCGATGGCGACGCGTTGGCGCTGCCCACCCGAGAGCTGGTGCGGAAAGCGACCGGCGAATTCCGGGCCGAGCCCGACCTCGGTGAGGACCGCCGCCACCCGCGCCTGGCGCTCGGCGGCGGCGAGCCCGCCGAGCCCCTCGCCCACGATGGCCGCCACCCGCATGCGCGGGTCGAGCGAGCTCGCGGGGTCCTGGAACACGACCTGCACGCGCCGGCGCAGTGCCCTGCCCTCGGCGCGACTGCGCCCGGCCCAGCTGCGGCCTTCGATGGCGATCGTGCCAGCGGTCGGTGCGACCAGGCCGAGCGTCATCATCGCGAGCGAACTCTTGCCCGAGCCGGATTCGCCGATGACGGCGAGCGTTTCGCCACGCGCGAGGTCGAAGCTCACGCCGGCCACGGCGCGGCGCGCGGCGCGCCGACCGAACAGCCCGCGTCGTGCTCCAGGGTAGGACAGCGCCAGGTCGCGCGCCTCGACCAGGGGCGGCTCTGGCCCGCGCGACGGCGCCGACACCGGTCCGCGCCGCGGCACGGCTTCCAGCAGGCGACGCGTATAGGGATGACGCGGCGCGAGCAGCACGTCGGTGGTGGCGCCGCCGTCGACGACGACACCCTGCTCCATCACCAGGATCCGATCGGCACGACGCGCGACCTGCGCGAGGTCGTGGCTGATCATCAGCACCGCGGCGCCGAGCGCGCGCGCCCGGTTGCAGATCAGGTCGAGGATCTCGTCGCCGACCAGGGCATCCAGGGCGGTCGCCGGCTCGTCGGCGATGACGAGCTTCGGCTCCAGCATCAGTACCGAGGCGATGAGCATGCGTTGCCGTTGTCCGCCCGAGAACTCGTGCGGGTAGCGGGCGAGTGCCGCCGCCGGATCGTCGATGCGCACGTCCTCGAGCGCGCGCCTGGCCTGCTGCAGCGCCTCGTCGCGACGCAGGCCGCGGTGCAGGCACAGGCCCTCGACCAGCTGGTCGCCGATGCGCATGGCCGGGTTCAGCGACGTCAGCGGTTCCTGCAGCACGAGGCCCATGCCCGGCCCGCGCAGGCGCCGCCAGCCCTCGTCGCCCGCGCCCGGCAGGTCCTGGCCCAGGAACGCCAGCCGGCCCGCCGCCAGCCGCGCGCCGTGTGGCAAGAGGCCGAGGACGGATCGCGCCAGCATGGTCTTGCCGGAACCGGACTCGCCCACCACGCCCAGCACCTCACCGGCATGCAGCGTGGCGGTGACGTCGCGGACCACGCGCCGCTCGCCGAAGCAGACGTCGAGGCCGGCGATATCCAGCACCGGCACGGTCATGGCCCGGCCATCCGCGGGTCCAGGCGGTCGCGCAGCGCATCGCCCAGCAGGTTGATGCCGAGGAGAGCAAGCGAGACGACCAGTCCCGGCAGGATCACGAGCTGTGGCGCATCGCTCAGGTAGCGCCGGCCGTCGGCCATCATCCCACCGAGGCTCGAGGCCGGCGGCGGCACGCCGAGTCCCAGGAACGACAACGCGGTTTCCGACAGGAGCGCCGCGCCGAGCAGTGACGTGGCGACGATCGTCAGCGGCGAGATGCAGTTCGGCACCACGTGCCGGACGATGGTCCACAACTCGCCGTTGCCGAGCGCGCGGGAGGCCAGCACGAACTCCCGTGCGCTGACCGAAAGGGCGGTGGCACGGGTGACGCGGATCACCTTCGGCGCGTAGGCGAGCGCGAGTGCGATGACCACGCCCCAGCGATTCGGGCCGATGGCGGCCATCAGACCGAGCGCCAGCAGCAGCCCGGGAAAGGCCATCAGCGCATCGGAGAACATCACCACGACGCGATCCACCCAGCCACGGAAGTGCGCGGCCACCGCGCCCATCATCACGCCGAGCAGGAGGGCGCCGAGCACGGCGCAGAAGGCGACGACCAGGGACACGCCGGTTGCCGTCAGCAGTCGCGACAGCACGTCGCGGCCGAACTCATCCGTGCCGAACCAGTGTTCTGTGGACGCCTGCACCAGGCGCGCCTCGAAATCGAGCGCGAACGGGTCGTGGGGCGTCCACAGGGCGCCGAGCGCGCCGAAGGCGGCAATGGTGCCGAACAAAGCCAGGCCGATGAGGCGATTGAGCGGCCAGTGCCGCATCACAGCCGCACCCGCGGGTCGAGCAACGGGTACAGCAGGTCGACGAGCAGGTTCATCAGCACCTGCACCAGCGCGACCATCATCAGCACGCCCTGTACCACGGGATAGTCGCGCTGGTAGATGCCGTCGACGAGCAGGCGACCGAGACCGGGCAGCGTGAACACCGTCTCGATGACCGCCGCCCCGCCGAGCAGCGAGCCGAGCAGCATGCCCGCCACCGTCACGGTCGGCGCGACCGCGTTCGGGAACGCGTGCCGCCACAGCACGGCCGACTCCGGCAGGCCCTTGGCCCGCGCGTGCAGGATGTAGTCGAGGCGCAGCACCTCGATGGTGCTGGCGCGGGTCATGCGCGCGACCTGGCCCATCTCCACCAGCAGCAGCGCGAGCGCCGGCAGCAGCAGGTACTGGATGCCGGTGGCGAAGTCCTCGGCCGGCGACACCCAGCCGACGGTCGGCAGCCAGCCGAGCTTCACGCCGAAGAAGAGGATGAGCATCAGCCCGACCCAGAAGCTCGGCACCGACAGGCACAACACGACGGCAATGACGACAGTGAGGTCGAGCAGGCTGTCCTGCCGGTGCGCCGCGACGAGGCCGGCCGGCACGGCGAGCAGCATAGCCACCGTGAACGACAGCAGCACCACCTGCGCCGTGACGGCAAGTCGGTCGAGCATCGCGCCCAGCACCGGCTCGCCGGTGGTGATCGACACTCCGAAGTCGCCCTCGAGCAGCGCGCGCGCCCAGGCGAGGTACTGCGCGGGCCAGGGCAGGTCGAGGCCGAGCTTCGCGCGCAGCGCGGCGATCGTCGCCGGATCCGCGAGGTCGCCGAGCAGGAGTTCCGCCGGATCGCCCGGCACCAGTCGCAGCAGGGTGAACACCACCAGCGACACGACGATGAGCGTCGGTATCGCCAGGAGGATGCGCCTCGTCGCATAGCTCCACACGATGCCGGTCCCCCCGTTCGCCAATGCGAGGTCGCTAGTCGAGGCCGTACTCGGTGTATCGGTGCGGGCCGTACGGACGCGGCGCGATCCACATCTTCTGGTCGGTCGTGTCCATGATGACGGTCGCGACCGTCGATGAGAGCCTGCCACCGGGCCCCGCGGTGGCCGAGCGGCACACCGAGCGGGGCGCGCCGAAGCGGTCGGCCAGCGCCTCCTTGAGCGTGTCGACCGTGATGCGGCCGTGGTCCCGCTCGAGGTACCGGCGCACGCGCACGTCGCGGTAGAGCGAATCACCGTTGGTGGCGAGGCCCCGGTCCGTGACCTTGATGCGCGCCGGCAGCGACACGAAGTGATTGGCGTGGGCGAGGATCCCGTTCTCCGGCAGCATCCAGAAGACCTCGTCCGGCGTGCACTCGAGGTCCACCGCCTCGCCATCGCGGTGCGTCACCAGCAGGTTGATCGAGAACGCGCGCTCGGAACCGAGGACCGCCTGCAGCGCGCGGCCGTAGATGGTTTCCGTGAGCACCTGGCGGCGGACGATCGGCACCGGCAGCCCCTGGCGCCGGCCGTCAGTCTCGCATTCGAGGTAGTTGCCGGTGATGGCGATCCCGGCGCTGTTGAGGCCGATGCGCGCCATCAGGCCGGCTTCGACGAAGACGAGCATGCGGGGTCCGCCGTCCGGCGCGAGGCTGAGCACGACCGAAGACTCGGCGCACTCGTCGCGCCAGTCCCAGTTCTGCGCCTGCAGCAGGTGGCCGTTGGCGGTCGCGCCCGGCAGCGCCACCGCGGCGGTGCAGCCGTCCGGGTCACTGTCACCGGGCGGGTGCGAGCCGAAGCCGCCGTAGAGCAGTTCCGTACGCGCATTGATGGCGACGATGTCCTCGAACGGGACCCCGGCACCCTCGGCGATACCGCGCATCTCGTCGGCGATGCGCGGGTAGCGATGCTCGATGCGTTCGACGAAGCGCCCCGCGACCTCGCGGGCGAGCGACCAGTCGACGCCCTTGTCGGCGAAGCCCCGCTCGTAGATCGCGATCGAGCGATGGATGCGCTCAGCGGCGCCCCGTCCATAGGCGCGACCCATCGCGCGCGGCGTGCCGGCCGCCTCGATCAAGGGAAATGGCGGCGTCTCCAGCACTGGGGGTGACGGGACGGACCGGGAGTCATCAGTCATGATTCATGCTGCATTATATGGCGACAAAATGCAAATCTACGTCGCCCCTGACCGGTGCCCGCCCCTGACCAGCACCCCTTGACCGGTACCGGACTTGGATTATTGGAGTTTGGTAACCGATCTTGCGGGAAATCGACGTGGTCCCGCCACGGTGACGCGGTAACTCTCAGATTCGTTTGGCCAAACTCCAATAATCCAAGTCCGGTACCGGTCGGGGTGGACTGCGGTATGGTGGCGGCGTCGATGCGCAGGGATGCAGCGCATGTACCGGCACTTCGTTGGTCGCAAGACGGAGATCGCGGAGCTCGGGCGCCTGCTCGAGGACAGTCGTGCCGGCCGGGGCCGCATCGTCACCATCGCTGGCGAGGCGGGCATCGGCAAGACGCACCTGATGTCCGAGGTCGCGGCGATCGCAGACGCCGGTGGCTCGCAGGTGCTGTGGAGCCAGATGGTCGAGGACCCGGTCGCGCCGCCGTACCTGCCGTGGCTCCTGGCGTTGCGCGGCTACGTGCAACGGGCCGACGACCAGTCGCTCGTTGCCGACCTGGGCTCTGGTGCCGGGGCCGTGGCCGACATCCTTCCCGAGTTGCGCGATCGCCTGCGCTTGCCGGCGAGCCGCCCACCAAAGGAAAGCGACTCGGCCCGCTACCAGCTGTTCGACTCCGTAACCCGCTTCCTGCTCGCGATCGCACGCCGCAAGCCGCTGGTAGTGTTGTTCGACAACCTGCACCTGTCGGACCAGTCCTCGCTTTCACTGCTCGAGTACTACGCGCGGCAACTCACCACGACGCCAGCCCTGGTGATCGCCGCCTATCGCGACTCCGATGTCGGCGCATCGCACCCGCTGCGCGATGCGCTGGGGCGGCTCAGCCGGACCGTCGGCTACGAGACGCTTGCTCTCGCCGGGCTTGGCCACGATGAGGTGGCTGAGCTGCTGCGCCTGAAGTTGCAATCTCCGGTCCCGCCCGCCCTGGTCGACGTCGTTCGGCGTCGCAGCGACGGCAATCCGCTGTTCGTGGGCCAGGTGGCCGCCGACCTGGCGCGCCGGGACACGACACTCGCCGAAGCCACCAGCGACGGACACTTCGACATACCGGACAGCCTGCGGGAGGTCATCGCGAGACGCCTGGCCACGGTCGGGGACGAGGTGCTGGACGTGCTCCGGATTGCGGCCGTCACGGGTCGGGACTTCGACGCAGCGTTGCTGACCCGCCTGTGCCCCGACACCGCTCTGCCCGTCCTGCTGCTGATCCAGCGGGCGGCCGATGCTGCGATCGTGAGCGCGGTCGGGACGGGTCGCTTCCGTTTCCTGCACGCGCTGTTTCGCGAGGTCCTGTACGGGGATCTGGACGCCGATGAACGGGTCCGGCTGCACCAAACGGCGGCCGAGGCGCTCCAGCAGCTGCCGGATCACGATCCGCACGAGCATGCCCAGCGACTCGCTCACCACTGGTTCGAGGCCGCGCGTGGCGGCTACCGGCCGGAGGCCGTCGAGTGGGCCCGGCGCGCGGCCGCGCTCTCGATCAAGCGACGTGCCTACGGCGAGGCTGCCGCACACCTCGAGCGTGCCCTGCAGCTCCTTGAGCTGCAGCCTGAAGCTGACCCCTCGCTGCGCTTCGAGCTGCTGGGCCAGCTGGGACAGGCACATTACTGGTCCGGCCAGCCCGGCCAGGCGGATCGCGCCTGCCTCGGCGCGGCACTGCTCGCGCACCGCCATCGCTGGCCGGAAGAACTCGCGTCAGCCGTCGTGACATGGCAGTACGTGCGTGCGAGTACGGGCATCGCCCACCTGTCATCGGTACCCTTGCACAAGGCTGCCCTCGAGATGCTCCCGCCCGGCGCCGCCGGAACCCGCGCACGACTGCTGGCCTCGCTCGCCCTCGCCTACCGCCACTGTGACGAGCTGACGCACGCGCGGTCGACGCTCGAGGAGGCGGTCCGGACCGCGCGCGAGGTCGACGACCCGGAGGTGCTGTTCGCGTGCCTCAGCAAGGCCTGGTACGTGTACCACCGTGCCTACGAAGTGCCCCGCCAATTGCCCATGCTCGAGGAGGTGCTGGCGCTGGCCCGTCGCAGCGACCAGCCGGAGGACCTGCTGTTCGGCCTAGCGGCCGTGCTGTTCCCGCTGGCCAAGCTTGGCCGCATCGCCGAGTTGCGTGCGCCGCTCGACGAGCTGGAGCGCCTGGCCGAGGAAGCGCGGTATTCGTTCTACCGGCAGGTCGCGACCGGGTTCCGGGCCATGCTCGCCGTGCTCGAGGGCCGCTGGCAGCAGGGACTGGAGTGGGGCCAGCGAAGCCTGGAGCAAGGCTCCACGCAGGGGCTCTCCGGACTGGAGGGACGATTCAGTTTCCAGGTCTTCGCCATCCAGCGCGCCCGTGGCGGACTGCGACAGCTGGCTGCAGTCCTCGAGCAGGTCGCGGCGGCGGGTGACCGACTGCGCACCTGGCTGCCCGGACGCATCCTGTTGCACTGCGAACTGGGCCAGAAAGCCCAGGCCCGCGAGGCGCTGACTCGCCTCGGGGACTTCGGACGCCTGGTCGACGACGACATCTACGAGACCTCGCTTGCCTACCTCGCCGATGCCTGCGCGAGCCTCGGCGACACAGCGCGCTGCAAGGATCTCTTCGAGATCCTCAAGCCTTATCGCGGGTTCAACCTGCTGCTCCACACGGCCGTCATCCACGGCCCCGCCTCCGGCTTCCTGGCGCGGCTCGCGCTCGTGCTCGGACGGCGCACCGAGGCGGCGCGCCTGTTCGAGGAGGCGCTGGAGCTCGCCGACGCGATGGGTGCCCGGCCGATCCTGGCGCGTACCCAGGCCGACTACGCCGCGATGCTCGCCCGCACCGGTCGCCCTGCGGACGAAGCACGCGCCCGCAGGCTGCTGACCGAGGCCGCCGCGACCGCGACCGAACTCGGCATGCAGCCACTGCTCGAGCGCATCGAGCAGCTGGGGGCCGGTCCGGGCGTGCCCCAGAGCCTGAGTGAGCGCGAACTGGAGGTGCTGCGGCTGATTGCCGCCGGCGCCAGCAACAAGCATATCGCCAGCCAGCTTGGACTCAGCACCGCCACCGTCGCGACCCACATCCGCAACATCCTGCGCAAGACGGGCACGTCCAACCGCACGGAGGCCGTGGCCCAGGCTCGCCGCGCCGGACTGGTGATGACCGACTGACTGCGCTTTCGCGGCTGCACGTGGCCTGGCCGGGCACCTGGCGCCACTCATCATTCCTGACGATAGGCGCGAACCAACCGGATTCGTAGATTGCCTCCACCGGACGATCCGTGCGCATCGCCGAAACGTGGCACGCCAGATGGTCCGCTCGGAAGAGTCACTTGGAGCAACCGAGGGGGAAGCCCATGAACAAGTCACTTCTGGCAGCCAGCGCCTTGGCTGTCGGCCTCGCAGGCTGGTCGTCCGGCGTCGGCGCCAGCGGCACCGGGGATGCCGTGCTGCAGTGGAACTACAACGCCGGCGAGGCCGCGAAGGCTGCGTGCATCACCTCGCCGGTCGGCGCAAACCCGTTTCACGAGTCGCGCATGTACGCCATGATGCACGTCGCGATACACGATGCCTTGAACGCGATCGATCGTCGGTCGCAGCACTACGCCTACAAAGGGTCGGCACCGGGCGCATCGCCCGAGGCCGCGGTAGCGGCTGCCGCCAGCAAGGTGCTCGCGCAAGCCATCAGCGACCTGGCGGAGATCCAGAACGACTTTCCGCTCTTCGATGCCTGCATTCCCGGAGCGTTGGCCCGCGTCGAGGCCGACTACGCCGCCGCGCTCGCTGGCGTGGCCGATGGCCCTGCCAAGGACGCCGGGATCGCGGCAGGCGAGGCCGCAGCTGCGGCGATCATCAACCTGCGCACAGACGACGGCGACGACACGCTGTTCCTCGATTTTGCCTACCCGCAGGGTACCGAGCCGGGCGAGTGGCGTTTCACGGCCGGCAGCCCATTGGCGGTGGTCCCCGGCTGGGGTGAGGTCACGCCGTTCGTGCTGAGAGGCGCCGACCAGTTCCGGCCGCGCCCCCCGTATCCGGTCAGCTGTGGCAAGCGTCGCCAGCCCGGAACGATGGGAAGCTGTCTGCTCTACGCGCTCGATCTCTACGAGGTCAAGCTCTACGGGGCGAAGAACGGCAGCATCCGCAGCGACGACGAAACGGAGATCGCGCGCTTCTGGATCGAGAGCTCGCCGCTTGCCTGGAACCGGATCGGCCGCTCGGTTGCGCCGGACTTCGGACTCGACCTTTGGGAGACCGCCCGACTGTTCGCCCTGCTGAACATGGGCCTCGCCGACGGCTACATCGCGTCCGTGAGCGCCAAGTATCACTACAACTTCTGGAGGCCCGAGACTGCCATCCAGCTGGCCGACGACGACGGCAATCCGTGGACCGTTGGCGACCCTGGCTGGGAGCCGCTGGATCCGACTCCGCCGTTCCCGGACTACGACTCCGCCCATGCGGTGCAAGGGGCGGTCGCCGCCGAGGTCTTCCGTCGGGTGTTCAGGACCGACCATGTGGGCTTCAGCAACTGCAGCTACTCGCTGCCGGACCCGACCACTCATTGCGATGGCCCGAACGAGATCCGCAGGCATTTCGCCAGGTTCTCCGAGGCCGCCTGGGAGAACGGCCGCTCGCGGATTCTGGTCGGCTATCACTTCCGCAAGGCCGTGCTCGCGGGGCTCCAGCATGGGCGCAGGATCGGTGCCGAGGCCGTGCGCCACTACCTGCGACCCACACATCACTGAGTCCATCTGACCGACGCCGTCGCGGGCCCCGGCAGGGGCGCCGGGGCCCCGGGGAGCGATCGGCGGCGACGCGTCGGCTGGCCCGACGGCACAGGAGTGTCTATCTTTGGCGCACGATACGCCCCGGGCGGGACCGCCCGGGCGGGGTCCAAGCGCACCAGTGCAAAGAGGGGGAATCGCCATGGCCCTTTTCATGATCGAACGACAGTTCGCCGAGCAACTGCAACTCAGCGCCGAGGCAGTACGCCAGATCACCGACGTCAGCAGCGAGATCGGCGTGCAGTGGCTGTTCTCGTTCCTGAGCGCGGACCAGAAGAAGACCTACTGCCTGTACGAAGCGAAGGACCCCGCGGCACTGCGTGAGCACGCCCGGGTGCTGGGCATCCCCGCCGACGTCATCGTCGAGGT
>CAZXAS010000037.1:3759-6456 GCA_964638185.1 uncultured Steroidobacteraceae bacterium | reverse complement strand
GCGTTAGCGTGATCGCGTACGCGTCTCCGCGCACGCCAGCCCAGCGGTGGTCTTCCATGCGTGTTCTCGTCACGGGTGGGACTGGCTTCATTGGTCAGTCGCTGTGTCCACGCCTGGCGGATGCCGGGCACGAGGTCATCGTCCTCACCCGCCAGTCGAAGCCCGCGCTTCCCAAGGGAGCGCGCGCGGCCGTCAATCTCCTCGAGAGCCTCGACGACCAGGGTGTCGACGGCGTCATCAACCTCGCCGGTGCTTCGATCGCCGATGCGCGCTGGACCGAAAGCCGCAAGAAACTGCTGGTGGACTCGCGCGTCGACACCACATCGCGCCTCGTCGCATGGATGGGCAGGACGCGCCATCGCCCCACGGTGCTGGTGTCCGGCTCCGCGGTCGGCTACTACGGCGAACAGGGCGACACGCCCGTCACCGAGGACACCCGCCCAACACCGGGCTTCACCAACGACCTGTGCGAAGCCTGGGAAGCGGCGGCCCTGAAGGCGCGTGACATCGGGGTCCGCGTTGCGATCTCGCGCACCGGCGTCGTGCTCGACCGCGATGGCGGCGCGCTGGCGAAGATGCTGCCGGCGTTCAAGCTCGGCCTCGGCGGCCCGCTCGGCAGCGGCGAGCACTACTTCCCGTGGATCCACCGCGAAGACATGGTGTCGGTGCTGGTGTGGCTGCTCGAGAATCCGCAGGCATCCGGCCCGTACAACGCGAGCGCGCCGGAACCGGTCACCAACGCCCGCTTCACGCGCGCGCTGGGCGCGGCGCTCGGACGCCCCACGGTGTTCAAGGTGCCCGCACCGGTCCTCGAGCTGATGCTGGGCGAGATGTCGGAGGTCCTGCTCGGCAGCGACCGCATGCTGCCCGCCCGTCTCCTGGACGAGGGCTTCGAGTTCCGCCACCCGAAGATCGAACCGGCCCTGGAGGCCATCTTCGCGTAGATCGAACAGGCGCGCGCCGGAACCGCCGCGCGCTCAGCGCCCGTCGCCGTTCACCGCCCTGCGCACGCGGCGCACCGCGAGCGCGACCAGCACGACCACGATCGGGATGCTCACCCCCATCGTCACGTCGGGGTCGAGCGCGACGCCCGCCGCGTTGAGCCCCTTCGCGCCGTACCCGACCAGCCCCACGATGTAGTAGGTGATGGCGGCCACGGACAACCCCTCGACCGTCTGCTGCAGGCGCAGCTGAGCTGCAGCACGCCGGTTCATCGACTCGAGCACCTGCTGGTTCTGGCGCTCTCGCGAGACGTCGACGCGCGTCGACAACAGCTGCGTCGCCCGCGCCACGCGCTCCGACAGCGAGTCGAGCCGCGTCGCGACCGCGCGGCAGGTCGCGATGGCCGGCGCCAGTCGCCGCTCGGTGAACTCCTCGAACGTCTGCAGGCCCTGGATGCGCGACTCGCGCAGCTCCGCGATGCGCCGCAGCACCAGGTCGTTGTAGGCATCCGCGGCGCTGAAGCGGTAGTGGTGCGCGGACTCCCGGCTTTCGATCTCGGCATCGAGGCGCGTCAGGCGGTCGAGCAACGCCGGCTCGTCCGCCTCGCTAGACCCCACCAGCCTGCTCGAGATGCCGGCCAACTCGTGCTCGGCGCCGTTGAGCCACGGCGACAGCTCCCTCGCCACCGGCAGGGTCAGGAGCGCCATGGCGCGGTAGGTGTCGATCTCCAGCAGGCGTTGCATCATCCGCCCCGCCTGCCGCGGCGTCATGCCGTGGTTGTAGACGAGCAGCCGCCCGAAGCCGTCGTGGATCCGGCAATCGGTGAGCGCGATCCCCGCGCCCGCGGCGATACCGGCGCCCACCAGCACGTTGCCGGCGAAGTGGCGTGCGCCGAGGGCCTCGAAGTCGAGTGCCGTGGCGGGCGCCGGGAGCATCACCGCATGGGTGGCCACCATCGTCTGGCCGGGCAGGCTCTCGAGCCAGTCGGCCGGCACGACGTCGATCGCCGGCGCGGTGAACGGATCGTCCACGGCCCCCGTGACGATGAACTTGTAGCGCGCGAACTCCGTGTGCCGCTCCCACTTGAGGCGGAACGGGCCGAGGTCCGCGCTGTAATGAGTGGCGCCGGCCACCGGAGGCGGCACCCCGAACCGCGTCGCCAGCCGGGCGATGCTCTCGAGCTCGCGTTCACGCGTCGACGCGTCGGAATAGAGGGCGAGGAACGACAACCTGAGCGGCGCCGTCAGTGCCTCCGGCGGGCGCGCATGCAGCTCGTTGTTGAGTTCGGTCCGCAGTGGATGGTCGGGGAGCATCTGCATCGATCGGGACTCCGGGACGACGGCCGTCAGCTGCGCGTCGCCGCTGCGTGGAAATCATTCACCTGAAGACCTGGAGCCGGAACGACCGGCCGCATGCGCCGCCTGATCATAACGGACGAGGGCGGCAACCGGATGACGGCAAGTCTCCCCGCCGGCAGCGCGATCAGGTAGCCTGCCGGACCCATCCCGACACGCTGGAATCGCGCATGGCCGCCGGCGCCACCGTCCATGTCTTCGACATCCGCCTCGCCGACGCGGATCGCGCCGTGTACGAGACCCTCGAACTGCGGGTCGCCCGGCACCCCTCGGAGACCGCGGAGTACCTGCTGACCCGGGTGCTCGCCTACTGCCTCGAGTACCGCGAGGGCATCGCATTCTCGCGCGGGCTGTCCGATCCGGACGAGCCGGCCCTGGTCGTCCGCGACCTCACCGGCGC
>CAZXAS010000037.1:1240-3659 GCA_964638185.1 uncultured Steroidobacteraceae bacterium | reverse complement strand
AACGACGGGGGATTTCGCCCGCCGTTCCTGCATTCCCTCGTGACGGCAACCGATTCCTGTACGAGGGGAACACTATGTCAATGCAAAACCCGGCCAGCCGCATGCGTGGCGGCCTTCTGCTCCCGGCCGGCCTCGCGCTGGCGTCCCTGCTCAGCGCCTGCGGAGGTGGTGGTGGCGGCAGCAGCGGCGGCTCGGCGCCGCCACCCGTCCAGAACGCCGCGCCGACCATCAGCGGCGCCCCGGACGAGTCGATCAAGTCCGGCGCGCTCTACGACTTCGTGCCCACCGCCAGCGATCCGGACGGCGATCGCCTCACGTTCACGGCGACGAATCTCCCGGGATGGTTGACGCTCGACGCGTCCACCGGCCGGCTCACCGGCACGCCGGCCATCGACCAGATCGGCGGTTACCCGGACATCACGCTGCGCGTGTCGGACGGCCAGGCGACCGCGACACTCGGGCCGTTCTCGATCACGGTCGCCGCACCCACGCTGTCCCAGGCCGACGTCGTCACCGAGGGAACGACCACCCCGGTCGACACCGGCGACCCGAACAAGACCGCCTTCGTCGCCGAGGGCGACGTCGAGCTCAACTTCGGCAGTCGCGACGTCAGGCTCGAGGACTCCACGCTGCAGTTCGAGTTCGACCAGGACGGCAACCTGATCGACCTGTTCGGCGAAACGAACATGCCCGAGGAACTCACCGACCACGTGGCGCTCAATGCGGGCGTCAAGGCGCGGGTGGGCCTCTACAAGGGCCGCGACATCAATCGCGAGCCGGCATTCGGCATTCTGTTGCAGGAGGACTTCGACTACCTGGTGTTCTACGTCGGCGTCGCCACCGAGCTCGAGGTCGGTGACCGCGACAACCCGGGCTTCCTCAACACCATCACGCTGGACCTGCCGGCGAGCGGCGAGATCCTGTTCATCCTCGATCCCTACGACCCGTTCTACTACAGGTTTGCCGGCACACCGCTCGGAGACGCCGGCTATGGCGAGTCGGATAACGGCCTGATCCCTTTCGAGCCGACGCAGGACTTTCCCGAGCTCGACAGCTTCAATGGCCACACGATCGAGAAGGGGGCCTTCTCCCTCGGCGTCAAGGTGTTCGACTTCTTCACGCTGGAGGGCACGCGGGTGACCCGCGACCCGCAGTTCTCCGACATCGACTGGGACGATCCGCTCGACTCCAGCATCGAGTACAAGTCGGGCCTGAACGGCAATGCGAGCTTCGACTTCCAGGTGCTGAACGTCGGCCTGTTCAACTTCGACCTCGCCGCCACCAGCGCCACGTTCGATGTCGGCTTCGACCGCCAGCAGCTGGCGATGCAGACGACCATCGCGCCGGACGTCAGCTGGCAGCCCGACTGGTTCCCGATCCTCCCGGCCACCAGCGTCGTCGGCAACTGGTTCATCAATGGCGACGGGTCGTTCTCCGGTTCCCTGTCGGGCCAGTATCGTTCGCAGCTGCCCGCGGCCGCGTTCGGCGGCACGATGATGATCACCCCGGACGCCGTGACCCTGAGCGCCAGCATCGACGACCCGGTCCTGCCGCTCACGCTGGCGATGGAGTTCGCCGGCGACACCGTGACGACCCAGATCGAGACGCCCCGGGTGGACATCGGCGCCATCATCGCCGACGCCGTCGACGCCGCCTTCGACTCCGTCGACGCGTCGATCGAACAGGCGATGGCCGACCTCGAGGCGGCGGTCGGCAGCTACCAGGGAGCGCTCAGCCTGAACGGATTCCGCAGTGCCCTCCCCGGCATCGCCGACACCGCCATCACGGTCCTCGACGGTGTGCCGGGCGCGGTCCGGACCGCCACCTACAACGGCGTCCTCTCCGGCTTGCGCAACTCCTGCCGAGACCTGTTGATCGGCGACGTCTGCGCCTCCGACCTCGTCGATGAAGTGTCGATCGCGAACAGCGCGGCCAACAGCGCGCGCAGCACCGCACAGCTGATCGTCAATACCCGCAAGGGATACCTGGAGGACCTGAAGGCACAGGCCCAGGAAGTGCAGGACGGTCCGGCGTTCCGGACGGCGCTCAAGTCGGCGCTGGAGCGCGCCGCCGACAACGCGCGGCTGTCGGTCACCATCACGATCGAGCAGTTCATCGACTGGCCGTCGCCGATCCCCAACCAGACGATCACCGTCTTCGACAACACGTTCAACTACACGATCCTCAGCAACGCGACCCGCGACCAGCTGCGGGTGGCGGCCGCCAACGTCGACGACATCGACCCCGCCTACACGGTGATGATCGACACCCAGGCGATCTTCGATGCGCTGCCGACCAGGGAGATCGTGCAGGAGACGCGGGAGGGCGTGCAGAACGGGATCATCCGCATCCCGGCGTTCAACGGCGCGGGCTACACCGTCGGCTACTCGCCGACCGCCCTGTCGCTGTCGAGCTTCCT
>CAZXAS010000037.1:0-1140 GCA_964638185.1 uncultured Steroidobacteraceae bacterium | reverse complement strand
CGCCGTGCTGGCGCTTGAACGCCCTGCTGAAGGCGGCCTCCGACTCGTAGCCGACCTCCGCGGCGACCTGCGCCACGGAGCGCGGGCTTTCCTGCAGCAGTCGACTGGCGCGCAGCAGCCGCCACTCGGTCAGGTACTGCATCGGCGGGCGACCGATGAGCGTGGTGAAGCGCTCGGCGAACGCGGAGCGCGACAGGTTCACCGCCTGTGCCAGCGACTCGCTCGTCCAGGGCTCGCGGAATCCCGTATGGATCAGCGCCAGCGCCCGCCCGACCACGGGGTCCTTGAGCCCGCCGAGCCAGCCGCGCTCGTCGCCCGGCAGCCGTTGCAGGTAGACGCGCAGCGCCTCGACGAACAAGAGCTCCGACAACCGGGTCAGGACGACGAGGTCGCCCGGCGGCCCGCGCCCATGCTGCGCCGCCGCGAAGCGAAACGAGCTTTCCATCCAGGCACCCGCGGCCGTGTCGCGCAAGTCGAGCGTGAGTGTCTCGGGCAGCGCCGCGAGCAGCGGGTTGAACGGCGCATCGCAGCCGAGGAAGCCGCAGACGAACCGTGTCACCTCGCCTCCGCCGCCGGCGTGGATCCGGGCCAGCCCGCCATTCGCGGGCGGCTGCACCAGTTCGTCTGCCAGCACCGGCTCGATGTCGAGCGTACTGCCCAGCCGGTGGCGCGGATTGCGCGGCAGCAGCACGGCGCCGCCCGCAGTCAGTTCGAGGACGTCGCCGCCGTCATCGAGGCCGACCAGCATGCGGCCCTCCAGCACGCAGTGGTAGGCGAGCAGGTGCCGGGGCGCGACGAGGAACGGCTGGCAGTCCTCCGGTCCGACCTGGGACCAGACGCACCACGGCGCCGTGAACTCCGCCTCGAGGAACACGCCGCCCGTCAGCTGGACGGCGCGCAGGACGTCCGACAGTGCATCCATGTACGCCTCGCACGGACCGGCGGATCAGTCATGTATTCCGGCGCCGCAGTCATTCAGGCCGGGGGACGCGTCGCCTAGTCTACGCCGCACACCCGAACCGGAGAACACCTCATGAACCTGAAGGATACCCACGGCAACACGCTGAGCGGCGCCACGGCCAGCGGCCTCGAACGGCTCGAGGAGGCCGGGCAGCTGTTTCGCTGCTATTCCGGCGACCC
>CAZXAS010000036.1:0-17714 GCA_964638185.1 uncultured Steroidobacteraceae bacterium | reverse complement strand
CGAGTACGGCGCGGCGAGCCAGCTCGAGAAGATCGACATGCTCGACTTCGCCGACCTGATCGTGCTCAACAAGTTCGAGAAGCGCGGCTCCGAGGATGCGCTCAGGGACGTGCGCAAGCAGGTGGCGCGCAACCGCAAGCTGTTCAAGGTCCCGCCCGAGGAGCTGCCGGTCTATCCGACCATCGCCAGCCAGTTCAACGATGCCGGCGTCAACGCGCTGTTCGCGGCGATCTGCGGGCGGCTCGACGCCGCGCGCGGGCGCGTCACGCCGTGGAAGCCCGAGGGCCTCGCACCCGTGGGCCTGCCGAAGCGCCAGGCGGTGATTCCTGGCGAGCGCGTGCGCTACCTGTCCGAGATCGCGGACAACGGCCGGCGCCAGCAACGCCAGGCCGAGTCGGCCGCGGCGGCGGCGTCCCGCGCCCACGGCCTGTTCCGCGCGCTCGAGGCACTGGCCGACCCGGCCCTGCCGGCGCCCCTCGAGCGCTACTCGGATGCCCGGCTGCGCGAGGGTGACGCGAGCATCGCGAAGCTGCGCGCGCACTACAACGCGGCACTCGATGCCATCGGCGCCGAGGGGCTGGCGCTCCTAAAGGACTGGCCCGCGCGTGAGCGCGGCGCCACGGCCGACGAGTATGCCTACACGGTGCGCGGTCGCGAGGTGCGGGGACAGAACTACACCGAGACCCTGTCGCACCAACGCGTGCCCAAGATCGCCGTGCCGCGCTACGGCGACTGGGGCGATCTGCTCGGCTTCCTGCTGCGCGAGAACCTGCCGGGTGCTTATCCGTATACCGCCGGCATCTATCCGTATCGCCGCGAGGACGAGGACCCGACCCGCATGTTCGCCGGCGAGGGCGCCCCGGAGCGCACCAACCGCCGGTTCCACTACGTCGCGGGTGGTCACAAGGCGGCGCGGCTGTCGACCGCCTTCGACTCGACCACGCTGTACGGCGAGGACCCGGACGAGCGGCCGGACATCTATGGCCGCATCGGCAACTCGGGCGTGTCCATCGCCACGCTCGACGACATGAAGAAGCTGTATTCGGGCTTCGACCTGTGCGCGCCCTCGACCTCGGTGTCGATGACCATCAACGGTCCCGCGCCGATGATCCTGGCGATGTTCATGAACACCGCGATCGACCAGCGCGTCGAGCGTCATCTCAAGGAGAGCGGTGGCTGGGACGAGGCCGAGCGGAAGATCGCGAAGCTGTGGCAGGGTCGCGAGCGTCCGCGCTACCGGGGCGAACTGCCCGCCGGCAACGACGGATTCGGCCTGGGGCTCCTCGGCGTCACCGGCGACCAGCTCGTCGATGCCGACACCTACGCCAGGCTCAAGGCCGAGGCGCTCGCGAGCGTGCGCGGCACGGTGCAGGCCGACATCCTGAAGGAGGACCAGGCGCAGAACACCTGCATCTTCTCCACCGAGTTCGCGCTCAGGATGATGGGCGACGTCCAGCAGTACTTCACCGACAACGGCGTGCGCAATTTCTACTCGGTGTCGATCTCCGGCTACCACATCGCCGAGGCCGGCGCGAACCCGGTCAGCCAGCTGGCCTTCACGCTGGCGAACGGCTTCACCATCGTGGAGTACTACCTTGCGCGTGGCATGAAGATCGACGACTTCGCGCCCAACCTGTCGTTCTTCTTCTCGAACGGCATGGACCCCGAGTACGCGGTGATCGGACGCGTGGCGCGGCGAATCTGGGCCCGCGCGATGCGCGACATCTACCGCGCGGGACCGCGCAGCCAGATGCTCAAGTACCACATCCAGACCTCCGGCCGTTCACTCCACGCGCAGGAGATCCAGTTCAACGACATCCGCACCACGCTGCAGGCGATGTATGCACTGTTCGACAGCTGCAACAGCCTGCATACCAACGCCTACGACGAGGCGCTCACCACGCCGACCGAGGAAAGCGTGCGCCGCGCGGTCGCCATCCAGTTGATCATCGCCCGCGAGCTCGGGCTCAACAAGAACCAGAACCCCTGGCAGGGCTCGTTCCTGGTCGAACAGCTGACCGACATCGTGGAAGAGGCGGTGTACCGGGAGTTCGAGAGCCTGTCGGAGCGCGGCGGCGTGCTCGGCGCGATGGAGACCATGTACCAGCGCGGCAAGATCCAGGAAGAGTCGCTGTACTACGAGCACAAGAAGCACGACGGCAGCCTGCCCATCGTCGGGGTCAACACTTTCCTGCCGGCGAAGCGCAACGAGGCCGAGCTCATCACGCCGGAGCTGATCCGCTCGACGGAACAGGAGAAGCAGGACCAGGTCGCCTCGGTCCGCGCCTTCAACGCCGCGCGCGAGGACGAGCAGCCGGCCGCCCTCCAGCGGCTGCAGGACACCGCCGCGGCGGGCGGGAACCTGTTCGCCGAGCTGATCGAGTCGGTCAAGGTTGCCTCGCTCGGGCGCATCTCGGGGGCGCTGTACGCGGTGGGCGGGCAGTATCGGCGGAACATGTAGTGGCGTGAGCTGTGAGCTGTGAGCTGTGAGCCGTGAGCCGTGAGCCGTTATCCGTGATCGGTGATTGGTGATCAGTGATCAGCAAGAGAGCGGAGCCACTTGGCTTGTCTATCCGCTGTTCACAGTTCCGCCGAGCCGTCGCTTGCACTGAGCACTTGCTGCCGATCACCAATCACCGATCACCGATCACCAATCACCAATCACCGATCACGGCTCACGGCTCACCTCCGCATCCGGCTCCCCCAGCCGCTCCAGGATCCGCTGCCGCGCCGTTTCCTTCAGGCGCAGCACGGCGTCCGCCTCGCCCGCAGCGGGTGGCTCGATCGGTTCGAGGATCTCCACCCTGAGTGGCCCGTGGCGCGGCAGCCAGGTCTCGGCGCGCAGCACCGCGCGGGCGCCGTGGATCACCACCGGCACCACCGGCATGCCGAGGCGCGTGGCGGTCACGAACGCGCCGCTGTGGAACTTTCCGAGGCCGGCGCGTTCCGAAAAGGTGCCTTCTGGAAAGAAGGCAACCGATCCGCCGCCCGCTGCGGCCTTGAGGATGCGGCGTGCGTCCTTGGCGCTCTCCGAGCGGTTGTGCCGGTCGACGAACTCGTGGCCGAGGCGCCGCAGCAGGAAGCCGGCGAGCGGGATGCCGACGATCTCCTTCTTGATGACGAACCCGAAGCGCGATGGCAGGACGGCGTACAGCAGGGGGCCGTCGACGTAGCTCGAGTGGTTGGCCACCACCACCGCCGGGCGGGACGGCAGCCGCTCGCGGCCGGCGACGGCGAGCGGCAGGCCGGCGAGGCGGAAGAACAGCCTGGCCATGACGCGCGAGCCGTCGCGCCGCAGTTCGAGCGAGGGCATCACGAGCGCCAGCACGATCGCGCCGAGGAGCAGCACCGTGAACAGGAGCCAGCAGTAGGCGCCCCAGGCCAGGCGCAGGGGACCTGCGCGCATCAGGCGGAATTCCCCGCCGGCTGCGCGTTCCGTGAACTGGTTCCAGTTATGTTAATGCTCATCTTCTTGTGTGAGGCCCGTCACGTCGGGGGCCCGGGGTCGGACGGATACTGCCCCGGCATTCTGTAGCACCGCCGATCTGCGCGCCAGCCGCGCACCGGCCGGTGTCCAGGGGTCCGAGGAGCGCGTTGCAGACATGAGCTCAGCGATGAAATCGTCCACCTCCGTTCGCGCGGTCACGCTGGCCGCGGCCGAGGCGGCAGAGGATCCGGTCGAGCCTTCGATCGGCAAGTTCCTCGATGCCGTCTGGATGGAGCGTGGCCTGTCACCGAATACGCTCGCGGCCTATCGCGCCGACCTCACGGCCCTGGCGCGATGGCTCAATGCGCGCGGTACCTCGATCACCCGGACCACGCGCAACGACCTGCTCGCCTTCATCGCCTGGCGCGTCGAAACCGGCGCCAGGCCGCGCTCGACCGCGCGGCAACTGTCGAGCTTCCGCAGGTTCTTCCGCCACCTCGTGCGCGAGGGCCAGCTGGCCGAGGACCCGACCGCGCAGATCGCCATGCCGAAGATCGGCCGCTCGCTGCCGAAGTCCTTGAGCGAGTCACAGGTCGACTCGCTGCTGGCGGCGCCGGTCGTCGCCGACCCGCTGGGTCACCGCGACCGCGCGATGCTCGAAGTGCTGTACGCGACCGGCCTGCGCGTATCCGAACTCGTCAACCTGCGCCAGAACCAGGTCAACCTGAACCAGGGCGTGATCCGCATCGTCGGCAAGGGCAATCGCGAGCGGCTGATCCCGCTGGGCGAGGAGGCGGTGCGCTGGGTGTCCGACTTCATGGCGGGCCCGCGCGGCGAGATCCTGCTCGACCGGCAGACCGATTACCTGTTCCCGACCCGCCGCGGCGACCGCATGACGCGGCAGGCGTTCTGGCACATCATCAAGCGCTACTCGGCCCGCGCGGGCATCAGCAAGGAGCTGTCGCCGCACACGCTCCGGCACGCCTTCGCCACGCACCTGCTGAATCGCGGTGCGGACCTGCGGGTGGTGCAGATGCTGCTCGGCCACAGCGACCTGTCCACGACGCAGATCTACACGCACGTGGCCCGCGAGCGCATGAAGGACCTGCACTCGCAGCACCACCCGCGCGGCTGACCGGTCGTCTGCTAGACTTCGCACCGCATTGAACGCGGACCGCACCCGCCGGTCCAAGCTCCAGTCCCGCTGCGAGGCGATTGCCATGCGTTTCCACACTCTCGCCGGCCCGCTGGCCGTGACCGTAATGCTCGCGGCGTCCGCAGCCCAGGCCGCGGACGTGCCGCCCGACGTGCGGGCGAAGATCGCCGAGAGCCTCGACGTGGCGCCCGACGACATCCGGCCCGGCCCGGTTCCCGGGCTGTACCAGGTGTCCTCCGGCACCGAGATCGGGTACGTGTCGGCCGACGGCCGCTTCTACCTCGACGGCGACATCTACGACATGAAGTCGAAGCAGAACCTGACCGAGGTCAGCCGCAAGGCGGTGCGGGTCGCGCTGCTCAAGGGCGTGCGTGACGACCAGGCCATCGTGTTCGCGCCCAAGGGCTACACCCGTACGATCAACGTGTTCACCGACATCGACTGCGGCTACTGCCGGCAGCTGCATTCCGAGGTCGGGGAGCTGAACAAGCTCGGCGTCCGCGTGCGCTACTTCATGTATCCCCGTGGCGGGCCGGGCACCGAGGCCTGGCGCAAGGCGGAGGCGGTGTGGTGCAGCAGCGACCGCCGCGATGCCCTGACCCGGGCCAAGCTCGGCGAGAACGTCCAGGCGGCCAGGTGCGCCAACCCGGTCGCCAGGCAGTTCGAGCTCGGTCGCGACATGGGCATACGCGGCACCCCGGGCATCATCACCGAGGGCGGCGACTACATCACCGGCTACATGCCGGCGCCGCGGCTGGTGGAACACCTCAAGGTGCTGGCCGGCCAGGACTGAGGCCACCGGTCGCCCGGGCGGCGCGCCGACGCCGCGTCAACCGCGGCGCGGCCGGGTTTCAGCGCTCGAGGTGCGAGAGCTTGCCCTCGACGCCCTTCCATTCATCGGCATCCGCGGGCGCCTCGCCCTTCTCGGTGATGACCGGCCACTTCTTGGCGAGCTCGGCGTTGATGGCGGTGAACTGCTCCTGGCCGGGGGGCAGCTCCTCCTCGGAGAAGATCGCCTCGACCGGGCACTCGGGCTCGCACAGCGTGCAGTCGATGCACTCGTCCGGGTCGATCACCAGGAAGTTCGGGCCCTCGTGGAAGCAGTCCACGGGACACACCTCCACGCAATCCATGTACTTGCACTTGATGCAATTCTCGGTGACGACGAACGTCATCCTGGGATCTCCTCAGGGCATGGGCACTGGTGGCTGACCGGCCGGGTGGGCGCGGGGACGCGGTATTCTGCCACAGGGCAGGGCCCGGAACACCGTGGGGCTCATCGCCCGGCCAGCCGTCGATCGATGGCGCTGAAATGCAGGGTATCCCGGCCCGCGAGCCGGTCCTCGAGGTAGCGTTCCAGCGCGAAGCGGACGCTGGGAAACGCGATCTCGTTCCAGGGAATCTGCTCCGGCGTGGCCAGCACGACCTCGAGGCTCTCCGGGCCCGCCGCGAATTCCGGTTCGGGCAGGTGCGCGCGGAACATCACATGCACCTGGCGGGCATGCAGCACGTGCACGATGGCGAGCGGCGAGCCGATCTCGACCCGCGCGCAGGCCTCCTCCCAGGTCTCGCGCAGCGCGCCCTGCTGCAGGGTCTCGTCGTTCTCCATGAAACCCGCCGGGATGGTCCAGTAGCCGTGTCGTGGTTCGATCGCGCGGCGGCACAGCAGGATCCGGCCGTCATGCTCCGGGACGCAGCCGACCACGATCTTGGGGTTCTGGTAGTGCACGGTCGAGCAGGCCGGGCATACGTGCCGCGGCAGGTGGTCGCCCTCCGGCACCTTCAAGGCGACCGGCTGGCCACATTCCGGGCAGAACTTCATGGAATCTCGCGGTCCAACGACGGGGCGATGATTGTCCCGCGCCAGGGGTTCCGCTGCCAAGCGCCGTGGATGCCGGTCTCCGGCGCGATCGCCTATACTTCGCGCGCCGGCCGGGATGGCGGAATTGGTAGACGCAGTGGACTCAAAATCCACCGGTGGCAACATCGTGCGAGTTCGAGTCTCGCTCCCGGCACCAGCCCCGCCCCGATGCCTCACGCGCGGTCACCACGGCTGAAGATTCCTGCGACCTTTTCTGCGGCCGGCGCATCCTAGTCCGTGATGACCCGCATATCCGACATCCACCTCGATGACGCCACCGTGGCCGCGGCCCGGGCCGGCTCGCCGGCCGCGCTCGAGGCCGTCTACGTCGCCTGCTACGGCGCGATCTACACCCTGATCCGGCGGCTCGTGCGGCGCGATGCGGTCGCCGAGGACCTGCTGCAGGAGACCTTCGCCGACGTCATCCGCCACATCGGCGGCTTCGAGGGTCGCGCGCCGCTGCCGATGTGGATCCGCGCCATCGCCGTGCGCCGGAGCCTGATGCACCTGCGCTCACCCTGGCAACGGGGCCTCGAGTGGCTGGAGGACCTGCCCGGGGCGGAGCCCGTCGTGGCCGGCGAGGCCCGGCGGGTCGACCAGGCGAGCGACCTCGAACGCGCGCTCGCGCGCCTGTCGCCGACGGCGCGCGCCGTCGTCTGGCTGCACGATGTCGAGGGCTACACCCACGAGGAGATCGCCGCCGGGCTCGGCCGAACGCCGAGCTTCTCCAAGTCGCAGCTCGCGCGGGCGCACGCCCGCCTGCGCGTGACACTCGACCCGGCACCGGAATTCGACCACGAGGCCAGTCCGTCATGCACGCCGATTTCGACCAATTGAACCCGGACACCGGGGCCCGGCAGGCAGAGGCCGGCGGCGCACGCTGCCTGTCCGAGCGCCTGCAGGCGCTGCCGGATTTCGATCCGCCGCAGGGCCTGTGGCCCGCCATCCGCGCGCGCGCGGCCGTGTCCGATGCGACGCCGCCGTCGGGCGCGAAGCTCGCGCTGGCCGCGTGCCTGGTCACGGTGTGCGTGCTGGGCGCATGGCTCGCGCGCGACGCGGCCACGGTCACGCCCGCCAGCCCCGCCGCGCCGGCACGTTCCGACCGCCTCGATCGTCTGCTCGCCGAGAACGCGCGACTCGATGCGATCCTGGCGGACCTTCCATCGCGCAGTACGACGCGGGCCGGCACCGGCTATGCCGTGGCCGCACTCGAGGACACGCTCGCCGTGGTCGACGACCAGTTGAGCGCGGTGTCCTTCGAGCCCCACGCCCCCGAGGTGGCCGAGCAGCTCTGGCAGGAGCGGGTCAACCTCATGAACTCACTGGTACAGGTCCGCTATGCGCGCGTCCTGGCCGATCGTTGACGGCCGGCACGCGCCGTCCCTCAGGAGACACTCCCCATGCAACGCATCGTCACCGCCCTCCTTGCCGCCGGTTGGCTGGCGCTCGGCGTCCCGCCGGCCCTGGCCCAGTCGAACGACTCGCTCGAGGCCGAACGCGCCGAGGATGCGCGACGCCTCGAGGAAGCCCAGCGCAAGCTGGAGGAGGCCGCACGCGAGGTCGCCGAACTTTCCGCCGACATGACCGGACCGATCGTGCGCGAGGTCCGTCGCATCCGCCTCGGCTCGCCACGGCGCGCCGTCATTGGCGTGAACCTCGGCGCGGCCGAGCCGGGCGTGAACGGCGCGCGCGTGGTGAGCGTGAGCCCGGGCGGTCCAGCGGCCGAGGCCGGCGTGCTGGCCGGCGACCTGATCGTGGCCGTGGATGGCGACCGGATCGGCTCGGGGCGCGACCTCGTCGGGCGCATGGGCGAGGTCGAGCCCGGGCAGAAGCTGGCGCTCGGGCTCAAGCGCGGCGGGCGCGACGTCGATGTCGTGCTGGTGGCGCGCCCGGGGCAGGACATGCTCTGGCAGGACGAGGCCGGCGGCATGCCATTGCTGCCGTTCCACCGCGGCCATTTCCTGCTCGGACCCTGGGCGAGCGTCGAGTTCGTGCCCATGACGCCGGGTCTCGGCCGCTATTTCGGCACCGACAAGGGACTCCTGGTCGTGCGCAGCCCGAAGGATGGTGCGGCCGGCCTCGAGGACGGCGACGTAATCCTGAGCATCGGCGGTCGCGAACCGGCCTCCAGCAGCCAGGCCCTGCGCATCCTGGGTTCCTACGAACCCGGCGAGCAGGTGGAACTCACGGTCATGCGCCAGAAGAAGCGCCAGACGCTGCAGGTGACGGTGCCGGAGGCGAGCTTCCGGTCCATGCCGGTGCCGCCGGCTCCCCCGGCTCCGCCGGCACCACCGGCGCCGCCGGCCGGCTGAGCACGATCGGCGCTGTGGTAATGTGCGCGGCCCATGCGCCGCGCGGATTTCGACTACGAACTGCCTCCTGACCTGATCGCGCAGGCGCCGCTGCCCGAGCGCTCGGGCAGCCGCCTGCTGGCCTGCGACGGGGCGACCGCGACCTGTCGCGACCTTTGGTTCCGCGACCTGCCGGCCCTCCTCGAGCCGGGCGACCTGCTGGTCCTCAATGACACGCGCGTGCTGCCGGCTCGCCTGCGAGGCCGGAAGGCCACGGGCGGGTCGGTCGAGATCCTGCTCGAGCGCATCGTGGCGCCGCGGCGGATCCTGGCGCATGCCCGTGCCAGCAAGGGCTTCCGGCCGGGCATGCCGGTGCTGCTGCCAGGCGGCGCGCGGGCGGTCGCGGTCGGACGCGATGGCGACCTGTTCGAGTTCGAGCTCGACCGCGATGCCGGCCCGTACTTCGAGTCCCACGGCGCCATGCCGCTGCCGCCCTACATCACCCGGCCGGCCGGCGACGCTGACCGCGAGCGCTACCAGACCGTGTACGCGGCCGAGCCCGGCGCGGTGGCGGCACCCACCGCCGGGCTTCACTTCGACCAGGCGATCTTCGATGCGCTGGCCGAGCGCGGCGTCGAGGTCGCGCGCCTGACCCTGCACGTGGGCGCCGGCACCTTCCAGCCGGTGCGCAGCGACGATATCCGTGAGCACCACATGCACGCGGAACACGTCCGTGTCGGCGAGGACTGCGTCGAGCGCGTCGCCGCCGCCCGCCGCCGCGGTGGGCGCGTGGTCGCGGCCGGCACGACCGTCGTGCGCAGCCTGGAGTCGGCGGCGCAGGGCGGCGCGCTGGCGCCATTCGAGGGCGATACCGACATCTTCATCTATCCGGGCTTTCGCTTCCGGGTGGTCGATGCGCTGGTCACGAACTTCCACCTCCCCGGGTCGACGCTGCTGATGCTGGTGAGCGCCTTCGCCGGGCGCGAATTCGTGCTGTCGGCCTACCGGCACGCGATCGACGCCGGCTACCGCTTCTTCAGCTACGGTGACGCGACCTTTCTCACACCCGCGCCTGGCGTGCTGGCGCCGAGGGCAACGACGTGAAGTTCGAAGTGCTCGCCGAGGAGGCCCGCTCCCGCACCGGACGGCTCTCGCTGCCGCACGGTACGGTGGAGACGCCTGCGTTCATGCCGGTCGGCACCTATGGCACGGTCAAGGGCGTCACGCCTGAGGAACTGGAGGCCTGCGGGGCGGAGATCATCCTCGGCAACACCTTCCACCTGATGCTGCGGCCGGGGCCGAAGATCGTGCGCCGCCATGGTGGGCTCCACGGCTTTATGCACTGGGACCATCCGATACTCACTGACTCCGGTGGCTTCCAGGTGTTCAGCCTGGCGGAGATGCGCAAGGTCAGCGAGGACGGCGTGCGCTTCCGCTCGCCGGTCGACGGTTCGGTGGTGTTCCTGTCGCCCGAGCGCTCGATGGAGGTGCAGCGTGCCCTCGATTCGGACATCGCGATGGTGTTCGACGAGTGCACCCCTTATCCCGCGGACGAGCGTGCTGCGCGGGAATCCATGGAACTGTCGCTGCGCTGGTCGGCGCGCAGCCGTGGCGCCTTCGACGCGATTCCCGGTTGCGGCACGTTGTTCGGCATCGTGCAGGGCGGCATGCACACGCCGCTCAGGCTGGCTTCCCTGGAGGGGCTGGCACGCATCGGTTTCGACGGACTGGCGATCGGCGGCCTGTCGGTCGGGGAGCCCGAGGAAGAGCGTGACCGCGTGCTGGAGGAACTGGTCCCGGAGATGCCCGCTGCGCTGCCGCGCTACCTGATGGGCGTCGGCCGGCCGGAGGACATCGTCGAGGCGGTGCACCGCGGCATCGACATGTTCGACTGCGTGATCCCGACCCGGCACGCGCGCAACGGCCACCTGTTCGTCAGCGACGGTGTGTTGAACATCCGTAATGCCCGTCACGCCGAGGACACCCGGCCGCCGGACGAGGACTGCAGCTGCTACACCTGCCGGAACTACAGCCGTGCCTACCTGCGCCACCTCGACAAGTGCGGGGAAATGCTCGGTCCGCGGCTCGCCACCGTCCACAACCTGCACTTCTACCAGGACCTGATGCGCCGCATCCGGGCGGCGATCCGCGCGGGCAGCTTTGGCGCGTTCCGGCGTGGTTTCCTCGAAGCGAGGCGAGGCACGGCCCCGCCTGTGGCATAATCCGCGGTCGTTTGCACCGGGCCGGCCGCCGCCGGCCCCAGAGCCGAGAGGACACTCATGGACCTTTTCATTGCCACTGCCTGGGCGCAGGACGCCGGGGCCGCCCCGGGAGGCAGCATGCTGATGCAGCTCCTGCCACTGGTGCTCATCTTCGTCGTGTTCTATTTCCTGCTGATCCGGCCGCAGACCAAGCGCGCCAAGGAGCACCGGGAGATGGTCGGCAAGCTGCAGTCGGGTGACGAGGTCGTCACCAACGGAGGACTGCTCGGGCGCATCACCGAGGTCGGCGACAACTTCATCACGCTGGAGGTCGCCCGCGGGGTCGCGATCCAGGTGCAGAAGTTCCAGGTCTCGCAGTTGATGCCCAAGGGCACCGTCAAGGGCTGAATCGCGCGCCCCCGGGGGCCTCTCAATGCACCAGTATCCGCTGTGGAAGAGCATGACCGTACTCGCGGTCATGCTGTTAGCCATCATCTTCGCGCTGCCGAACCTGTTCGGCGAGACGGCCGCGCTGCAGCTGTCCCGCAAGGACCGCGCCGCGTTCACCGAGGCGACGAGTGGCGAGGTCGAGCGCCTGCTCAACGAGCAGTCGATCCCGTTCGAGGACGCCTTCGTCGATGGCGACGGCCGGCTGTGGATCCGCTTCGAGGAAGTGGACAACCAGCTTGCGGCGCGCGACGCCATCAACAAGGCCTTCGAGGGGCAGTTCGCGGTCGCCACGACCTTCGCTTCCCTCGCCCCGCGCTGGCTCACCGACCTGGGCCTGAAGCCGATGAGCCTCGGCCTCGACCTGCGTGGCGGCATGTACCTGGTCTACGAGGTCGACGTCGAGGGGGCGGTCACGCAGCTGCTGCAGGTGCTGGAGCGCGACCTGCGCAAGGTGCTGCGCGACGAGCGGATCCAGTACCAGGAAGTGGCCGCCGCCGCCGCCGAGGTGCGGGTCCGCCTGCGCGACCCGGCCCAGACCGGCGAGGCCATGGATGCCTTCAGGAAGTTCGACCCGCAGCTGACGATCCGCGAGGAGGAGCCCGGCCTGGTCATCGCAGAGCTGACCGCCGACCAGGTCCGGCAACGGCAGGACTTCGCCATCCAGCAGAACATCACCGCGCTCAACAACCGGGTCAACGCGCTCGGCGTGGCGGAGCCGGTCATCCAGCGCCAGGGCCTGAATCGCATCGCGGTCCAGCTGCCGGGCATCCAGGATGCGGCGGAAGTGGTGCGCGTGCTCGGCAAGGTCGCGACCCTGGAGTTCCGCCTGGTCGACGCGGTGAACAGTCCGGTGGAAGCCCAGCGCAGCGGCCGCGCGCCGCTCGGCAGCCGCCTGTACAAGGACCGCGACGGCAACCCGGTGCTGCTGAAGCGCGATGTCATCGCGACCGGCGAGCAGCTCATCGATGCGAGTTCCACGATCGCCCAGGGCGAGCCGGCCGTCGACGTCGTGCTCGACGGGCGCGGCGGCGAGGAAATGCTGCGCACCACCCGCGAGAACCTGGGCAAGCCGATGGCGGTGGTGTTCATCGAGAAGGAACGCGAGCTGGTCGAGCGCGACGGGCGCAAGGTCGTCATCGATCGCTCCAGCGAGGACGTGATCAGCGTCGCCACCATCCAGGGCGTGTTCTCGACCCGATTCCAGATCACCGGGCTCACGGTCGCGGAGGGCCAGGAACTGGCCAAGCTGCTGCGCGCCGGCGCGCTGGCGGCGCCGCTCTACATCGTCGAGCAGCGGCTCATCGGTCCGAGCCTCGGCAAGGCCAACATCGAGCGGGGTTTCCGGGCGCTGGCCATCGGCATGCTGATCACCTTCGTGTTCATGGTGATCTACTACCGGGTCTTCGGCCTGGTGGCCGACACCATCCTGGTGGCGAACGTGGTGCTGATCACGGCCCTGCTGTCGCTGTTCGGCGCCGCCCTGACGCTACCGGGCATCGCCGGCATCGTTCTCACCGTCGGCATGGCGGTGGACGCCAACATCCTGATCTACGAGCGCATCCGCGAGGAACTGCGCAACGGCACCTCGCCCTGGGCCGCCATCCACGGCGGCTTCGAGCACGCGCTGTCGGCGATCATCGACGCCAACGTCACCACGCTGATCGCGGCCGTCATGCTGTTCGCCTTCGGCACCGGGCCCATCCGCGGCTTCGCGGTGGTGTTGTTCCTCGGCATCCTGACGTCGCTGTTCACGGCCCTGATGGGCAGCCGTGCGGTGATCCAGCTGGTTTACGGTCGCCGCCGCCGCATCGAGCGGCTGGCGATCTGAGGTCCGGTCATGGAGATTTTTCACAAGGTCACCCGCTTCCGCTTCATGGAGAATCGGCGCTACTGGTACGCCTTCTCGGCGGCCATCATCGTCGGCTCGATCCTGGCGGTGGCCATTCGCGGCCTGAACTTCGGCATCGACTTCACCGGCGGCATCGTCATCGAGGCCGGCTATTCGACCGCGGCGGACCTCGAGCGCACGCGCGAGGCACTGGCTGCGGCCGGGCTCGGCGGCGCGCAGGTGCAGAGCTTCGGCACCGCCAGCGACGTGCTCGTGCGCTTGCCGCCCGCGGAGGGCCAGGCGGCCATGGCGCAGACCGAGGCGGCGGTCGCCGCGCTCCGGACCGTGGATGCGGACGTCGAGATCCTGCGCACCGAGGCGATCGGGCCGCAGGTCGGCCGCGAGCTGGCCGAGAAGGGGGCCACTGCGCTCCTGATGACATTGCTGTTCATCGGGATCTACGTGGTCATGCGCTTCCAGTGGAAGTTCTCGGTGGGCGCCATCCTCGCCGCACTGCACGACCCGTTCCTGGTGGTCGGCTTCTTTGCGGTGACCCAGATCACCTTCGACCTGCCGGTGCTGTCGGCGATCCTCGCCGTCATCGGCTACTCGCTGAACGACACCGTGGTCGTGTTCGACCGGGTCCGCGAGCGCCTGCTGTCGATGCGCAAGGCGACACCGATGGAAGTGATGAACACGGCCATCAACGAGACCCTGTCGCGCACCCTGATGACCTCAGGCACCACCATGATCGTCGTGCTGTCGCTGCTGGTGCTCGGCGGCGAGGCGCTACGCGGCTTCGCCACGGCGCTGGCGGTAGGCATCGTGATCGGCACATACTCGTCGATCTACGTGGCCGGCGCCGCGGCACTGGATTTCGGGCTGTCGCAGCGCGACCTGATGCCGCCGGAGAAGAAGGCGGAGGCCGACGCGCTGCCCTGAGGGCGCCTCGAGGTCGTCATGGTCGAGCTGCTGACCGACCCGCAGGCCTGGCTGTCCTTCCTGACGTTGACGTTGCTCGAGATCGTCCTCGGCATCGACAACATCATCTTCCTGTCGATCCTCGCCTCGCGCCTGCCAAAGGAGCAGCAGCCGCGTGCGCGCACGCTCGGCCTCGCCTTCGCCATGCTGACGCGCATCGCGCTCCTGTTCTCGATCACATGGCTGATCGGCCTCACGGCGCCGCTGTTCACCGCCCTCGACCAGGAGATCTCCGGGCGCGACCTGATCCTGTTCGGGGGTGGCTTGTTCCTGCTCGCGAAGAGCGTCAGCGAGATTCACGGAGCGCTCGAGGGCGCGGAGAGCGAGCGCAAGGTCGGCGCCGCGACGAGCTTCATGCTCGTGATCGTGCAGATCGGCATCCTCGACATCGTGTTCTCGCTCGACTCGGTGTTCACGGCCGTCGGGCTCGCGCAGCACGTGGAAATCATGGTCGCGGCGATCGTCATCGCGGTGGTGGTGATGATGTTCCTGGCCGCCCCGATCAACGAGTTCATCGACCGCCACCCGACCATCAAGATGCTGGCGCTGTCGTTCCTGATCCTGGTCGGCGTGGCGCTCATCGCCGATGCCTTCGACGTCCACATCCCGAAGGGCTACCTGTACTTCGCGATGGCGTTCTCGGTGGGCGTGGAGATGATCAACATCCGCGTGCGCGCCCGTGCCGGGGCGGCGCGGCCGGTCGAACTGCGCCGGCCAAGGGAGCAGGCCGCGGACGGCGAAGGCGGCTGACGCCGTCGCCGGCGAGTCAGTCGGCGAGTTCGGGCGGCAGGTGCGGTGCGATCGCCTCGACCAGCCCGGTGAAGACCTTGGGGCTGCCGGCCGCGATGTGACCCTGTCCCCCGTAGGGCTTGCCGGACAGGGTACCGACCCGGCCGCCGGCCTCGGTGATGAGCAGCACGCCGGCGGCCGTGTCCCACGGCGACAGGCCGATCTCCCAGAAGCCGTCGAGCCGCCCTGCGGCGACGTAGGCGAGGTCGAGCGCGGCCGAACCTGGCCGCCGCACCCCGGCCGCGGCACCCATCACCACCTCCAGCATCGCGAGGTAGGGCCTGGCGTAGCGCAGGTTGGCGCGATAGGGGAAACCGGTGCCGATCAGCGCACCGTCGAGGGTGCGCTGCTTGCTGACGCGGATGCGCTTGCCCTCGAGTTGCGAACCGGCGCCGCGTTCGGCGGTGAACATCTCGCTCCTCAAGGGGTCGAACACGACCGCCACCTCGGCCTTGCCGCGGTGCTCGCAGGCGATCGACACCGAGAACTGCGGAAAGCCGTGCATGAAGTTGGTCGTGCCGTCCAGCGGATCGATGATCCAGACGGTCTCGTCGCCGCCGGAGCGGCCGCTTTCCTCGGCCAGGAAGCCGTGCTGCGGATAGGCCTTGCGGATGATCGCCATGATCTCCGCCTCGGCCGCGTGGTCGACCTCGGTGACGAAGTCGTTGCGGTCCTTGGTGGACACTTCGAGTGACGGCCCGCGGTCGATGTTGCGGACGATGATGTCGCCGGCACGCCTGGCGGCGCGGACCGCGATGTTGAGCAGAGGATGCATGGCTGGTCCCGGAAAAAGGGCCGCCGCAGGACCCCTGCGGGGCCGCGGCGCATGGACGCTAGAATACCAGCAACGCGGAGGCACGTGGCGGCATGGGACCCATTCGCATCGTACTGGCAGACACCAGTCACCCGGGCAACATCGGGTCGGTGGCGCGCGCCATGAAGAACATGGGTCTCGGCGAACTCGTGCTGGTGCGGCCGAAGCGCTTCCCGGATGCCGAGGCCACGGCACTCGCCTCGGGTGCGGCCGACCTGCTGATGCGCGCCCGGGTGGCAGCGACGCTGCTCGAGGCGCTCGACGGCTGCGGGCTGGTGCTCGGGGCGAGCGCGCGGCCGCGCAGCGCCAACTGGACGGTGCTGGATCCGCGTGAAGCCGCCGCGCGCCTCCTGGCCGAATCGGCACGCGGCCCGGTGGCGGTGGTGTTCGGCAACGAGCGCAACGGGCTGTCCAACGACGACCTGTCGCTGTGTCATGCGCTGCTCAACATCCCGGCCAACCCGGACTACGAATCGCTCAACCTGGCGCAGGCGGTGCAGATCGTGACCTGGGAGATCCGCATGGGCGCTGGCGCCGCGCCGCGCCGCCTCGCCGCCGAGTCGCCGCCGGCCACGGTGCAGCAGGTGCACGACCTGCACCAGCACCTCGCCGCGGTGCTGACCGAGATCGGCTTCCTGGACGAGCGCAATACCGCCGGCCTGCTCAGGCGCCTGGAACGGCTGCTGGCGCGGGCCGAGCCCGACGCGAAGGAGGTCCAGATCCTGCGCGGCCTCTTGACCGCCGTGCAGCGCCACGGCGCGCGCGTGGGGAGCTGAGCCCATGGCGCGCGACCCGGCGGTCTATCTCGACTATGCGGCCAGCTGCCCGGTGCATCCCGAGGTCGCTGCTGCCATGGCGTCGTGCCTCGGTCCGGATGGTCCGCACGCCAATCCCTCGTCCTCCCACGCGGCCGGCCGCCGCGCGGCCGAGGCCATCGAGGAGGCCCGCACGGCCGTCGCGGCGCTGATCGGGGCCGGGGCCGGCTCGATCGTCTTCACCTCCGGCGCCACCGAGGCCGACAACCTGGCGATCCTCGGCGTGGCGCGCGCCGCACCCGCCGGCCATCGCCACCTCGTGACCTCGCGCACCGAGCACCGCGCCGTCCTCGACGCCTGCCGGCAGCTGGAGCGCGAAGGCGTCGCGGTCACCTGGCTCACGCCCGGCCCGGACGGACGGGTGGCGGCGGCGCAGGTCCGCGACGCCCTGCGACCGGAGACGGTGCTGGTGTCGGTCATGCACGCGAGCAACGAGCTCGGCGTGCTGAACGACATCCCGGCGATCGCCGCCGAATGTCGGTCCCGCGGCGTACCCCTGCACGTCGATGCCGCCCAGTCCGCCGGCCGCGTCCCGATCGACGTCGGCGAACTGGGCGCTGACCTGCTGGCCTTCACCGCGCACAAGCTCGGCGGCCCGAAGGGCGTCGGCGCCCTCTACCTTGGGGAGCGACCCCGCCCGGTGCTGCGACCGCTCCTGTTCGGGGGCGGGCAGGAGCGCGGCCTGCGCTCGGGAACCCTGGCCACGCACCAGCTGGTGGGCTTCGGCGTCGCCGCCGAGCTGGCCCGGCGCGCGCTGCCGGCCGAGGAAGCGCGGGTCCGCGCCCTGAAGGAGCAGCTTTGGACCCGCCTTTCCGCGGCCGCGGCGGTGCGGCGAAACGGCGCCCCGGCACCCTCGGTCCCCGGCATCCTGAGCGTCACCTTCGCCGGGATAGAGGGCGAGAGCCTCTTGCTCGAGCTCGACGGACTGGTGCACGCGACGAGCGGTTCCGCCTGCCACTCGGCGACGGCGGAACCCTCCTACGTGCTGCGCGCCCTGGGCCTGTCCGACCTCGCCGCGCAGGCGACCCTGCGTCTCTCGGTCGGCCGCGACACCGGGCCGGCCGACGTCGAGCTCGCGGCCGACGTCATCCTGGCGGCGGT
>CAZXAS010000035.1:0-18338 GCA_964638185.1 uncultured Steroidobacteraceae bacterium | reverse complement strand
CGCGAGGTCGAGCGCGAGCGAGTCGATCGAGCGCCCCATGAGCTCGCCGGCCGCCTGTCCAAACGCAGCCTCGAGCGCCGCCGTGACCGCCGCCAGCGTGTTCTCGGCGGCCGGCACCGCCGCAGCCTGGGACCACGATCCGAGCGGGCGCCGCTCCGCATGCGTCGCGAGCGTCACCGTCAAGGCCACCCGCGCCACCGGCGGCGCACCCGCCGAATAGTCCGCCTCGAAGCGGCTGACCTCGACCCCGAGCACGTGCGTGGCGCGAAAGCGCCCCGGGTCCGCCTCGACGGTGGCGAATCGCCCCGTCGAGCGCAGGCCCTCGACCATGGCCGCCTGCACCACCGCGCCGAGTTCGCCGCTCCAGCGCGCGCCCGCGTAGTAGTCGAGGCGATTGCCCGGCCACAGCGTCGCGACACGCTCTGTGCGCAGGCCCGGGACCACCGCCGGGCGCATCACCAGCACGTTCGCCGCCAGCGGCGCGCCTGCTGGCACGCCGGGCGCCACCAGGCGATAGACGCGCGCCTCCGGCGCATTGCGCTCGAAACCGCCGGCACAGGCGCCGAGCAGCAGGCACGCGGCGATCAATGACAACCTGTTCATGGGGGAATCTCCACGCCGCGTCGCGACGGCTGGTACAGCAAGAGCGACGGGTCCTGCTCGAGCCGGCTGCCTAGCCTGTCGAAGGCGCGCGCGGTCTCGCGCATGTCGAGCACCAGCTGCTCGATCTCCGCCAGGCCCTGGCCGGCGAAGCGCGACATGCTCGCCTCGTTGTCGGTGAGCAGCCGGTCGATGCGCGCGCTGGCGGCCGCCATGTTCTCGGCCGCGATCCGCAGCTGGTCGATGCCCTCCGTGATGCCCGGCCCGGCATCAGCGGACACTTCGCTCAAGGTCGCGGCCGTGGTCCGGAGTCCCTGCGCGGCCGCCTGGGCATCCTCGAGCAGGCGCCGCGCGTCGGCCACCGCCCCCGGCAGCTCCTTGCTGGCTGCCTCCAGGCCCGCGAGCGTCGCCGCTACCGACCGGACGTTCTCCTCCGAGAGCGTCGAATTGAGCCGGTTGAGGAATTCGCCGGCCTTCGCCACGACGTCCGGCAGGCTGCTCACGAACACGTCGAAGTCCGAGCGTTCCGACGGGATGACCGGGTAGTCGAGGCTCGGCACGTCCTCGCTCGACGCCTTCGACGGATCCGCCGGCTTGAGGTCGACGAACAGCAGTCCGGTGACGCCCTGCAGCGCGAGCCGCGCCACGGTGTTCGACTCGATCGGCGTGTCCTCCGCGATGTCGGCGACGATCCGCACCCGTCGCGGATCGCGCGGATCGAGGCCGATGCGCACGACGCGCCCGACCGCGACGCCCAGGTAGCGCACGGAGCTGCCCTCGGACAGGCCGAACACACTGCCGTCGAAGTAGATCTCGTGCCGCCGGTAGGCACGTCGGTCACCCGTGTCGGAATACCAGAGCACGAAGCCGGCCGCCATCGCCACCAGCAGCAGCACGAAGGCACCGACCGCGACGTAGTTTGCTTCCCTGTCCATCCTCAACGCCCCCGCGCGGCGATGCGGCTGCGCTCGCCATGGAAGTACTCGTGGATCCAAGGATGCTCGTGCCGCACGATTTCGTCGAGCGTCCCGCTCACCATCCGTCGCTCGACGATCACGCCGACCCGGTTGCAGGTGCGGAATATCGTGTCGAGGTCGTGGGTGATCATCACCACCGTGAGCGACAGGCTCCGCTGCAGGTGCAGCACCAGCCGGTCGAAGGCCGCGGCCGAGATCGGGTCGAGCCCGGAGGTCGGCTCGTCGAGGAACAGCAGCGCCGGATCGAGCGCCAGCGCGCGGGCCAGCGCGGCGCGCTTCACCATGCCACCGGACAGCTGCGCCGGGTACTTGTCGGCCGCCTCGAGCGGCAGCCCGACCATGCGGATCCTGAGTTCGGCCAGTTCACGGGTGACTGCCGGATCGACGCGGTGGTACTCGATGAACGGCAACTCGACATTCTGGGCGACCGTGAGCGAGCTGAACAGCGCACCGTGCTGGAAAGTCACCCCGTAGCGGCGCTTGATGTCGATGAGTTCGCGCCCGGCCACGCCCACCACCTGCCTGCCCTCGATCTGCACACTGCCCGCGGCAGGGACCTGCAGCCCGAGCATCGTGCGCAGCAACACCGACTTGCCGCTGCCGGAGCCACCGACGATGCCGAACACCTCTCCCGGCATGACGTCGAGATCGAGCCCGTCGTGCACGACCTGCGAGCCGAAGCGGTTGACGATGCCGCGCACCGAGATCACCGGCTGCATCAGATGTCGAGCTCCATGAACAGCACCGCGAACAGCGCATCGAAGAGGATCACGAGGAAGATCGACTGCACCACCGCCACCGTCGTCAGCCGGCCGAGCTCGCGCGACGAGCCGCGCACCTGCATGCCGCGCAGCGTCCCGACCAGTGCGATCAGCACCGCGAACACCGGAGCCTTGACCACGCCGACCCAGAACGTGGTGCTGGCGATGGACTCGTTGACGCGCTCGACGTACTGGGTGAAGGTGATGTCGACCAGCGACCACGACAGCAGCGCCCCGCCGGCGAGGCCCATCGCATCGGCAACGACGGTGAGCAGCGGCAGCGCAATGACCAGGCCCAGCACCCGCGGCAGGACCAGCACCTCCACCGGATCCATGCCGATGGCGCGCAAGGCATCCACCTCGTCGTTGAGTTTCATCACCCCGATCTCGGCGGCGAAGGCGCTGCCGGAACGACCCGCGACCACGATGGCGGTGAGCAGCACGCCGAGCTCGCGCAGCACCGAGATGGTCACGAGGTCGACGACGAAGATCTCGCCACCGAACTGCCGCAGCTGCTGCGCGCCGATGTAGGCGACGATCACGCTGATCAGGAACGCGATCAGCGCCACGATGGGAATGGCGGTCACACCGGTGTCGTAGACGTGACGCACGATCGACGGCAGCCGGAACCGGCGCGGGTGCAGCAGCGCCCGGCCCAGGGCCGCGAGGATCGCGCCCAGCATCGAGAGGTGGTCGAGCAGTCCGTCGCGGGCGCGAACGACCAGGTAGCCGACCGTGTGCAGCGGCAGGGCGACCAGGTTGCGGCGGTATTCCTCCTCGTCGGGGGCTTCCGGCTCACGCGCCACGACCTCGTCGACGAAGTCGAGCTGGGGCGGACGGCCCGACGGCCAGCTGATCGTGGCGCCTGCCGCGGCCAGACGCCCCTCGAGCGCGCGCAGCAGCCACGCACCGGTCAGGTCCAGGGCGTCGATGCCGGCGACGTCGATGGCTACCGCCGCCGGAGCGTCCCGGCTTCCGGCGGCCAGGCCGCGCTCGAGCGCGGCGACGTGCTCCACGGTCCAGCGGCCATGCAGCGACAACGTCCGCCGGCCCGCTTCGTCACTGGTCTCGAGTTTCACGCTGGTGAGATCCGGGCGACGGCGCGGCCGCCGTCGGATGGATGCTAGCAGGCACCACGAGCGGCGACCAAGGATCGTAGTTGCCTCACTGACGGCGCCACTCCAACATGGCATCGTGACCACGGGAAGCGCCGAATGATGGGTGACAACGAACTGGCCGATGTGCTCCTGCTGCTCGCCGCCACGCTGCTCGTGGTGGCGACGCTCGGCCGGCTCCGGCTGCCCCCCATCATCGGCTTCCTGGCCGTCGGCATCGCGCTCGGACCGCACGCACTCGGCTGGGTGGAGGACTCCGAGACGACCTGGACCCTGGCCGAGTTTGGCGTGGTGTTCCTGTTGTTCACCCTCGGCCTCGAGTTCTCGCTGCCGCGCATGATCGCGATGCGCCACGAGGTCTTCGCCCTGGGCTCGGCCCAGGTGATCGTCACGGCGCTCGCCGCCGGTGCCGTCGGCTGGTGGCTCGGGGCCCCGGTCGAGGTCGCAGTGGTGCTCGGCGGCGCGGTGGCCATGTCGTCCACCGCCATCGTCGTGCGGCAGCTGTCGGAGCAGGGCGAACTCAACCGTACCCACGGCCGGCTGTCCTTCGGCATCCTGCTGTTCCAGGACCTCGCCTTCGTGCCGTTCCTGGCGCTGGCGGGCCTGATCGGCGCCGCCGGCGCCGAGTACACGCTCCATGACGTGCTGCTGGCGCTGGCCAAGGGTGCCGCGGCGCTCGGCATCGTGCTCGCCGCGGGGCGCTGGCTGCTGCGGCCGATGTTCCACGAGATCGCGCGGGCGCGTACCCACGAGCTGTTCACGCTCGCGGTACTGTTCGTGGCGACGGGCGCCGCCTGGGCGACGCACGCCGTCGGGCTGTCATTCGCGCTCGGCGCCTTCCTGGCCGGCATGATGCTGGCCGAGACGGAGTATCGCTACCAGGTCGCCGCCGGCATCCGGCCATTCCGGGACACGCTGCTCGGCCTGTTCTTCGTGACGGTGGGCATGAAGCTCGACGTCGCCTTCCTGTTCAAGCAGCTGCCGGTGGTCACCGCGTTGCTGGCGGGACTGCTGCTGCTGAAGGCGGGCGTGATCACGCTGGTGGCACGCCGCTTCGCCGGCACCTGGTTCAAGTCGCTGCGCACCGGCATCGTGCTCGCCGAGGGCGGCGAGTTCGGCTTCGCACTGCTGGCGCTCCTGCTGCAGAACCGCTTGATGGGGCAGGAAGCAACGCAGCTCCTGCTCGCGGCCATCACGCTCAGCATGATCATCTCGCCGATGCTGATCCGCCACAACCGCGGCATCGCGCGTTTCCTGCTGCGGGAGCAGGGACCAGCGCGGCCGCAGCCGGGAAAGTTCGACGCCCCGACCGAGGCGCTCGCGCGGCGCGAGCACGTGGTGCTCTGTGGCTTCGGGCGCGTCGGCCAGAACGTCGCGCGCGTGCTCGAGGGCCAGGGCTTCGAGTACATCGCCATGGACCTCGACCCGTACCGGGTCAGGACGGCGCGCGAGGCCGGCGACCCGGTGGTCTACGGCGATGCCGCGGACGAGCTGGTCCTCGATGCGGTGGGACTGGAGCACGCCAGCGCAGTCGTAGTGACCTTCTCCGATGCCGAGCGCTCGGTCGCCATCGTCGAGGCGATCCGGCGCCTGCGCGCCGACGTGCCGGTGCTGGTGCGCACGGCCGACGACACCCGCCTCGAGCAACTGCTCGGCGCCGGCGCCACCGAGGTGGTGCCGGAGACCCTGGAGGCGGCATTGATGCTCGTCTCCCACGCATTGCTGGTCCTGGACGTGCCGATGTCCCGGGTCGTCAAGACCATCGGCGACATCCGCCGGCATCGCTACAGCCTGCTGCGCAGCGTGTTCCGCAGCGACCGGGCGCCGCTCATCGACGAGACGCACGCGCTGCGCGAGGAGCTGCATACCGTGGTGGTTCCCCCCGGTGCCTGGAGCATCGGGCGGACCCTGGCCGAGGTCGCGGCGCGTGGCGCCGAAGTGTCGTTCACGGCCTTGCGGCGCGACGGCATCGTCGGCCGCGACCCGGACGCCGATACGATCGTGCGTGCCGGCGACGTGGTGGTGCTCTACGGCACGCCCGAAGCGCTCGAGCACGCCGAGGCGGTGCTGCTCGCGGGCTGATCGGAGTCAGGGCGCCACCGACAGCGCCCGGCTCAGTGTCACGTTCATGACGTTGTCGTACCAGCCCTGCACCCGCGGCGCCACGAAGTGCTTGGACACGTAGAAGTACAGCGGCACCAGCGGCGCATCGTCGAGCATCGTGCGCTCGGCGGACGCCAGCAGCGCGCTGCGCGCCGCCGGGTCGGTGGCCACTCGCGCCTCGGCGAGCAGGCGGTCGTAGTCCGCGTTCGCGTAGCGCGGCAGGTTGATGCCGAAACCGCTCTCCAGCACCTGCAGGAATGAATAGGGGTCGTTGTAGTCGCCGATCCAGCTGCCGCGGAAGGCCTGCACCGTGCGCGCGTCGATGTTCTGCTTGAGCACGCGGAATTCCTCCGCCACCAGCTTCACCCGCACCCCCAGGACCTGCTTCCACATGGTGCTGACCGCCAGCGCGAGCCGGTCGTGCAACGGGCTCTTGTTGAAGCGCAGCTCGAACTCGAGCGGGCGCGCGGTCGAATAGCCGGCCTCGGCGTACAGCCGCCGTGCCTCGGCGATGCGCCGCGCGGCGGGCCAGTCGGCCCATTCGTAGCGTGCCGGAGAGTGGCCGGCCACGCCGTCCGGCACCCAGCCGTAGGCGGCGAGCTCGCCGTCACCCAGCACCTTGCCGGCGAGGATCTCGCGATCGATCGCCATGCTCAGGGCGAGGCGCAGTGCCGGTGCGCCGGCGAAGGGCGGCCGGTCGAGCGCGAAGCCGTAGTAGTAGACGCCGAGCTGCGGCGCGACGTGAAGCCCCGGCGCCCCGAGACCGCCGAGCCTCTGGACCTGGCCGGGTGGCAGCGTGTAGGTCACGTCGAGCTCGCCGGCGCGAAAGCGCGTCATCTCGGTGGTGGGGTCCACGACGTGGTGGTAGCGCACGGCGTCGAGCGCGGTCGCCGCCGCGTTCCAGTAATGCTCGTTGCGCCTGGCGCGCACCCAGGCGCCGACCTGCCACTCCGCCGGGACGAAGGCGCCGTTGGTGACGGCGATGCCCGGCTTCGCGAAGTCGCTGCCGTGCGCCGCCAGGGTGGCGCGATGCACCGGGTAGGTCGCCGGGTGGGACAGGATCGCGAGGAAGTAGGGCGCAGGGACGTCGAGCGTGACCTCCAGCGTCTCCGGTCCGGGTGCCGCGACACCGAGCGTGCCCGGGTCCGCCGCGCCACGGTTGATGGCGCGCGCGTTCTGCACCGGCTCGAGGATCTGCGCGTACTGCGACGCGGTCGCCGGGTCGACCAGCCGGCGCCAGGCGGCCACGAAGTCCCCGGCCGTGACCGGATCGCCGTTCGACCACGCGGCACCCGGGCGCAGGCGGAAGGTGTAGCGGCGGCCGCCGTCGCCGATCGTCCAGGACTCGGCGACACCGGCCGCCACGCCACCATCGACGGCGACGCTGGTGAGTCCCTCGTGGGTGTCGCGCAGGATGGTGAGCGCCGAGTCCATGCGCGCGAGCTGCGGGTCGAGCGAGTCGGGTTCCGCGCCGTTGCCGCGCTCGAGCTGGCGCGGCGGCGGCGGCGGGGCCGGTGCATCGACGACCGCGAGGTTGAGCTTCCAGAAAGCGAAGCCGACGGCGACGAACACCGCGGCCAGCGCCAGGCGCCGTGCCGCGCTCATCAGCGGCCCGCTTGCCGGCTCAAGCCCACTCGGTCAGCTGCTCGCGCTGGTACAGCGCGGCGAAAGAGGGCCTCGCCTTCATCCGCCCCACGTAGTCGCGGATCGCGGGCCACTCGGTCGCGGGCTTCGGCATGTTCCGCGACCAGCGCATCAGCATGGTCGCGAGGAAGTCCGTGGCCGTCACCCGCGCCCCGGCGATATAGGGGCCATTGCCGGCGAGCTCGGCGTCCACCCGGTCCCAGGCCGACTCGATGTTCGCCCGAGCGTGTTCCTTCGCCGCGTCGACGTGCGCCTCGCCGGCCGCACCTGCAGGGTAGAACCAGTTGCGGAAGGCCGGCTGCAGCGTGTTGGCGAGGTGCACCATCCACTGCAGGTAGGGCACCCGCTCCGGCGCGCCGGCCGGCGGCGCGAATCCCGCCTCGGCATGGCGTTCGGCCAGGAGCAGCAGGATGGCGGCGCACTCGTAGACCGGGTGGCCGCCGATGACGAGCGTCGGCACCAGGCCGTTCGGGTTGAGCGCGAGGTACTCCGGCCGCTTGTGTTCGCCCGCGGCGAGGTCCAGCCGCTTCAGTTCATGCGGCGCCCCGGTCTCGATCAGCATCCAGTGCACGGCGAGGCTCGCGGCGCCGGGTGCGTAGTAGAGCTCGTACATGCCGTTCTCCCCTCGGGTGACAGTGACCGGCCACGCGGCCGTCAGGCCGCGCGTTGCCGCTTCTTCAGGTGGACGAGCAGGATCGACACCGCGGCCGGCGTCATGCCGGGCAGTCGCGAGGCCTGGCCCAGTGTGCTCGGACGGGACTCGGCGAGTCGCTGGCGCGCCTCGTTGGAGAGTCCTGCCACCAGCGTGTAGTCGAGCTCGGCCGGCAGCGGGGTGTCCTCGTGGTGGCGTTGCCGTTCGATCTCCGCGTGCTGCCGCTCGATGTAGCCCGAGTACTTGGCGCGCACTTCCACCTGCAGCGCCACCTGCGGCGCCACCCGTGGATCCGCCCCGGCGCCTGGGGCTGGCGGCGCGCCGATCGCGGGCATCGCCACCAGGTCCTGATAGAGGACACCCGGCCGCTTCAGCAGGTCGAACGCGCGCAGCTCGCGCGTCACGGTGCCCCCGGGCAAGGCCTGGGCCTCGGCTCCGGCAAGGTCCGCCGGCCTGATCATGAGCCCCGACAAACGGATGATCTCGTCCTCCGTCGCCTGCCGCTTCGCCTCGAAGAACGCGAAGCGCTCGTCGTCGACGAGCCCGAGCCTGCGGCCGGTGGGCGTCAGGCGGAAGTCGGCGTTGTCCTCGCGCAGCAGCAGGCGATGTTCGGCACGGCTGGTGAACATGCGGTACGGCTCGCTGGCGCCGCGGGTGATCAGGTCGTCGAGCAGCACCCCGATATAGGCCTCGTCGCGTCGCGGCCACCAGGCCTCGCGACCGAGTGCGGCGAGCGCGGCGTTCAGGCCAGCGACGATGCCCTGCGCCGCCGCCTCCTCGTAGCCGGTGGTGCCGTTGATCTGCCCGGCGAAGTACAGGCCCTGGACGCACTTCGTCTGCAGGCTGTAGTCGAGCCCGCGCGGGTCGAAGAAGTCGTACTCGATCGCGTAGCCGGGCCGCGTCAGGTGGGCGCGCTCGAAACCACGGATGCTCCTGACGAAGGCCACCTGCACGTCGAAAGGCAGGCTGGTGGAGATGCCGTTCGGATACACCTCGTGGGTGCCGAGCCCCTCGGGCTCGACGAACACCGGGTGCGACGCCTTGTCGGCGAAACGCGCCACCTTGTCCTCGACCGACGGGCAGTAGCGCGGACCGACGCCCTCGATGCGCCCGGTGAACATCGGCGAGCGATCCGAGGCGGCGCGGATCAACTCGTGCGTGCGTTCGCAGGTGGCGGTGACGTGGCAGGGCAACTGCCGCGGGTGGTCCTCGCGCCGTCCCAGGAACGAGAACACCGGCCGCGGCTCGTCTCCCGGCTGCAGGCTCATGCGCGTGTAGTCGAGCGAGCGCCCGTCGAGCCTCGGCGGCGTGCCGGTCTTGAGCCGCCCGACGCCGAGCGGCAGCTCGCGCAGGCGTGCCGCCAGGCGGTTCGACGGCGCGTCGCCGGCCCGCCCGCCCGGATGGCTGTCGAGCCCGACGTGGATACGTCCACCGAGGAACGTGCCGACCGTCAGCACCACGGTCCGGGCATCGAAGCCCACGCCGGTCGTGGTGACCACGCGCCGCACGCGGCCGGCCTGGATGTCGATGTCGGCCACCTCGGCCTGGAACAGGTCGAGACCGGGCTGGTTCTCGACGATGTTCCTGACGGCGGCCTTGTACAGCTGCCGGTCCGCCTGGGCGCGGGTCGCGCGCACCGCCGGGCCCTTGCTCGAGTTCAGCGTGCGGAAGTGGATGCCGGCGCGGTCGGCCGCGCGTGCCATCGCGCCGCCCAGCGCGTCGATCTCGCGCACCAGGTGGCCCTTGCCGATGCCGCCGATCGCCGGATTGCAGCTCATCTGGCCGAGCGCCTCGATGCTCTGGGTGACGAGCAGCGTGCGCGCGCCGAGGCGCGCGGCGGCGAGTGCCGCCTCGGTCCCGGCGTGGCCGCCGCCGATGACGATGACGTCGTAACGATGCACCAAGTTGTCCTGTACAGGTTCGCTGCCCGGGCGCGCAATTCTACCGCGTCGCCGCCCCGTAGCATGGCAACGCGCGGACTGGTTCTCATGCCCGGCGGCGCTCGCCATACTCGCGGTCCCGGCAGTTACGGCGGAGTCGGACACGATGGCGCTGCGGACCCTGGTCCCGATGTTGCTCACCACGGCCTGGCTCGGCGCGTCGTGCCCATCCCTGGCCCGGGCCGCGCCGCCGACGGACGCCGGCCCGACGGGAACGCTGTCGCTCGAGCCGTGCCGGCTCGAGCACCCGCTCGGCTCAGGCTCGGTGCCCGCCCGTTGCGGCCGGCTGCCAGTGGCGGAGAACCCGGACGACCCGGCGGGCAGGCAGATCGAGCTCGCAGTGGCGGTCATACCCGCCGTCGCCACCCGCGCCCGCCCAGACCCCTTGTTCCTGCTCGCCGGCGGCCCGGGCCAGGGCGCGCGCGACGCCTTCGTTCCCAGCGTGGGGGCGCTGGCCGGCATCCGCCGCGAGCGCGATCTCGTCCTGGTCGACCAGCGCGGCACGGGAGGTTCCAACCGGCTCGACTGCGACATCCCGGATGCAGCCTGGGAGGCGGGGGACATCGGGCCGGCGGAGTTTCGTGCCCTGGCGGAGCAGTGCCTGGCCGACCTGCCGGGCGATCCGCGCTACTACACCACCAGTGTCGCCGTGCGCGACCTCGATGCCGTGCGCGCTGCGCTCGGCTACGAGCGCATCAACCTGTACGGGGGCTCCTACGGAACGCGTGTCGCGCAGCACTATGCCCGTCGCTACCCGGGCCACACGCGCAGCGTGATCCTCGATGCCGTGGTGGCCCCGGCCCTCGCCTTCGGCAGCTCGATGTCCCTCGATGCCGAGGCCGCGCTGCGCGCGAGCTTTGCACGCTGCGCCGGCGACGCGGCCTGCCGTGCACGCTACCCGCGCCTGCCCGAGCAGTTCGACACGCTGCGCTCGCGACTGCGCGTCGCGCCGGTGCAGCTGCGGCTCCCCGACCCGGTCAGCGCCGAATGGCGCGACGTCGAGTTCGCCGAGGCGCAGCTCGCGCTCGCCGTGCGCATGCTGTCCTACTCCGACCTGACCGCGGCGCTGCTGCCGCTCCTCATCGATGCAGCCGAGCGCGCCGGGAACTTCGTGCCGCTCGCGGCGCAGTCGGAAATGGTGTCGGAGCGACTCGCCAGCATGCTCGCCTTCGGCATGCACAACGCCGTGGTCTGCTCGGAGGACCTGCCCTTCGTCGACCGCGACGCGATCGACCGCGATGCTCTGGAGCGCGCCTACCTCGGCGACGCGATGCTCGTGGGCCTCGACGCGATGTGCGCGGTGTGGCCGGCGGGGGTCGTCGACGACGACCTGAAGGCGCCGCTGTCGTCCGACGTGCCGGCCCTGCTGCTGTCGGGCGGCCTCGATCCGGTGACCCCCCCGGCCTATGCCGACGCCGCGGCGGCCGGGTTCAGCGATCACGCCAACGTCGTGTTCGAGGGCCAGGGACACATCCAGCTCGGCCTCGACTGCGCACAGTCGCTGGCGCGTCGCTTCCTCGATGCGGGCACCGCCGCCGGCCTCGACCTCGCCTGCGTGGCGACGGTGAAGCCGGCGCCGTTCTTCCTCAGCTTCAGCGGGGGCGAGCCGTGATCGCAGTCGAGGCCCTCGCCAAGCGTTTCGGCGCCGTCGAGGCGGTCCGGGACGTCAGCTTTGAGGCCGGTGACGGGCGCATCACCGGCCTGCTCGGGCCGAACGGCGCCGGCAAGTCGACTACGCTGCGCATGCTGTACACCGTGCTCAGGCCGGACTCGGGTCGCGCAACGGTGGACGGCATCGACGTCGTCGCCGACCCGATCGGCGTGCGCCGCGCCATCGGCGTGTTGCCGCACGGGTCGGGCATCTACCCGCAGCTCACCGCGCGCGAGAACGTGCGCTACTACGGCGAGCTGCATGGCCTCGGCGGGGCGGCGCTCGACCGGCGTGTCGCCGAGCTGGTCGAGCGGCTCGACATGGGCGAGTTCGCCGATCGCCGTGCCAGGGGCTTCTCGCAGGGCCAGCGGACCAAGGTGTCGCTCGCGCGTGCGCTGGTGCACGCGCCACGCAACGTGCTCCTCGACGAACCGACCAACGGCCTCGACGTGATGGCGACCCGCGCCTTGCGCGAACTCATCCGCGACCTGCGCAACGCCGGGCACTGCGTGCTGTTCTCGAGCCACGTCATGCAGGAGGTCGCGGCGCTTTGCGACGAGGTGGTCATCATCGACCACGGGCGGGTGGCCGGCAGCGGCTCGCCGCAGGCGATCCAGGAACGCTTCGGCGGCACCACGCTCGAGGAAGCCTTCGTACGGGTGCTCGGCAACGCAGAGGGCCTCGCATGATCCGCACCCTGTTCACCGTCTTCCGCAAGGAAGCACTCGAGACCGTGCGCGACCGCCGCGCCCTGCTCTCGAGCCTGATCATGGGCCCGGTGTTCGGCCCGCTGATGTTCATCGGCATCCTCGCGCTGACCCTCGAGCAGTCTGTGTCCACGCTCGACCAGGCCATACCGGTCACCGTCTCCGGCAGCGACCATGCGCCGAACCTGGTGCAGCACCTGCGCGAGGAGAACTTCACCGTCACGCTCGAGGAAGGCGTCGCCGGGGATTTCCGCCGCTGGATCGAAGCCGACGGCGAGCGGCTGGTCCTGGAAATCCCGGAGGAGTTCGGGGAACGCTTCCGCTCCGGCCAGCCGGCGCGCGTGATGCTCCACGCCGACGGCTCCAACAACAAGGCGAGCCGCCGCGCCGACCGGGTGCGCGCGGCCGTGGCAACCTACTCGGCGACCATCGGCGCGCTGCGGCTGCAGGCCCGCGGGGTCGCGCCGAGCGTCACGCAGGCGGTCGTCGTCGACAGCGTGGACCTCTCGACGCCGACCTCCCGGGCCACGCTGGTGCTCGGCATGCTGTCCTACATCGTGCTGCTGGTGACCCTGGTCGGCGGCATGTACCTGGCCATCGATGCCACGGCCGGCGAGCGCGAGCGCGGCTCGCTCGAGCCACTGCTGACCTCGCCGGTGCCACGCGAGCACCTGATCTACGGCAAGGTGCTCGCGGCGGCCGCGTTCATGGCGGTCGCGCTGGCGCTGGTCATGGTGGCCATCGCGCTGTCGATCGGCCAGGTGCCGCTCGAGCGCATCGGCATGTCGGCCAACTTCGGGCCAGCGGTCGCCGCGGCAACCTTCGGCGCGACACTGCCGTTCGTGCTGGTCGGCGCGGCACTGCTGACCGTGGTGGCGTCGTTCACCCGCAGCTACAAGGAGGCGCAGACCTGGCTCGGCGTCGTGCTGCTGGTGCCGACGCTGCCGATCGCCATCGCCGGGCTCCTCGACGTCAAGCCGAGCGCGCTCCTGATGATGGTGCCGAGCCTGTCGCAGCACCTGGTGATGCAGGGCCTGCTCAGGAGCGAGCCGCTGCCGGTGTCCTACGTCGCGATCTCGGTGGTGAGCACGCTGGCGCTCGGTGTGCTCCTGACCTGGGTGGCTGGCCGGCTGTACCGCCGCGAGCGAATCCTGGGGTAGCCGCGTGCCTGGCACCTCCTCGCACGGCTAGCCGCCGCCGGGCCTGACTTCCAGCCGGATCGGCCGCGGCGGACCCTCGGGCGGCACGGTGACCTCGGCCCACAGCTCCTCGCCGGGCTCAAGCCGCGTGGGATCGGGCGCGTCCTCGGCCAGGAAGAACGCCACCGGCCCGGCCAGCGCCCAGGCCCGGCCACGGTCGGTGTCGAGCACCTGCAGCAACTGCTGCTCCGGGCCCGGCCACCCGGCCTCCGTTTCGCTCACTATCGCCGCCACGTGCAGGCGCCCGTCGCTCGCGGTCACGCGCCCATACCCGTGGGCCAGGCCCTCGTCCCGCGCCGGGTCGCCTGGCGGAACCTCGGTGTCGACCACGAGGCGCAGCTCGACATAGCGGCCGCGGATCGGCAGGTACGGATCGACGCCCGCGGTGAGCGCCCAGGCGCGCGGCAGTGTTTCCCGCTCATACAGCAGCACGCCGGCCACGCCGGTCATGAGCGTGAGTTGCACCAGCGCGATGATGAGTCCCTTGCGCATCGGTGTCATGGCGCGTCCACCTCGAGCCTTGCGATGAGCCGTCGGCGCGTCCGTTCCGCCAGCCAGCCACCGACGATGCACAGGACTCCCATGCCGATGAGCCCGAGCGCCCGGCCGAGCATGTCGAACAGGCTCGAGAAGTAGAACGCCAGCACCGTCAGCGCGAAGCCGGTCACGCCAAGGTTGATGCGCAGGCGCTGCCGCTCCTGGACGCCCCAGGCCACGAGGCCGGCCGAGCCGGCTGCATAGACCGCGTACATGGCAAGCCGTTGCCAGGCGGCCGTCGGGTCGAGCACGACCACGATGGCCGCCAGCAGCGCGGCCACCGCGACCGGCCAGGCCGCGGCCCGCCCAAGCAGGCCGCCGAGCCCGAGCGGCAGGCCGACCGCCACCAGCCAGCCGGCGGTGATGATCGCCGTGGGGGCGGCCTCGAGCCCGGTCGGACGCGTGAACCCGCTGCCGAGCGTGCTGGCAAGGCTGGCCGCAGTCACCACGAGGCCGACGGCGCCGAGTCGTGCCAGCGCCTGCCGCCAGGGCACGGATGGCGCTCGTGTGGTCGCCGACAGGTACGCGGTACTCAGGACGACGAGTCCGAATGAAACGACCGACTGCGCGGCATCGCCGGATGCGCTACGAAACCACGGGTAGATCGTCGCCCACTCGCTCACCAGCCAGGCCGGTGCGAGCACGGCGACCCACAGGACCTGTGGCCAGTCCCGCAGCAGGAACGCGGCGACCGCCGCGCCCAGCGCCCACAGCAGGAAGGCCTGCGGCCAGTGCGCCTCGAGATTGAAGACCTGCCCGGACAGGAAGATGCCGGCGCCCAGCGCCGCAGTGCCGACCGCATGCAGCGAGGTCGCGAGCGCGGGGAACGCGCGCGCGCTGGCGGCCGCAACCAGGTGCAGGCCGCCGACCATGGCGACGAGGAGGGCGAAGCGGCCCCACGGGGATAGTTCCTGCCAGTTGGCGGCAACGAACAGGAACACGCCCGCCGCCAGCAACAGTGCGCCGAAGCCGAAGGCCGCCACGGCGAGCCTGCCGGTGTGGGCCGGCCGGCGCGCCGACTCGGCGGCCAGCAGTCGCCCGGCGATCTCGGCATCGATCAGCCCGGCCTCGCGCCAGCGCTCGATGGCCGCTTCCAGCCTGCCCCGGCCGAGGAATCCCGCTTCGTCCCGCATGCCCCGCCTCCTTCCACACCATGATGCACGCTCAGGGCGCAGCTGCGGAATCGCGGCTTGTGGCAGCCCGCCTGGAGGCCGCCCCGGGCGCGACGGCCTGCGCGCTTCTGGCTACACTGCGGCCATGCACAGTGCGGACCGAGACGCCACCGGCAGCGCAGCCGCGCCGCCCTACGACGAGATGCACGACGCCCAGGGTCGGGTGCGGCCGCACTACCGTGGCTTCGAGCGCTGGCTGGGCGAAGTGGCGCCGGAACGGCTGGCGGAGAAGCGCGCGGAGGCCGACGCCCTGTTCCGGCGCGTCGGCATCACCTTCGCCGTGTACAGCGAGGAGGAGGCCGGCGCCGAGCGGCTGATTCCCTTCGACATCGTGCCACGCATCATCACCGCGGCGGAGTGGCTCAGGCTGTTCAAGGGCCTGCGCCAGCGCGTGCAGGCCTTGAACGCCTTCATCAGCGACATCTACCACGAGCAGGAGATCCTCAAGGCCGGGCGCATTCCGCCGGAGCAGGTGCTGTGCAACACGCAGTACCGCCCCGAGATGCAGGACATCGAGGTGCCGGGGGACATCTACGCGCACATCGCCGGCATCGACGTGGTGCGCGCGGGCGAAGGCGAGTTCTACGTGCTGGAGGACAACCTGCGGGTGCCCTCCGGCGTGTCCTACATGCTCGAGGACCGCAAGGTCATGATGCGGCTCTTCCCGGAGCTGTTCGCCCGCTACGCCGTCGAGCCGGTGGAACACTATCCCGACATCCTGCTCGACAACCTGCGCAGCGTGGCGCCGACCGGCGTGCGCGAGCCGACGGTCGCGCTGCTGACGCCGGGTGCGCACAACAGCGCCTATTTCGAGCACGCCTTCCTGGCGCAGCAGATGGGCATCGAGCTGGTCGAGGGACAGGACCTCGTGGTGCGCGACGGCTTCGTGTTCATGCGCACGACCCGCGGCCCGAAGCGCGTACACGTGATCTACCGGCGCGTCGACGACGACTTCCTCGATCCGCTGGCCTTCCGCCCCGACTCCATGCTCGGCGTGCCGGGCCTGCTCGCCGCGTACCGCGCCGGCCACGTCACCATCGCGAACGCGATCGGCACCGGCATCGCCGACGACAAGTCGATCTATCCGTACGTGCCGGACATGATCCGCTTCTACTTCGACGAGGAGCCGGTGCTCGAGAACGTCCCGACCCACATCCTCAGGCGGCCCGACGACCTCGCCTACACGCTCGCCAACCTCGACACGCTGGTGGTCAAGGAGGTGCACGGCGCGGGCGGCTACGGGATGCTGGTCGGGCCGGCGGCGTCGCGGGCGGAGCTCGAGCGCTTCCGGTCGCTCATCCAGGCGCATCCGGAACGCTACATCGCGCAGCCGACGCTGGCACTGTCGACCTGTCCCACCTTCGTCGAATCCGGCGTCGCGCCGCGGCACATCGACCTCAGGCCATTCGTGCTGTCCGGGCGCGACGTGCGCATCGTGCCGGGCGGGCTGACACGGGTGGCCCTGCGCGAGGGCTCGCTCGTGGTCAACTCGTCGCAGGGCGGCGGGACCAAGGACACCTGGGTGCTGGAAGACTGATGCTGAGCCGCACCGCCGACCACCTCTACTGGATGTCGCGCTTCACCGAGCGCGCGGAGAACCTCGCGCGCATGCTGCAGGTCAACGCGCGCGCCGACCTGCTGCCGCGCCCGGCCGACGAGCCCGACCGCGCCTGGGCCGCGACGCTCGCGATGATCGGCCAGCTGCAGGCCTACCGGGAACGCCACGCCACCGTGGTGCCGGCCCGGGTGGTGCACTTCCTGGCCTTCGACGACGGCAACCCCGGCAGCATCGTCAGCAACCTGTACGCGGCGCGCGAGAATGCGCGCGCGGTACGCGGTTCCATGACCTCCGAGCAGTGGGAGACCATCAACTCGACCTGGCTCGAGCTGCGCGGGCGGCGCCTCGAGGGCCTGTCCACCGATGCGCTGATCGGCTTCCTGGAGTGGGTCAAGTTCCGCTCCCACCTGGCGCGAGGCGTGACCCTCGGCACCATGCTGCGCGACGAGGGCTTCGATTTCACCCGCATCGGCACCTTCCTGGAGCGCGCCGACAATACCGCACGCATCCTCGACGTGCAGTTCCGCCTGCTCGCGCCGGACGGGGTCACCGCCACCGCCGCGGCGGACTACTACCGCTATTCGGCGCTGCTCGCCTCGGTGTCGGCGTTCGAGATCTACCGCAAGGTCTATCGTGACCGGATCACGCCGGCGCGCATCGCGGAACTGCTGATCCTGCGCGCCGACATGCCGCGTTCGCTGCACCGTTGCGTCAACGGGCTGACCGAGCACCTCGATGCGGTGGCCACCGACCAGTCCGCGGAGACCGTGCGCCGCGCCGGCGAGTTGCACGCGTCGCTGCACTACTCGCGCATCGAGCTCATACTGGAGCAGGGCCTGCACGAGTTCCTGGCGGGGTTCCTGGCCCAGGTCGGCGACCTCGGCCGGCGCATCGCGCGGGATTTCCTGGTTTCTTCCCCGGCCTGAACCATGCTGCTGTCCATTCGCCACCAGACCGTCTACCGCTACAGCCACAAGGTGGCGCAGTCGGTGCAGATCGTGCGGCTGACGCCGCGCCCGGAGCCGGGCCAGCGCACCCTGCGCTGGACGCTGACCTCGCCCGGGCGGCAGGTGGAGCAGCTCGACGCCTTCGGCAACATCTCGCACCTGATCACCATCGACGAGCCGGTCGAGGAAATCCACCTGCTGGCCGAAGGCAGCGTCGACACCAGCGAGGCCGAGGGCAACCTGCCCACCGAGGAGGCCGGGCTGTCACCGCTCGCGTTCCTGGCCGAGACCCGGCTGACGCGCCCGGACGATGCGATCCAGCGCTTCGCCGCGCGCTGGAAGAGCGCCGACGTCCGTTCACCGGAGACGTTGCTCGAGCTCGCCGGCGCGATCCGCGACGCCGTGGTCTGGGAGCACGGCGTCACCACGGTCGAACATGATGCGGCCGAGGCGCTCGCCTTGGGGCGCGGTGTCTGCCAGGACCATGCGCATCTGTTCGCCTCGGCATGCCGCCTGCTCGGCGTGCCGGTGCGCTACGTCAGCGGCTATGTCCATACCGGCGACGCCAGCGTCGCGAGCCACGCCTGGGTCGACGCCTGGCTCGGGACCGGCCGCGGCTGGTTCAGCGTCGACGTGACCCATGGCGTGGCGGCAGGCCGTCAGCACTGCCGGCTGGCCGTCGGCCGTGACTACCTCGATGCGGGACCGGTACGCGGGGTACGCCGCGGCGGCGGCGAGGAGGCCCTGCACGTCGACGTGAACGTTTCGGGCGAAC
>CAZXAS010000034.1:0-18612 GCA_964638185.1 uncultured Steroidobacteraceae bacterium | reverse complement strand
CTCCTCGAACGCCGTCTGTGCCGCCTCCTTGGCCAGCCCCGCCGGGCCGAGGCAGACCCCGGCCACGACGACGGCAGCACCGATCGCGCCACCGTAGCCCTCCGCGCGCAGGATGGCCCAGTACTCGTCCTGGCTGATGTCGCCGCGGACGAGCGCCCGCTCGAGGATGCCACGACGGATGTCGATGCCCTCGAGGCCCCATGGGTCGACGATGCCGACCGGGTTGCTGCCGGCGTAGGCATAGCCATTGAGCCCGCCGGCGAGCCCGATCGGGTCGTGCTGCAGATAGCGACCGCTGGCGGCATCGTAGGTCCGGAAGTGGTTGTGCCAGGTGCCGCTCTCGGTGTCGCGGTACTGGCCGGGCAGGCCGAGATTGAACTCGCCCAGGAGATTCACGACCGGCGTGCTGTCGAAGGCGTCGTTGCGGGCCTGCCAGACCCTGCCGCGCGCGGCATTGGTGACGACCTGCGGTCGACCGAGATGGTCGCCGTGCACGTAGTACAGGACGCCGTTCCGTACCAGCGCGACCGGTGCCCCGTCGAGGTACAGGTACTCCTGGGTCACGGTCCCGGTCTGCTCGTGCAACAGGGCGGGGCCGGCGTAAACGAACCAGCTGCTTACGCTGCCACGTGACTTCAGTTGCCGTTCGCCGAAAGCGTTGTGGGCATAGGTCGTCGTGGTTGGTCCGCTGCGGTGGCGCCATAGCCGGCCGGCACCGTCGTAGTCGAAGTAGCGGGTGCCAATCCTTGTGGTGTTTCCCGCGGCATCGAGACTGCGGGTCTCGCTCGCGACGCTGGTGAGCCGGTTGCCCCCGGCGCCGTACCCGTACCCGATGCTGTTGCTGCCGGCCGACTTCCAGGTCCGGTTGCCGTTCGCGTCGTACTGGTAGGCGAGGGCGCTGTCGGGCCCGGTGTGCTGCGAAAGGCGGTTCAGCGCGTCATAGCCGAAAGTCCGGCCCTGGCCGGCCGACACGTCCGATATTGCAGTGATATTGCCGCTGGCGTCGTAGCTGTAGCCGAGCGAGACCCAGCTGCCGCTGGCGATGCGCGTCGGCCGGAAGTCCAGGTCGAGCGTGATGCTGCGGCTCTCGCCGTTGCCGTAGCGCAGGCTCGTGAGGGGACCGAAGGGGGCGTACGCGACGTCCTGCACGACGGCGCGGCGCGCCAGGGACGCGCTCCAGGCTTCGAGCTTCGAGACCCGGCCGACGACGTCGTAGCCGTACTCGACGTTGAGCCCGCTGGGATAGCGGACCTGGAGCAGCCGTCCGCCGCCATCGTAGGTCCACGACATGGGAAGCGTCCGGCCGGCGACAACGTCGGTCCTCGCGGTCAACTGCCCGGCGGCATTGAACGACAGCGTGTGGCTGCCCGCCGCGTCGGTCACGCGATACAGGAACCCGCGCCGCTCTGCATCGTACTGGAAGATTTCTGGCGCATCGGTGCCGCGCCGCGCCGTCGTGAGGCGGTTGAGCCCGTCGTAGGTGAACGTCGACACGACACCACGGGCATCGACCTTGCGAACGAGATTGCCTGCCAGGTCGTAATGGAACGTACTGGCGCCGGCGTCGGGGCTGTCGATGGCGACGATGTCGCCGAAGCCATTGCGCCGGTACGTGGTCGTGGCGCCACCCGGATCGCGGGCGCTCGTCACGTCGTCGTGCGGGTCGAAGCCGAACTCCGCCATGCCACCGGCAGCATCCACCGAGCGATGCGGCCGCTGCAGCGCATCGCGGACGACTTGCGAACGGTTGTTGCGCCCGTCGAAGGCCTCGATGAGGCGGTCGTTGCGGTCATAGCCGAAGCGAGCGGCCTGGCCGGATCCGCCGATGACTCGAGCGAGCCGGCCGAGGGCGTCGTACTCGCGAGTCTCGCTCGCCACCACCGGGCTCGTCAGGCTGCTGCCGGGCGACGTCCCGGGGGCAGGGAGGGGATAGGTCGGGCACAGCAGGTAGGGACTCGTCGGGCTGCACGGCGCCGGCGCCACGATCGGCGCCACTGGGTCGAGCGAGCCGGCCGCGGCGGCCTGCCAGACCTGGCGCCGCGTGAGGTTGCTGGCGGCGTCGAACGCATGGGTCATGGAGTCGCCACGGCCGTCGGTGACCCGCGTGAGCCGGCGTGCCCCGTCATAGGCGAAGGTCAGTACGCTGCCGTCGGGTCGTTGCAGGCGGGTCAGTTGCCCGGCCTTGTCGTATCCATAGGTCGTCGTGCGCCACGTGCCGTCGACATAGTCACGGCGCAACTTGATCCAGCCCCGCGGGTGATAGACGAAGTCCGAGACCAGGCCGGAGGGAAATACGATGCGACCGACCCGGCCATGGGCGTCGTGGTTCTGGTACTGGGTGACGTGACCGAGCGCGTTGGTCGTGCGCAGCGGCCGACCGCCGGAGTCGTAGTCGTGGGTCGTCGTATCAGCGACGTCGCTGCGCGGTCCATCGACGACCTGCCTGGAGACGACGCCATTGGGATGCACTGCGTAGCCGATGGTCCAGGTCCGCGTGTGCCCGGCCGTGCCCGATGAAGAGCGGTCGACCTGGCGCACCTGGGTCAGCCGCCCGCGCGCGTCATAGGCGTGGAAGGTGTCGAGGAGCGCGCTCGTGACCCGCGTCGGCTTGCCGATGCCGGCGTTCCACTCGAAGGACGTCGTGTCGGGCTGGGCGGTGCCGGCGCCGCGCAGCACCCGCGTGACGTTCCCGAGGGCATCGTGGTCGTACTCGGTGACGTTGCCCTCCCAGTCGGTCACGCGATCGAGATAGCCGTGTGTGTCGTAGTCGTAGCTTCGATTCGCAGCGAGGCAGGTGCCGCGAGCCTGGCCGTCTGCTCCCGTGGCCCGCCACTTGCCACCGATGCCGCGGAAGCTGTAGTCCGTGACCTTGCCGAGCGCATTGGTCGCCCTCGAGCGGGTGGTGCCGGTGGCATCGGCGCCCAAATAGGACACGCTGAAGCGCTCGACGCCTCCGGCATGCTCGCTCGATGTGGCACGCCGGCTGGCGTCATAGCGGAAGGTCGCGTAGCGGGTGCCGTTCTCGTCGACGATGCCGGACAGCAGCGTGGCGCCTGCAGGACTGTCGTAGACATAGCGTCGCTGGTGGACAGTACCGTCATCGGACGGATAGGTGACGCTCACCAGCCTCCGGCTGGCGTCGTAGCCGTAGCGGATCGCCTGGCCCGCCGGATCAGTGACGGCGACGACCATGCCGACGGCGTTGTAGGCAAAGCGCAGTGCGCGTCCGGAACTGTGGGTGACCGCAGTGAGGCGCTTCGCCGTGTCGTAGGCAAAGCTGTGGGTTTCACCACTCTCGTGCTCGATGCGCGTGAGCAGGCCGTCAGGCCGAAACCGCTTGACCAGCGTGCCGTCGACGTGGACCCAGCTGCCGTCGGGATAACGCCCGAGGTGCTCGACCTTGCCGCCCTCGCGCCTCCAGGGCTCGCCGGCCTGGCGCGACACGAAGATGGCGGCGCCGGTGCCGTTGTCGATGTAGACATGCTCCGTGCGGTACGTGCCGAGCTGGAAGGAGTCGTAGCCGTACAGGCGCTCGAAGATGGGCGCGGTCCACGAGACGTCGAAAGGCGTATGTACCTGTTGCGGCGCGGCGCTGTTGTAGTGACGAACGAGTGTCAGGGGCAGGCGGCCGGTCCCGACGTAGTCGACCTCGGCCTCGTGCTTGTTGCCGTTCGCCACATTGATCGGGTTGCCGCCCAGCGCCTGGCCGTGGGAGTCCGAACAGGCATCCGCGCCAAGGTCCTCCGAGCCGGGCACGACACCGGCGCTGATTGCCGGTGGGTCGACCGGCGCCGTGATGACGTCCCAGCTGCCGAGCAGGCCCGCACCGAAGTCCGGCCACAGGTCGAGCAGGCTGACGCAGCGCCCGACGCCCTGCGACCTGTCGACGACCAGCACCTGGCCGCCGGCGCAGGGTTCGCTGTCCTGCCCGACGGCCGTGCCTTGCGTGGCGAGCAGCAGTGCAGCGATGGCCAGGAGCGGCCACGAATATCGCTGCCGGTGCCGGCAATGCGCAGTCGACTCCGTGCCGGCCAGTTGCCGGCGGTGCTTGAACGGGTTCATGTCGGTCCCTCGACGCAGGTCTGCAACCCTCCCGCCGGCCGCAATGCGGCCGGCGGGCCCGATCGCGGCACGTCCTGTGCGCGCGATGTGGAAATGTCTCCGGGAGCGAACCTACTGTGGCGGGGGACCGCCGACAACGATCAAGGATCGACTTGCAGCTGCTTTCTGCGCGATCCCGCGCTCTTTACATGCCGAGCTCGCGTTCGAGGTCCTCGGCCTTGCTGGGCTTCGTGCGCTGGCGTGCGGCCTGCTCCTGCATGGCGCGTTGTGCAGCGAGCGCCTGCTGGCGCATCGCCTCGACCTGCGCCGGGTCGCTGAACGCCTGCTGCATCGCCGCCGCCTGGCGCATCGCCTCGTCGATCGTCGGCTGGACCTGCTGTCGTGCGAGCTGCGCCTGCCGATCGCGCACTGCCTGCGCACGCCCGGACTCGTCGGCCACCTCGTAGTAGGACGCGGCGAGCGACAACGAGCCGGCCTGCTCCGCTTGCCCGGCAAGCCGCGCAGCCAGCGCCCGCACCGCGCCGAGCTCCTTCGCCACGACCGCGCTGTCCGGGACTGAGCCACGGTAGTAATCCATGGCACGCTCGAGTAGCTGCGGTGCGCCGCTATAGCGGTCGACCAGGATCCTGGCGCGCTCCGCGTGCCGCGAGCGTGCGGCGGCCTCGAGCTGGCGGCCGGTTGTTTGATCGGGAACCAGCAGTGCCCAGCGGATCGCGCTGGCCAGCTGCTCCAGGGACAGCTCGAGGGGATCCTCCTGCCACTTCTGGGTGAAGGCGAGGTGCGCAGCCTGGTAGCGCTGGTACGCGGCCATGTCGAGCGGACTCTCCGGTTGCGAGCGGATGAGCGCGACGTACTGCTGCAGGTACTGCTCGCTGAATGACTGCGCCTCGGACTCCAGCGCGCGCCCGGCTTCACGTGCCGGCACCGCCTCGATCTCCGTCCACAGCGCTTCGTCGAAGCGATAGGGGCCGGTGACTGCGATGCGCACGCGGTTGTTCTCCGCGAAGGACGCCAGCCGGCGTGTGCCGAAGAGCTCGCGTGCGGCGGTGTAGGCCTCGGCATCGCGACGGACCCAATGGATCATCGCCTGGTCCGCGCGGGCGAAATGACCGCCGAGCTCGAACAGGACTGCGGCCGTCCTGAAGTCGTCCCGTGCCAGCGCCGACTCCGCCAGCGGGACGGCCAGCGCGGCTGCCCGGCGCGCGGCATCCACTTCGACGGGGTTGGCCTCGCAGGTGTAGTCCTGCGCGTCGGCGTAGGCTGCGAGTGCCTCGCGCAACCTGCCGGCGCGCTCATGGGCCTGCGCGCGGTCGTGGGCCGCGCGGACCTCGGCTACCGTGGCGCCGGCGCAGTCGGCCTGCGCGCCGAACGCGGCGACGAGCATCGCCGCCACGAAGAGTGCGAGCATTATTGTCTTGTTCATGATTCGTCTCCCTGGATGGTCCGCGCTCAGCCGCCGCCGAAGCCGGTCAGCTTCCTGAGCGCCGATCCGACGCCCGCCTTGCCGACTGTCATGCCCGTGCCACCCATGGATGGCATCTGGGTGTAGTCGTCCGGTGCGCGAAACAGGGCCGGGTCCTGGGCTCCGATCTGCAGGTTCCTGAGCGTGATCGTGGCCCGCGTCTTCTTGCGCCCTTCCTTCTGCAGGATGTCCATCTTCACCGGTATGCCCTCGGCGCTGAACCACATGAAGCCGCCGGCGCTGCCGTCCTTCATGAGGAGCTTGTAGCGCGTGGTCGCGATCCCCTCGACGGTGTCCTCGCCGACAGGCTCTATGGTCACTTCGTCGGCGGGATTGCCCATCTGCTGCCGGGCCTTGGCAAAGTCGAGCTTCTGGTACATGCGCTGGGCCGGCATCAGCATCAGGCCGGCCTGCTCGTTCATGTCCAGGATGATGACCGACTGCATGCCGCCTGCGTTCATCTCCGCACGCTCCTTGCCGGGAGCAACGTAGATGCGGCCGGTGAATGTTCCCGCCTCGGTCTCCATGACGCGGTCGGCCGAGTACTCGACGCTCGCGACCGGCAGCGGGTTGGCGCCGGCGGCAGTCGCGCACAGGATGAGCGACAGGGCGAGCGTGTGACGAATCTTCATTGCATGATCTCCTTCAGGCTGCCGCCGCGTCAGCGTGCGGCGGTGCGGGTGTCGGCGTCTGCTTCGGCCGCCACTTTCGGCACGAAGTCGAAGAACGCGGTCTCGACGCGCACGCCCGGTGCGGCCGGGGCGGGGGCGCGCTCGCCCTTCGGGCCGAGCGAGCGAATGAAGTGGTACATGGCGATGAGGTCCGCGTCGCTCATGTCGCGCAGCGAGAACCAGGGCATCGGCGGCAGGCGCGGGGACCGGGCGAGCGCCAGCCACTGCTCCTCCGTGAGCTCCTGCACGGTCAGTCGCAGGTTCGATGGATAGGACGTGCCCCATGGGCCCTGGAAACCGACATCGCTGCCGGTGAGCCACTCGGCGGCAGGCAGTGTGCCGCCGCTCTCCGGATAGCCCGGCGTATGGCAGTCGTTGCAGCCGCTGGTCTGCGTGACATAGCGCCCGCGCTCGAGCTCGGCGGCGGTCGGGCCAGCGCTGGCTGCGCCAGTGGTCGCCAGCAATGCGACGGCGACGAGGACGTTCTGGTGGATCTTCATGGCAAGCGCCTCCTGGGCAGGTGTCGAGGGGCGCAGTGTCGGGCGTGGCGGGATCGGTGGCATCGCCCGGAGGAGCCATGCGCGCTTCGTGCAGGGAGCCAGCGGGTCGCAGGGAGAAGCGCAGTGCCGTCAGGCGCGGGACAGGACGGTCCAGGTCTCGATGCAGGTCTCGGCGGCGATGCGCCGACCGGCCATGGAGAGGATGCGCAGACGCTCGAGTTCCACGCGATCTCCCGCGGCCAGCGACAGTCCCTCGATCCCGTCGCCTGCATACACGAAGCGCACGCAGTACTCGGTGATCAGGCGCCCGCCGCTGCCGCGCCGGCCGAGCATCGTGAGCTCGGCATCGCACATTGCAGCTGCTTCATCGAGCAATCCGCGCAGGACCCGGGAGCGCCCCTGCCACGTGACGCCGCGGCGTGGCGCGGACCAGGTGACGTCGGCTGTATACATGTCGCGCGCCGCGCCGAGGGCGGCGAGCAGCGGGTCCAGCCCTGTACCGGGACCGGGATCGGCATCTGGCAGGTGCATCGGTGGCTCTCGGGCGGCGCAGCTTCGGCGCCGGGATGCCCGAGTGTCGGCCCCGGACCGCGACGGCGGGAATACGCCGGAAGAGCCACGCCCGCGTGGTCCCGCGCCGGTTCAGCCCGTTTCGCGGTGGTACAGGCTGGCGGCCTGGCCGCGTGATGCGCAGTCGAGCTTGTCCAGGATGTTGGCGATGTGGCGCTTGACGGTATGCAGGCTGAGGTCGAGATCGCGCGCGATGTGCTTGTTGCTCGAGCCGACGGCCACGCAGGCGAGCACCTCGCGCTCGCGCTCGGTCAGCCGGGCGAGCGGCCCGGTCGGGCGGTCCGACACGCTGGACCTGGCCTCGAGCGGCTGAGGCTCCCAGTCGGCCAGCCGCTCACGCAGCTTTAGGTAGTCCGGTTGCCGCCGCGTGCCTGCGGGTGCGGCATCCAGCAGGTTGTTCACCTGCGCACGGTTCTCGAGCAGCAGCGGTCCCACGACCGACTCCCGGACAGCAGCGTCGTACACCGGCTCATAGGCGCGCCACGCCGCCGCCCGGTCGCCCGACTGCAGCAGCGCCCAGGCGAGGCCGTGATGCGGGTCGCTGTAGATCATGGGCATGCGGTAGCGCTCGTGGCCGGCGAGTGCGGCGGTGAAGATTTCGATCGCCCGCGGCCAGTCGCCGTCGAGCGTCGCCGCCTGGCCGCGCGCGACAGCCGCGGCGGTGTCGGTGAACGGCCACTCGACCAGTGTGCGCGGCGCGATCAGCCTGGGGCAGATCTCGCGCCATGCATCCGTGTTGCCGGCGAGCCAGTGCATGCGCGCCATCGCGTGGTAGTAGGACCGAAGCCAAACGCCGCGATGCCAGGCGACTTCGGGCGCCTGCAGGCCGGCGATGTGGGCGGTCGCAATGGCGATGGCCGTGTCGGTGTCGCCCATCGCGGTGGCGAGCATGGCGCGCAGCTGCCCGACGCGTTCGCCGAGCAGCCGCACGCTGCCGTAGGTGTCGTTCAGTTCCTGGCAGCGTCGTACCGCAGCCACCGCAGCGGAGCGTTCTCCGCGCCACAGTGCCGCCCAGCCTGCGACGGCCAGTACCGCGATGTGCCAGGGTGCACCACGTTCGTCGCGCAGCGAGTCGCACAGCGCGGCGAAGCGCTCGAACACGATCGCGACGCCGGGCAGGCCGATCAGGGTGCAATGCACGCGGCCGGCCACGACCGGCGCGATCGTGGCGGGGTCGGTCGCCACGTGGCGCAGGAACTCGTGGGACTGCGCCTCGACCTCGGCCAGCTCGCCGTCGGCCGCCACGCACCACGCACGTTGCAGCGCGAGCTCGGCCTGGCCGAGCTCGTCGAGCGGCAGGCGGCCGACCTGCTCGAGTTGCTCGCGTGCCGCCGCGCGGTCGCCGGAGGAATTGAGCGCGTCGACCAGCTGGAAAGAGGCGCGCACGCGCCGCGCCAGGTCCTGCGGCGACGTCAGCGCCTGCACGGCGGGTTCCAGGCTCTGCCGCGCCAGCGCCCAGTCCCAGCGCAGCCAGGCGCAGTGGCCGCTGAGCGCCAGGATGTGTGGATCGGTCTCGGCCAGCTCCCGCGGCAGTTGTGCGATCCAGCGCTCCAGCGTCGCGATGCCGCCCTCGGCGAGCAGCGACTCGCCGACCTCGACGATGACCTCGGCGGCATCGGCCCAGCGCCTCGCGGCCAGGAAGTGGTGTACCGCCCGCGAGGGCATGGTCGTTGCGCGCGCCGCGCGCTCGTGCAGCGCGGGCAGTTCCTCCGGGTGGCGTCGCGCCAGTTCCGCCTCGAGGAAATCCCGGAACAGGTCGTGGAAGCGCAGCACCGTTCCTGATTCGTCGATCGCCGTCAGGAACAGGTTGCGACCGTACAGCCCATCCAGGAGCGCCGCGCTGTCCGGCATGCCGGTCACCGCGACGCAGGTGTCGGGGTCGAGTTCGTCGAGGATCGCGGCCCGCAATGCGAACTCCCCGAGCCGCGGCGGCAGCTCGGCCAGCACCTCCTGGGCGAGGTAGGCGAACAGCACGCGGTTGGTCGGATCCGCGCCATTCGGACCGCGGCCGGGGACCGGCGCGGTGCGCGACTGCAGTGCCATGCTCAATCCCACCGCCCATCCGTGGGTGCGGTTCAGCGCCCGGCGCACGGAACCGGCATCGGCCTCGACGCCGAGGCGCGAGGTGGCGAGTTCCACGGCCTCGGCCTCGCTGAATCGCAGGTCGGCCGGGCCGATGTCGCCGAGTTCGCCGTGCGCACGCCAGCGTGCCAGCGGAAGCGGCGGCTCGATCCTCGACCCGAGTACCAGCGCGACGTGCTCGGGAAGGCGCTCGATCAGCGACTCGAGCAGCTCGAAGGCATCGGCCCCCTCGATGCGGTGCAGGTCGTCGAGCACCAGCACGATGCGTTCCGCGGGCGCGGTGCACAGGGCATTCACCAGGGCCGCGATCGCGGTGCGGCTCTGGGTCCCGGATCCGGCCACGCTCGCGATCAGCGCCCGCGGGTCCGTATCCCAGGTGAGCTCGAGCGGCTCGACCACGTGCACCAGTGCCGAGAACAGGCGATTGGCATCGTCGTCCTCGGCGTCGATCGCGATCCACAGCACGGTGGCGCCGGCCCGGTCCTGGTTCGCGGCGAACTGGGACAGAAGGGTGGTCTTGCCGGAGCCGCCAGGAGCGCAGACCAGCGTGACCGGGTTGCCCTCGATCGACGCGGTGAGCCGGTCGAGCAGGTCCGGGCGCGCGACCATGTCCGGGCGCACCCGCGGCGCCCGGAACTTCGTCAGCGGTATGCTGGCGGTTGGGCCGGATCCCTCGGCGTTCCGCTGCATGGGCGCCGGATCAATGCGCCGGCTTCGAGGCCAGCGTCGCGAAGGCCCCGTACTGCTGGCCGACGACCTCGTCGACCACGGCGGCGAACTTGTCCAGGCCATGCGACGCGTCGCCGCTGACGCGATAGACGACGGTCGCCCGGGTGCCGCCATCGACCGCCTCGAGCGTGACCTGCATGATGCCCGCGAGCGCCATGTCCTGCATCGGGCCGAGCGCGCCCCGGAAGCGCAGGATCCGGCCGTTCTGCACCATGATGATGCGACCGTGCTCTGCGCTGCCGCCGTCCCAGCGCTCACAGAAGCAGCCGCCGGCCACGGGCTCGAGACTCATGTTGGCGGCGTCACCGGACCAGCTGTGGTCGCTGGGCCACCAGCGCTCCGGGTGTACGAGCACCTCCCACGCGTCGGCCGGCGTGGCCTGGATCGTGAAGCGATGCTCGAGCACGAAGCCGTCCGGCGCCGCCTGGCGAAGCTCCGCCTGCGCGGGTGCGGCCAGCGACGCGACGATCACCAGGGCAGCAGCCTTGCGCAACATGTTCATCTCCCGGTCTGTAGTGACGCGGTCATCTGAAACGCAAAGACCGTCCACATCGCGAACACGCATAGCGAGCCGAGCACGTAGGCGACGAAGCGGTGCATGACGCGGTTGTAGGTCAGGTGAATGCCGCTGTGGGCGACGCGCAGCAGGACGAAGGTCCAGGCCAGCGCGAGTTGCAGCGGCGTCACCGACCCGGTCGACAACAGCAGGGCGCACAGCGCGTAGAAGAGCACCGGTACCTCGAACAGGTTGCGGAAGTTGTCCGCCGGCGCCACGTCCTCGAGGGCAGTCGCCTTGGCGCTGCTGGTCGCGAGCGCCTGCGGATCGATGTGCCGCCGGCGCATCTCGCCGATGCGGACCACGTACATCCAGCACCACACTGCCGCCGTGAGTGCCACCAGGGTGATCACCGGCCAGACGATGTCCAGGTTCATGCCACATCACCCCGCGAAGAAGGCGTCGATCACGCCAATGGTGTCGCGCAACGAGAAGAACAGGACGATCGCGACGACCGGAGGCACGACGTAGCGCACCACGGCGAGGATCCTCGGTACCTGGGCCGCCCACCACGGCGATGCGCCCTCGACGAGCTCGGCCTCGATCTGCGGCCGGGCCAGCCAGCCGGTGAGTATCGCGATCAGCAGCGCGCCGGCGACCAGCAGCAGCTCGCCGGCGATCTTGTCCATCAGGCCGAGGCCGTCGGTGCTGAGCGCCGGGAAGATCCCGATGACGGCGATGACGCTGGCGGCACCGATGGCGGCGGTGCGGCGGGCGATGCCGAACTCGTCGATGATCGACGCGGTCACCACCTCGAGCAGCGAGATTGCGGAGGTCAATGCACCGACGGCCAGCGCCACGAAGAAGAACAGGCCGACCACGTGGCCGGCCGTGCCCATCGAGGTGAAGGCGCTTGGCAGCGCGATGAACAGCGCACCGACGGTGCTCTCCCCGACAGCGCCCTGCAACCCGAACGAATAGATGACCGGAAACACGACCAGCCCGGCCACGAAGGCGACGCCGAAATCCGTGAACGCCACGATGGTGCCGGACTCCGGCAGGTTCTCGCGCTTGCCCAGGTAGGAGGCGAAGGTCAGCATCGCGCCCATGCCGAGGCTCAGAGAGAAGAACGCCTGCGAGGCCGCAGCGCGCCATACGGCCGGGTTGGCAAGCTCCCCGAGGTCCGGCTGCAGGTAGACGGCGTAGCCCGCCGCGGCGCCCTCGAGCGTGGTGGCCCAGAGCGCAAGGCCGACGACGATGAAGAACAGCGCGGGCATCAGGATGAGCGACGCGCGCTCGATGCCGCCCTTGATGCCGCTCATGACCACGAGCAGGGTCAGCAGCATGAACCCGAGGTGGTAGGCAACGGCGCTGCCGCCGGAGGCGACCGAGACGAAGTGCTCACCCGCGGATTCCGGGAAGCCTGATGTCACTGCCTCGATGGCATAGCGCACCGTCCAGCCGGCGATGACCGAGTAGTACGCGAGGATGATCAAGCCGACCGTGGCGAACAGATAACCGAGCGGGGCCCAGGCGCGACCGCCGACGATGCGCAACGAGCCGACCGGGGCCCGCTGGCCGCGCCGGCCGACGCCGAACTCAGCCAGCATGATCGGGATGCCGAGCAGGATGGTCATGACGATGTAGAGCAGCACGAATGCCGCCCCGCCGCCCTCGGAGGCCTGGTAGGAGAAGCGCCACATGTTGCCGAGCCCGACGGCGCTGCCGGCGGCCGCCAGGATGAACCCGGCGCGGGTGCCGAAAGCCTCGCGGGAGGCGGTGGAAGAAGCCATGGAATCCCCCGGGACCGTTCTGGTTTGCGGCGAGGATATCTCAATGCAGCCCGGTGCTGAACGCCCGCCGGCTGCGGCCGGCTAGACCGGTTCCAGGACCTCGAAGGTCATTCCGGCGTGGGCGCGCAGCCGCTCGAGGAGCCGGTCGCCAAGCAGGGTAGACGGAGTCCAGAATCCGCCGGGTGCGCGTGCATCGTCGAGGTCGAGTGCCAGGCAGGCCGCCGCCTGGCCGAGCATCTTCGCGGTGGAGCCGTAGCCGGGGTCGCGGTCGCCCGTGACCTTGCTGCGCAGGACCTCGCCCTCGGTGGTCCTGCCGACGAAACGGATGTCGAAGAAGCCCTTGCGCTGGGCCTCGGGACTGGGGCCTTCGCCCGGATCGGGGAGCAGGAACCGCTTCATCACCCACCGGGACGGCGGCACGGCGCCTGCCACCATGAATCCGGCCAGGCCCGCGGCCATGCCGGAGGCGACCAGGCGACCCTTCAGGCCGCGACCGGTGAGCACCGCCTCGTCGTAGCGGAACGCCTTGCCGTAGGCACCGTCGAGCAGCGCATTCGATCGCTGCACCACGCGTGCGTTGATGGCGCTCATGACGAACGGGGCGGTCCAGGCCGCGAAGTCCGGGTCCAGTTCGGCGAAGGTCACGTTGTGCTGGCGCACGCCTGCGCCATAGCCTTCCGGGCACAACAGGTACGGATTGGCGAGCTGCCGGCGCAGGGAAGGATCGGCGGTGGCTTCCTTCACCACATTCATCAGGCTCGCGACGGTGCCACCGGAAAAGCCGCCGCGCATGGCGCGGACCCGCATCTTGACTTCGGTACACGGCCGGCCGAAGCGTCGCATGGCCTCGCGCTCCAGGTGGTGCACGCCGAGGTCGGAAGGAATCGAGTCGAAGCCGCAGCAGTGGACGATCCGTGCGCCCGAGCGGCGCGCGTCGTCCTCGTAGCGATCCAGCATCCGGCGGATCCACTGAACCTCGCCGGTCAGGTCGCAGTAGCTCGTGCCGGTCCCGGCACAGACGCGTACCAGCGGCTCGCCGTAGAGCGCGTAGGGGCCGACGGTCGAAACGACCACCCGGGTGGCACGGCACAGCGCAGCAAGCGAGGCCTCGTCCGCGGCGTCGGCGACGACGAGCGGCAGTTTCGCGGCCGCCGGACCTAGTTCATCTCGCAGTGCGGCAAGCCGGTCGGCCGAGCGGCCAGCGGCGGCCCAGCGCAATTCGCCCTGCGTGCCGAACTGCTGCAGCAGGTAGTGCGCCACGATGCGGCCCACGAAGCTGGTGGCGCCGAAGAGGATGAGGTCATGGCGGGTGGCGGGCATGGGGCGGCGGTCCAGGAACGGGGAAGCACCGGAAGGATAGCGGATGGCGGATAGAAAGAGAGGGAGGGGCGGTGGGCGATTGTGTCGTGGTGCCGGCGTGAGCCGGTTTCCGGAGTGCCTGCGCATGTGCAGCCAGGGGAGCGCCGATCCGGCGCCTCCCGCCTCGAGGAGGGGACCGTGGCACGCTTCAACAGCATCCTGGAGACGATCGGCAACACGCCGGTCATACGGCTCAATCGTCTCGCGCCCGCCGGCGTGAACCTGTATGTCAAGGTGGAGGCATTCAATCCCGGCGGGTCGGTCAAGGACCGGATGGCCCGCGAGGTCATCGAGCAGGCCGAGCGCGACGGTTCGCTCCGTCCCGGCCAGACCGTGGTGGAGGCCACCAGCGGCAACACCGGCATCGCGCTCGCCATGGTCTGCGCGCAGAAGGGCTATCCGCTGGTGGTGACCATGGCCGAGAACTTCTCGGTGGAGCGCCGGCGGCTCATGCGCTTCCTCGGCGCGAAGGTCGTCCTGACGCCGGCCGCTGAGAAGGGCTCTGGCATGCTGGCAAAGGCGGTCGAGCTCGCCCGGGCACATGGCTGGTTCCTGTGCCGGCAGTTCGAGAATCCCGCCAATGCCGACGTGCACTCGCGGACCACGGCACGCGAGATCCTCGCCGACTTCGCCGGCGAGCGCCTCGACTACTGGGTGACCGGCTTCGGCACGGGCGGCACGCTGAAAGGCGTCGCCCGGGTGCTGAAGCAGGACAGTCCCGCGACGCGGGTCGTCGTCTGTGAACCCGACAATTCACCGGTGCTGGCCAGCGGCATACGCCAGCCGCGCGACGAACATGGCCGCCCGTCGGCGAGCCACCCGCTGTTTCGCCCACACCTGATGCAGGGATGGAGCCCGGACTTCATCGCCGCGCTGACCGAGGATGCGCGCAACGACGGCCTCATCGACCTGTTCCAGCCGGTGAATGGCGCCAGGGCGCTCGAGACCGCGCGCGCGCTGGCCCGTGAGGAAGGCATCTTTGCCGGCATCTCGAGTGGCGCCACGCTCGCGGGTGCGATCGAGCTGGCGCAGCGGGTGCCTGCCGGCAGCAACATCCTGTGCATGCTCACGGATACCGGAGAACGTTACCTGAGCACGCAGCTGTTCGCCGACATTGCCGAGGACATGGACGAGGAGGAACTCGCCCTGTCCCGCTCCACGCCCGGCTACAGGTTCGACGCGTCGGCACCCGCACCCGCACCCGCGCCGGCCACGCCGCCGGCCGGGATCGACCGCGAGGCCGAGGCGTTCGTCGACAGGGTCGTCGGCGACGAGCCCGTCGTGATGTTCGCGCTCGAGTGGTGCGAATTCTGCTGGTCGCTGCGCAAGCTGTTTCGCAGGATGGGCGTCCAGTGTCGCTCGGTCGACCTCGACTCGGTGCAGTACCAGGCCGGCAATCTCGGCGGCAACATCCGCGCCGCGTTGCGGGCCCGCACGGACTCACCCACCATACCGCAGGTGTTCGTCGGCGGGCGGCACATGGGTGGCTGCACCGACGTCTTCGACGCTTTCGCGGACGGTCGCCTGCACGCGGCCCTGCGGGAGGCCGGAGCCTCGTTCGACGACCAGGCACGGTTCGACCCGTACTCGCTGCTGCCGACCTGGCTGCACCCGCGCAAGAGCGCCTAGCACCATGCGCCTTGCGTCCACCGCTGCGCTGGAGGGCATGCCGTTGAGCAACCGGTCAGGGACTGGTGATGAATCCGGCTTGTTGCGCGACGCCGCCGAACGCGCGATCGCGTATCGCGCGACCATTGGCGAGCGGCAGGTCGGGCCGGCGGAGGGTTCCCTCGCGCGGCTGCAGCAGGCGCTCGGCGGGCCCCTGCCCGAACAACCTTCCGATCCCACGGCCGTGATCGCCGCGCTCGATCGATTCGGATCGCCGGCCACGGTCGCGTCCACCGGTGGCCGCTTCTTCGGCTTCGTCATCGGCGGCTCGCTGCCCTCGACGGTCGCGGCGAATTGGCTCGCCACCGCCTGGGACCAGAACACCTGCCTGCTGGCGGCCGCACCGGCGACCACATTGATCGAGCAGATCGCACTGGAGTGGCTCATCGAGGTGCTGGACCTGCCGCGTGCCGCCGGCGGGGCATTCGTCACGGGCTGCCAGATGGCGAACTTCACTGCACTGGCCGCGGCCCGGCACACACTGCTCGCCCGGCTCGGCTGGGACGTCGAGGCCCGCGGCCTGTTCGGTGCGCCGCCACTGCCGGTGATCGTCGGCGAGGATGCACACAGCACGATCTTCAAGGCACTTGCGTTGCTGGGCCTGGGCCGGGATCGCGTACTGCGCGTGCCGATCGACGCCGAGGGCCGGATGCGTGCCGATGCGCTGCCCGACATCGACGGTCCGGCGATCGTCTGCATGCAGGCCGGCAACGTGAACTCCGGGGCGTTCGACCCCGCCGGGGAGATCGTCGCGTGGGCGCGGGCGCGCAATGCCTGGGTACACGTGGACGGGGCATTCGGCCTGTGGGCGCGCGCCGCGGCGCGACGCGCGCACCTGGCACGCGGTTGCGAGGGCGCCGACTCCTGGGCCACCGACGCGCACAAGTGGCTCAATGTCCCTTATGACTGCGGCGTCGCGCTGGTGCGCGACCCGGCGACGCTCAAGGGTGTCATGGGGACCCAGGCGGCCTACCTGCAGGAGTCGCCGGTGCGCGAGGCGATGAACTACACCCCTGAATTGTCGCGGCGGGCGCGTGGGGTCGAGGTGTGGGCCGCGCTTCGCACCCTGGGCCGCGAGGGCGTCGCGGAACTCGTCGAGCGCTGCTGCCGGCACGCGGCACGCTTTGCGCAAGGGCTGCGCGAGGCGGGTGTCGAGGTCCTGAACGAGGTCACGCTCAACCAGGTGCTGGTCTCGTTCGGCGACGACGCGAGGACACGTCGCGTCGTGGAGCGCATCCAGGCCGACGGCACCTGCTGGTGCAGCGGTACGCAGTGGCGGGGACGGGCCGCGATGCGCATCAGCGTCTCGTCGCACGCGACGACCGAGGCGGACGTGGAGGCAAGCCTGGCGGCCATGCTGCGCATCGCCGCGGCGACCTGAGCGTTCCTCGCGCCTGAACGGAACTAGTGGCCGCCGGCGCCGACGTTGAGTACCGGCTGCGCCTCGGACTCGGAGACGAGCACCGTGATGAGGTTGGTGACAAGCGTCGCGCGTGCGCCGGCGTCGAGCGCGACGATGTCGCGCTCGGCGAGCGCGTTGAGCGTGTGCTCGACGATTCCGAGCGCGCCGAGGGCGATCTTCTCGCGCGCTGCGACCACCTGCTCGGCCTGCTGCCGGCGCAGCATGACCCCGGCGATCTCGGCCGCATAGGCGAGGTGCGCCACGCGCACGTCGATGACCGCGACCCCGGCGAGTTCCACGTGTTCGGCCAGCGTCTCGCGCAGTTCCCGGGCGATGCCTTCCTGGTTGCCGCGCAGGGTGGAGGATCTCTCGTCGCCGTCGTAGGGGTGTGCACCGGCGACGAGGCGGATCGAACTCTCCGCCTGCTGGGTGACGAACTCGGAGTAGGCCTCGACCGAGAAACTCGCCTTGGCGGTATCGTCCACCTTCCAGGTGATGACGGCGCCGATCTCGACCGGATTGCCATCGGCATCGTTCACCTTGAGCGTCGGGGTCGTCATGTTGATGACCCGGAGGCTGATGCGCGCACGCGATGCCAGCGGGTTGTAGTACCAGAAGCCGGCGCGGCGGATCGTGCCGGTGTAGGTGCCGAAGAAGGTGAGTACGGTCGCCTGGTTCGGTTGCAGCACCACGAAGCCGCGCGGCAGAACGAGGAAGGTCACGCCGAGGACGAGGGCGGGAACCAGGAGTTCGGACAGCGCGACGAAGCCGCCGCCGACGAACAGGTTGAAGAGGTGTCGGGCGGTGAAGAACGCCAGCGCCAGCCATAGCGGCAGCGCCAGCCAGGCGCTGATGCAGCGCGCATCGCGCTCCTCGATGTCGGCCGCCAACAAGGCCCTGGGATGCCTGGCCATGGCTGTGCTCCAGCCTGCTACCGGCGACATGCCGGTCGATGGCGGGATTTGACCACCACGCGACCCGGCGTGGGCAGACCTGCGTCGCAAAGTCGTACCGTACTGGCGCCGGCGGATCAGGCGAGGCCGACGACCGCGAGGGTGGCCAGGGTCGCGACCAGCGGGACGATCACCGTCATACCGCATTACAAGTACCGGACTTGGAGTATTGGAGAATCGTCGCCCCAGCCGGTACCGCCAGCCGGTACCGGACTTGAGTAATTGGAGATTCGTCCTGCGAATTCGATGCCAGAGTGGCGGAGTGGCGACTTAGGCTGATGGCCTTCTGGTCCCGCGAGGTAACTGGAGTGCCACGGCCGCCGAGGTTGCATATCCCCGCTGGCTTCTATCACGTGATCCTGCGCGGCAATCACCGCGAGCCTCTGTTCGGCAACGCAGCGGACCGGCGTGTCCTGGACCAGATCGTCGCCGAGGCCATCGGCCAGTGCGGCGGGAAGGTTCACGCCTTCTGCTGGATGACGAACCACATTCACGCGCTCATGCAGGTGAACGATCAGCCCCTCGGTGCGATCGTTCAGCGCATCGCGATGCGCTACTCGCGTTACCGCCACAAGACGCTCGACACCTGCGGACACCTGTTCGAAAGGCGCTACAAGGCGAAGCTCGTGGATGCGGACGCATACTTCCTGACGCTGCTTCGGTACATACACCTGAACCCTGTGGCAGCCGGTATCGTCACAGATCCAGCCAGGTACAAGTGGTCGTCGCACCGCGCGTTTCTCGGCGTGGAAGTGATCCCGTGGCTCACGACAGACTTCGGGCTCTCGATGCTTGCAGCGAATCGGCGCCGCGCCCGCGCTGCCTACCGAAGGCTGATGCTGCCACGCGCAGCCGAGAAGCCGGT
>CAZXAS010000033.1:14401-20731 GCA_964638185.1 uncultured Steroidobacteraceae bacterium | reverse complement strand
GTCACGTCGACTTCCTCGACGTAGGCGAAATGCGGGATGGTGCGCTTGGCCTCGGTCATGCGCTGGGCGATGAGACGCCTCAGGCCGATGACCTTGATCTCCTCGGTGCCGGAGCGCGCGGCGACCGGCGCCGCCGCCCTGGCAGGGCGCACGGCGGCCCCGCCACCCGCGAGGAGCGCCTCGAGATCCGCCGGCTGGATGCGTCCGCCCGGTCCGCTGCCCGCCACCTGCGACAGGTCCACCCCGGCTTCGCGGGCGCGCCGGCGGGTGGCCGGTGAGGCCATCACCCGGCCACCTGCAGCAGGCGCGGGCTCCGGCGTCTGTTCGGCTGCAGGCGCCGCGACCGGCTGTGCCGGTCGCTGCGGGTCCTGGCCGGCCACCGCGGCGGGTGCGGGCTGCTCCCCCGGCGCTTCACCGGAAGTGTCGAACACGATCAGGTCCGAGCCGACCGCGATCGTCTGCCCGGGCTCGCCATGCACGGCGACCACGCGGCCCGACACCGGCGAGGGAATCTCCACCGCCGCCTTGTCGGTCATGACCTCGGCGATCACCTGGTCCTCGGTCACCGTGTCGCCGACCTTGACCTTCCACTCGACGACCTCGGCCTCGACCGTGCCCTCGCCGAGATCCGGCATCCTGAAGACGAAGCGGCTCATGCTGCAGCCTCCATCACGGCCTTGAGCGCCTTTGCGACCCGCGCCTGGCCGGGAAAGTACTCCCACTCGAACGCATGGGGATACGGCGTGTCCCAGCCGGCGACACGCATGATCGGCGCCTCCAGGTGCCAGAAGCACTCTTCCTGGATCGTGGCGGACAGCTCGCCACCGTAGCCGCCGAAGCGCGTGGCCTCGTGGGCGACGACGCAGCGCCCGGTCTTCTTCACCGAGGTGACCAGCGTCTCGACGTCGAGCGGCACCATCGTGCGCACGTCGATGATCTCCGCATCGAGGCCGAGGCCCTGCGCCGCTGCCTCGCACACGTGCACCATCGTTCCGTAGGTGACGATCGTCACCTCCGCACCGGCACGCACGATCTCCGCCTTGCCGATCGGCACGACGTAGTGACCGTCCGGGACGTCGCCTTTCGGATGCGTGCTCCACGGCACCGCCGGCTTGTTCGCATCGCCGTCGAAGGGGCCGTTGTAGATGCGCTTGGGCTCGAAGAAGATGACCGGGTCGTCGTCCTCGATCGCGGCGATCAACAGGCCCTTGGCGTCATAGGGGTTCGAGGGCATGACGACCTTGAGTCCCGAGACGTGGGCGAAGATGCCCTCGGGACTCTGCGAGTGCGTCTGGCCACCGCGGATGCCGCCGCCGCAGGGTGTGCGGATCGTGACCGGCGCGAAGAACTCGCCGGCACTGCGATAGCGAAGTCGGGCAAGCTCGCTCACGATCTGGTCATAGGCCGGGTAGATGTAGTCGGCGAACTGGATCTCGGCCACCGGACGCAGGCCGTTCACGCCCATGCCGATGGCCGCGGCGACGATGCCGCCCTCGGCGATCGGCGTATCGAGGACGCGGTGCTCGCCGTACTTGCGCTGCAGGCCGTCGGTGACCCGAAACACGCCGCCGAAGTAACCGACGTCCTCGCCCAGCACCACCACGGCCGGGTCGCGCCCGAGCATGATGTCCATGGCGGAGTTCAGCGCCTGGATCATGTTCATCTGCGCCATGACTCAGCTCCCCGCCCGTTCGGCGCCGAGTTCGGCGGCCTGCCTGCGGAGGTGCTCCGGCATCTCCTTGAACACGTCCTCGAACATCAGGTGGGCATCGAGGCGCGGCGGCTCGGTGAGCGTCCCGTGGGTCACGGCCTGCTTCCACGACGCCTGGACGTGCTCGTCCAGTTCCCTGGCGAGCCTGGCGTGGCGCTCCTCGGACCATTCGCCGAGTCCGATCAGGTGGTTCTTCAGGCGCTCGACCGGGTCACCCAGCGGCCAGCGCTCGTAGTCGTCCTTGGGACGGTAGCGGGCGGGATCGTCGCTGGTGGAGTGCGCGGCCCCGCGATAGGTCACATGCTCGATGATGGTCGGCCCGAAGCCCTTGCGCGCGCGCTCGGCGGCCCACTGGGTGACGCTGTACACCGCCAGGAAGTCGTTGCCGTCCACACGCAGTCCCGCCATGCCAAAGCCCGGACCGCGCGCCGCGAACGAGCGATGCTCGCCACCGGCGAATCCCTGGAAGGTGGAGATCGCCCACTGGTTGTTGACGACGTTGAGGATCACCGGCGCCTCGTAGACCGAGGCGAACAGCATCGCGTGGTGGAAGTCGGCCTCGGCGCTCGAGCCCTCGCCGATCCAGCTGACGGCGACATCGTCCTGCCCCTTGATCGCGGCGGCCATCGCCCAGCCGACCGCCTGCGGGAACTGCGTGGTCAGGTTCCCCGAGATGGAGAAGATGTTGCCGTCGCGCCAGTGATACATGACCGGCAGCTGGCGGCCCTTGCACATGTCGCGGGTGTTGGACAAGAGCTGGCACATGAGGTCGACCAGCGGCCGGCCGCGCACCACGTACAGGCCCTGCTGCCGATAGGCGGGGAACAGCATGTCGCTGGGCTTCAGCGCCATGCCCTGGGCCACCGCCACGGCCTCCTCGCCCAGCGAGCGCATGTAGAAGGAAATCTTGCCCGAGCGCTGCATGCGCTGCATGCGGTCGTCGAAGGCACGGGTCAGCATCATGTGCCTGAGGCCGACCTGCAGCTCCGGCGGGTCGAGGTGCGGGTTCCAGGGTCCCACCGCCTGGTGCGTATCGTCGATGACGCGCACCAGTTCGAAGGCGAGGCCGTTCATGTCCCGCGCGCGCGTATTCACGTCGGGACGCCGGGTGGCGCCCGCGGGCGAGAGCTCGAGATAGCTGAAGTCCGGGGTCTCGCCGGGACGCGAATGGTGCTTCGGAATGTGCAGGCGGGAGGGTCGCATCAAGGGTGCCCCGTGTTGGTGGCCGGGATTTCGCCCGTCATCGTACGCAGCAATGGGGAAGCATGCTGAGTTTCTTGTGCTGTTATGCACAAATGCGCAACAATGTTTGCGCGTGGAGGCATTTCATGAAACAGAAGTTGCAATACGAGCTGGATGGCATCGACCGGCGCATTCTCGAGGCCCTGCAGCGTGACGGATCCCTGTCGGCCGCCGACGTCGGCAGGCAGGTGGGCCTGTCGACCACGAGCTGCTGGCGCCGCATCCAGCAGCTGGAGCAGACCGGCATCATCAAGCGCCGCGTTGCGCTGCTCGACCGGACCAAGCTCGGGCTCGATGTCGTCGTGTTCGTGCAGGTGCGCCTGTCCACCCAGGGCCGTGATGCCATCGCGCAGTTCGACAAGGCCATCCGCGACCGTCCCGAGGTGCTCGACTGCTACACGCTGACCGGCGAGTGGGACTTCTGCCTGCGCATCGTCACGCGCGACATGAAGGAATATGAGGCCTTCTTTCTCGATCACCTGTCGAAGATCCCGAACGTCCAGTCGGTGAACTCGTCCATCGCGGTGACCGTGGTCAAGGAATCGACCGAGCTCCCACTGGCGCGCGACTGAGGTCACGACTTCCCCGCCGCTCAGTCCTCACCGGCAAGCGTGGCGCCGGCCTCGCCGCGCAGCCGCGACTGGATGCGACGGATCACGGTGCGCAGCGAGTTGGACAGCCGGTTGCCCTGGTAGCGACCCTTGCTGACGTGACGGATGCGACACACGCCGGGCACGTCTATCGGCGTGCCCTGGGTGCGCATCAGCCAGCGGAAGGCGCGATCCTCGTACGCCTTGGCCCAGGTCGGCGACGAGGTCTGGTAGACCCGCAGTGTCTCGCAGTAGCCGCAGGCGCGGGCCACGTCGCCGTGCGTGATCTGCAGCGGCCCGGTGGCGCGGTCGCGTCGTCGCGCGGTGAAGCGCGTGACGTCGATATCCACCACACGCGGCGTTCCCTTGCCGGCCGCGAGCATCGGGTCGCCGGGCTCGAGCAGCACCGAACAGTATTCGTCGCGCGGAAACACCAGGGTGTCGCGCCGCCCTTGCAGGGCGGCGGCCAGGCCGTCGAGGCAGCCGGCATGGAACACCACGTCGCAATCGGTGAACCAGATCCAGTCGCAGCGGGTCGAGCGCGCCGCGAGGTTGCGGCCGATGGCGCGGCGGAACAGCCGGTGCCTGTCGAGCACCTGCGGGTTCCAGGTAACGCCAGGCACCGATTTGCGGGCGAAGTAATCGAGCAATGCGACCGTATCTGCATCCTCGGCCGCGTGGAAGACGGTCATGGTGACGTCGAGCCGCGTCGGCGGGTACAGGACCAGTGAACTGAGCTGGTAGGCGAGCAGGTGCGAGTAGCCCCAGCAGTGGCTGACGACCTCGACGCTGATGCGACCGCTCGCCGCGCTGCGGCTCTCCATGGGCGGGAGCGATGGCAGGTACCAGCGCGCCGGGACCATGCCACCCGCAGCGAAACGCAGGTACCAGATGGCTGCCGCGTCGCGCAGGCCGGCCGCCGGAACCTCGGGATTGCCTTGCACAGCGCCTGGTGTCATCTGCCCCGCCTGCCGCTGCCCGATTCTGCGGCCGTGGCGGACCGGTTGTCGAGGACCCGCGGGCCGGCCCCCGCGACCTGCCGGCGTCTAGACGGGCTTCGCGCCCGATCCCCGGCCGCCACGCAGCTCGTATTCCTGCGTACCGCGGTGATAGACGTGGTCAGTGTCGAGCGCCGCCGTCTTGGCGTACTGGAAGGACGGCGCCAGGGACTCGTAGATGGGCTCGAAACCACGCTGCTCGGTCAGGTGGAAGAGCTCCCGGAACGACTCGATGACGAAGTACGTCGCCTGCAGGTCGGAGATCGTGTAGTCGGTGCGCATGACACGGTCGACGCTGAGGTGGATGCGATTGGGCGACTGGCCCTCGGTGGCGAACACGGTCTCCGTCGGTCCCGACAGGATGCCGGCGCCGTAGACGCGCATCTGTCCCTCCTCGAGGATCAACCCGAACTCGACCGTGTACCAGTACAGGGCCGACAGCGCCTTCAACCGGTTGTACTGCAGCGCCTTCCACCCGGCGCGGCCATAGGCCTCCATGTAGTCGGCGAATACCGGGTCGGTCAGCAGCGGCACGTGGCCGAACACGTCGTGGAAGACGTCCGGCTCCTTGATGTAGTCGAACTCCTCGCGCGACCGGATGAAGTTTCCGGCCGGGAAACGACGATTCGCGAGGTGATAGTAGAAGACGTGGTCGGGGATGAGCATGGGCACCGGGACCACGCTCCAGCCGGTGAGGCCCCGCAGCTCCTCGCTCACCACCTCGAAGTCCGGCACACCGCCGCGCCCGAGGTCGAGGCGCTCGAGTCCGTGCAGGAACTCCTTGCAGGCATGCCCGGGCATCAGTGCGATCTGGCGTTCGTAGAGCTCGTCCCAGATGCGATGCTCCTCGGGTCCATAGCGTCGCTGCGCGGGCTCGAGCCAGTCGTCGCCGATGCCCGCCGGCTTCCGGAGCGGGGCGACGTAGACCGAGGCTGGCAGCGACGGAATCCGCGTGTAGTCGAACTTGCTGTGCATGAGGGCATTATATCGCCAGCGGAAAACCGTCGGGCCCGGCGACTACACTATGGTCATGCGCAAGCTGTTCATGGCCGTGCTGGCAGGAATCCTGGCGACCATCGTCACCGCGGCATTCGCCGGTTCGCCGTCGACGCTGCGCTTCGCCACCTTCAACGTCTCGATGTACCGCGGGCAGCAGGGCGCCCTGCGCCTGGACCTGGCGGACCCGGCCATGACGCAGGCACGACTCGCGGCGCGCGTGCTGCAGACGATCCGCCCGGACGTCGTGCTGCTGAACGAGTTCGACTGGGATGCGGACGGCGAGTCGCTGCGGCTCTTCCGCGAGAACTTCCTCGCCGTCGGCCAGGACGGCGCGACACCCATCGACTACCCCTATGCCTATGTCGCGGAGAGCAACACCGGCATCCCATCGGGCCATGACCTCGATCGCGACGGCGCCGTGGCCCGCGAGCCCGGGACGCGCGCCTGGGGCGGCGACGCGTTCGGCTTCGGCCAGTTCCCCGGCCAGTACGCTTTCGTCGTCCTGTCGAGGTATCCAATCATCCACGAGGACGTGCGCAGCTTCAGGTTGCTGCGCTGGCGCGACCTGCCCGGCACGCTGGTGCCGGAGGACTGGTATCCGCCGGCGGCGCTCGCCGACCTGCGCCTGTCGTCGAAGAATCACGTGGACCTGCCGCTGCGCATCGGGACGCACATCGTGCACTTGCTCGCCAGCCACCCGACCCCACCGACGTTCGACGGACCCGAGGACCGCAACGGCCGGCGCAACCACGACGAGATCCGCTTCTGGTCGCTGTACCTCGGGCCCGAC
>CAZXAS010000033.1:0-14301 GCA_964638185.1 uncultured Steroidobacteraceae bacterium | reverse complement strand
CGGCTCGGGCGTGTTCTGGCCCGAGCATTCCGACCCGCTGTTCGACCTCGTCGGCACCCACCCTTTCCCGGTCTCGGACCACCGCCTGGTGTGGGTGGACGTGGTCCTGGACACTGCTCGCGAGGAGTCCACACCATGAGCGTGACGATCTATGGCATCAAGAACTGCGACACGATGAAGAAGGCGTTCGCCTGGCTGGACGCACACGGGATCACGTATCGGTTCCACGACTACAAGCGCGACGGCGTGCCGGCGACGCGGCTCGCCGCGTGGGCGAAAGAGGTCGGCTGGGACAAGCTCGCCAACATGCGCGGTCCGACCTGGCGGAAGATCCCGGAAACGGCGAGGACGGGCCTCGACGAACGTCGTGCCATTGCGCTGCTGGCGGCGAACCCGAGCGCGATACGCCGGCCCGTGGTCGAGGCTGGCGAGGCTTTGCTGATTGGCTTCGACGCGGGAGAGTACGGGCGGACGCTGGGCGAGTGAACGGGGCGGATCGGGCGCTCAATAGGCCTCGACCTGCCCGAGCACCCATGCGGTGCGATCCAGCAGGCCCTTGAAGCGGTCCGGGCCGATGATCAACAGGTCGAGCACGGGATTGTTGCGGAGCGCCTCCCTGGCGAACTCCGGTCCCTGGCTGATGACCAGCTCGGCGACGTGGTGGGCGAGGTGCACGACCGGCACCTCGTCGGCGTACTCCTCGGCCGTCTCGTAGTCGGGCCAGCAGCGGATGCAGGCCGAGACGGCTGCCGGCAGCTTCCAGCGTTCCGCGAGCAGCGCACCGAGCGGGCCGTGGAACTCGTGGATCAGCCCCTCGTAGTCGTCGTCGTCGAGGTACAGGCCGAGTCGTGTCGCCACATCCGAGCTCGCCATGAGGGCGATCGGCTTGCCGACGTCATGCAACAGCCCACAGAGATAGGTCACCGCGGAATAGCGGCGCGACAAGGCTGCGATCTCGCGCGACCAGATGGCCGCCGCGACCGCGACCTTCCACATGTGCTGCGCGCGTTCGCGCTGTCCGGGGACCGCCAGCAGCCTGCCCTGCACGGCCGCGGTGAAGGCGATGTCCGAGACTTCGCCGAGACCGAGCCATGCGACCGCATGCTGCAGCGAATTGATGGGCGAGGCAGGCTGGTACGCGGCTGAACGCGCCACCTTCATCACCTGGGCCGCCAGCGCCTGGTCGTTCATGATCAGGCGCGACAGCGTGGCGGCGTTCGACTCCGGTCGGCCCGCCAGTGCAACCACTTGGGCGGCGTGCTCGGGCAGCATCGGCAGATCCACCTGCCCGCGCTCGACGAGCGACGCCAGTTCGGCGCGTACCTGGTCGAAATCGCCACTCGGTGGATCTGCGCGCTGGATTATGTTCATAGAACCCGCTTTGGCACGGCCCTTCACGTCCTCACAGGTTAGCGGCCATTGTCGACGCTCTTTGAGCACCAGGGCGTGACGCGGCGCACACCAGGGGCTGCGGTTTAACCTTAATCGGCGGAGGGGGACATTCCTATTTTCCTCTTCATCGGAAGCGAAGAGGAAAACAGGAATGTCCCCTTCAGACCTGTTGCAGTCTCGCGGCCGCGAGCCCGAGCGTTGCGTCCGACTTGGCGAAGCAGAAGCGCAGCAGTCGGCAGTCCGGCGGCACGGCGCAGAAATACGAGACCGGGATCGCCGCGACACCGTGTCGCTCGATCAACTCGAGGCAGAACTCGGTATCGATGCGGTCCGATACCGCGCCGTAGTCGACGAGCTGGAAGTAGGTGCCGCTGGACGGCGTGAGCCTGAAGCGGCTGCCCCGCAGGAGCTCGACGAAGCGGTCGCGTCGCGACTGGTAGAACGGCGCGAGGTCTGCGAGGAATCCCGGCCGTGTCGCGAGATAATCAGCGATCCCGGCCTGCACGGGCGTGCAGACCGAGAAGGTCACGAACTGGTGGACCTTGCGCAGTGCGGTCGCAAGCGCCGCAGGCGCAACACAGTAGCCGATCTTCCAGCCGGTCGCGTTGAACACCTTGCCGAAGGAGAAGACCGCGAACGCGCGCTCGCGCAGTTCGGGATTCGTCAGTATCGACACATGCCGCCGGCCGTCGAAGACGAGCTGCGCGTAGACCTCGTCCGAAAGCACCATGGCCGGAGATCCCCGCAGCAGCCCCGCGAGCCGCGTCCAGTCCTCGGCCGTCACCAGAGAACCGCTCGGGTTGTGCGGCGTGTTGACTACGACCAGCCGGGTGCGAGCGGTGATCGCCGCCGCGAGACGGTCGAAGTCGATGCGAAACCCGGGCAACGTCAACGGCACGCGGACCGTGCGTCCGCCGGCGAGCTCCACCGTCGGCGCGTAGCAGTCGAAGGCCGGATCGAGGAGCACCACCTCGTCGCCCGGGTGCACCACGGCCTGGATGGCACAGAAGATCGCCTCGGTACCGCCGGCAGTGACGGTCACTTCGGTCCCGGCGTCGATGGCGACGCCCTGGTCGCGCTCGAGACCGGCCGCAACCTCGTCGAGGAGCGCCGGCGCACCCGTCATCGGCGCGTACTGGTTGGCCCGCTGGTGCAGCCGCCGCGCGACACAGTCGAGCAGCTCCTCGGGCGGCTCGAAGTCCGGAAATCCCTGCCCTAGATTGACCGCGCCGCGCTCGGTGGCGAGGCGCGACATGGTGGTGAAGATCGTCGTGCCGACGTGCGGCAGCTTGAACCGGGACATTCCTGGCTTCCTGTTCTGGGAATCAGCGGATCCAATCGTCGTCCCGACGAAAAAGGAAAGCAGGACTGTCCCCTTCCGCTCAGGCGATGTTGCCCTCCGCCGCCGCGAGCGCCGCCCCGACGATGCCGGCTGAATTTCCGAGCCGCGCGGGCACAACACGGGTGCGCGATGTCAGCAGGCCGCCGAACCGGTCCCAGTTCTCGGTCACGCCACCGCCGATGATGAACAGGTCGGGCCAGAACAGCGCGTGCATGCGCTCGAGCACCTCGTTCACGCGGCCGGCCCACTCCTCCCAACCGAGCCCCTCGTCGCTGCGCACGCGCGCGGACGCGCGCTGCTCGGCTTCCATGCCGCGGATCTCCATGTGCCCGAACTCGGTGTTGGGCAGCAGGTGTCCGTCATGGAAGATGGCACTGCCGATGCCGGTGCCCAGGGTCAGCATGATGACCGTGCCGTCGACGTCCCGCCCTGCCCCGATGCGCATCTCGGCGATCCCGGCCGCGTCTGCGTCGTTGAGGAACACGGCCGGCCGGCCGGTCGCCTCGCGCACCAGGCGGGCGCCGTCCGTGCCTATCCACGACGCATCGACATTGGCCGCGGTACAGGCGACACCGCGTCGTACGACGCTCGGAAACGCGAAGCCTATCGGCCCGTCGACGTCCGGGAAGCGCGCTGCGATTGCCTTCACGACTTCGACGATGGCGGCGGGTGTCGCCGGGGACGGCGTCGCGAACGACCGCGGCTCAGCGAGGAGCAGCCCGCTCGCCGTGTCGACGGGCGCCGCCTTGAGGCTCGAGCCGCCGGTGTCGATGCCAAGCAGCCGCATGACCGCTCACTGGTTGGCGGCGATCGCCGCCTGCACGTCGCGCGCCCGCTGGCGTTCCTGGCGCTGCATCCACAGGCCCGCGCTGATGATGCCAAAGGCCACGATCAGCACCAGGATCGTCGCCAGTGCATTGATGTCCGGACTGACGCCGAGGCGCACCTTGGAGAAGATGACGAGCGGCAACGTGCTCGAGCCCGGCCCGGAGACGAAGCTGGTGATGACCAGGTCGTCCCAGGACAACGTGAACGCGAGCAGCCATCCGGCCAGAATCGCCGGGAAGATGATGGGCAGGGTGATCAGGAAGAATACCTTGGCCGGTCGCGCACCAAGGTCCATCGCCGCCTCCTCCAGCGACTCGTCGAGCGTCGACAGGCGCGACTGGATCACGACGGTCACGTAGGCCATCGAGAAGGTCATGTGTGCGATGGTGATGGTCGTGACACCGCGCCCCGCCGGCCAGCCGAAGGCCTGCTCCATCGCCACGAACAGCAGCAGCAGCGACAGGCCGGTGATGACCTCGGGCATGACCAGCGGCGCCGTCGTCATGCCGGTCATCAGCGTGCGGCCCTTGAAGCGGCGGAACCGCGTCAGGGCGAGCCCGGCCAGCGTGCCGAGGATCACCGCGCCGGTGGCATTGATGGCCGCGACCTTGAGCGACAGCTGCGCCGCGTCGAGGATCTGCTGGTTCTGCAGCAGTTCGGCGTACCACTGGGTCGAGAACCCCGCCCACACCGTCACCAGGCGCGAGGCGTTGAACGAGTAGATCATCATCAGCAGGATCGGCAGGTACAGGAATGCGAAGCCGAAGGCCAGCATGGTGGTCACGAAGAAGGAGCGCCGGCCGATCACCGGTGCGCCCCGGCCTGCCGGCCCTGGTTGTACTGCAGGATCATGATCGGCCCGACCAGCAGGATCAGCATGGCGATCGCGACCGCGCTTGCCACCGGCCAGTCGCGATTGTGGAAGAACTCCTCCCACAGCACGCGGCCGATCATCAGCGAATCCGGGCCGCCCAGCAGCGCCGGAATGACGAACTCGCCGACCGCGGGAATGAACACCAGCATCGAGCCGGCGATGATGCCCGGAAGCGACAGCGGCAGCGTGATGGTCAGGAACGCCTTGATCGGGCGGCAGCCGAGGTCCGCGGCCGCCTCGAGCAGCGTCAGGTCCATCTTCTCCAGGTTCGCGTACAGCGGCAGCACCATGAACGGCAGGTACGAGTAGACGATGCCGATGTACACCGCGGTGTCGGTCTGCAGCAGCGATACCGGCTGGTCGATGATGCCGAGCGCCATGAGGGCCTGGTTGATCGGGCTGTTGCGGCCGAGCAGCCCGATCCATGCATACACGCGCAGCAGGAAGGAGGTCCAGAACGGCAGCATCACCATCATCAGCAGCAGGTTGCGCCAGGTCGGGCTCGTCCGCGCGATGCCATACGCCATCGGATAGCCGACCAGCAGGCACAGCACGGTGGAGGTCGCCGCCACCCAGATGGAGTTCAGGTAGGCGTTCCGGTACAGCGCGTCCTCCCACAGGAACGCGTAGTTGCCCAGGTTGACCTGGATCGACACCACCTGCGCCTCGACCCAGTGCAGCAGCGGCTCGTAGGGCGGCATGCCGAGGCGGATGTCGGAGACCGAGATCTTGAAGACGATCAGGAACGGGATCAGGAAGAACAGCAGCAGCCACAGGTAGGGGATGCCGATCACGACCGTCCGGCCGGTCACGCCCCAGTCCCTGATCCGGTTGCTCGCCCAGCGATATGGCCCGAACGCGCGAATCCAGGCCAGCAGTTCCGCCAGTACCAGCGGCGGCTGCTTGGCAACCCGGTCGCCGCGCCTGCTCATTGCGTCACGACCACCGGGCTCGAACCATCCCAGGACAGCCAGACCGACTCCTCCCAGGTGATGCGGTCCAGCGCCGCCGACTGCCGGCGCATGTTCGGCCGGGTGACGCGGACACGCCGGCCGGTGGCGAGCCGGACCAGGTACACCGACACGTCGCCCAGGTAGGCGATCTCCTCGACCACGCCCTGCACCCGGTTGTCGGTGCCCTCCGCATCCGGCGGCTCGCGCGAGATCACGAATTTCTCGGGCCGGAGCGCGACCCACACCTTGGCGTCCGGCGGGGCGCTGACGCCATGGTTCACGAACACCGTCCCGCCGAGTTCCGCCGACGACACCCGCACGTAGTCGGGCTCGTCCTCGATCAGCGTCCCCTCGAACAGGTTGACCGATCCGACGAAGTCGGCCACGAAGCGCGAGGTCGGGTACTCGTAGATGTCGCTCGGGGTCCCGACCTGGACGATCTCGCCATGGTTCATCACCCCGATGCGCGAGGCCAGGGTCATCGCCTCCTCCTGGTCGTGGGTGACGACCACGAAGGTGACGCCGAGCTTCTCCTGGATGTTGATGAGCTCGAACTGCGTGTGCTCGCGCAACTTGCGGTCGAGCGCGCCGAGCGGCTCGTCGAGGAGCAGCAGCTTGGGCCGCTTCACGAGCGAGCGCGCCAGCGCCACGCGCTGGCGCTGGCCACCCGACAGCTGGTGCGGACGGCGGCTGGCAAAGGGCGTCAGCTTCACCAGTTCCAGCATTGCCGCGACCCGGTCACGGATCTCGGCCCGCGGCAGCTTGTCCTGCTTGAGTCCGAACCCGACGTTCTGTTCCACGGTCATGTGCGGGAACAGCGCATAGGACTGGAACATCATGTTGACCGGCCGCTCGTACGGCGGGATCGACGTCATGTCGACGCCGTCGATGCTGATCCTGCCGGCAGTCGGTTCCTCGAAGCCGGCCAGCATCCGAAGCAGCGTCGTCTTGCCGCAACCGGACCCACCGAGCAGGCAGAACACCTCGCCCCGGTAGATGTCGAGCGAGACATCGTCGACCGCGACGAAGTCGCCGAATTTCTTGGTGATCTTCTCGATGCGGACGTACGGCTGGACCGCCGGGTCCTTCCAGGGGGGGAGCTTCTCGTCAGGCCGTGCGTTCGCCATGCGGGTTCCCTGGGCAGTCGGGGCCCCGGCGACCAGCGCCGTCCGGGGCCCCGGTTGTCATGACGATGCCTACTGGCCGGTGCGCACCCGCGTCCAGGCGCGGTTCGACAGGCGGCTGTACTCCTGCGACTCGGCCAGCGACGGATACAGCTTGGCCTTCACCTCGGGCGTCGGATACACGGATGGATCCGTGCGCACGGCCTCGTCGATCAGCTCGAACGATGCGGCATTGCCATTGGCGTAGGCGACGTAGTCGCTGACCGCGGCAATCACCGCCGGCTCCATCAGGTAGTTGATGAACTGGTGCGCATTGTCCGGGTGCGGCGCGTCGGCCGGCACCGCCAGCATGTCGAACCAGATGATCGCGCCTTCCTTCGGGATGGTGTAGGACACGTTCACCGGGGTCTCGGCCTCGGCGCCACGCGCCTGCGCCTGCAGGATGTCACCGCTCCAGCCGAGCGCGACGCAGATCTCGCCGTTGGCCAGGTCGTTGATGTACTGCGACGAATGCAGGTAGCGGACGTAGGGACGGATGCCCATGATCAGCTGCTCCGCGGCCGCCAGGTCCTCCTCGCTCTCGCTGTTCGGGTCCTTGCCCAGGTAGATGAGCGCCGAGTCGAAGACCTCGGCCGGCGCATCCAGCATGGTCAGGCCGCAGTCCTTGAGCTTGGCGGCATTGGCCGGGTCGAAGATCATCGACCAGCTGTCGATGGTGTCGGTGCCGAGCGCGGCCTTGACCTTGTCCGGGTTGTAGCCGATGCCCGTCGTGCCCCACAGGTAGGGAACCGAGTGCTCGTTGCCCGGGTCGTGCAGGGCGACCCGCTGCATGATGTCGCCGTCCATGTTGGACAGGTTCGGCAGCTTCGACGGGTCGAGCTTCATGAACACGCCGGCCTTGATCTGGCGCTCCAGGAACGACGCCGACGGGACCACCACGTCGTAGCCGGTCTTGCCGGCCAGGAGCTTGGTCTCCAGCACTTCGTTGGAGTCGAAGACGTCGTAGTTGACCTTGATGCCGGTCCGCTTCTCGAACTCGGCGATCGTGTCCTCCGCGATGTAGTCCGACCAGTTATAGACGTTGAGGATCTTCTCCTCCGGCTGGGCGGCGGCGGCAGCCGGTTCCTCGGCCTCCTTCTTGCCGCCACAGGCGGTGAGCGTGAATGCCAGGGCCGCGACTACGAGGCCGGTCCGGTACAGATTCTGCATGTTGGTTCCTCCACCGCCGGTGCCCCGGCTCCCCTGATTTGCTGTTCGACCGTCCCGGCGCGGGCACGGATTCGTTAGCGCCAACCCTATACCACCTGCCGCGAGCCCGCCAGAGTCGCCTGCCGGCGGCGGGTCGGTTTCAGGCTGCCGCCAGGTCCCGGGCGGTCAGGTCGAGGCACTTCCAGGCCTTCTCGACCAGCTCGTCGGCCTGCTCGCGGGTCAGCACCAGCGGCGGCGCCATGATCATGGTGTCGCGCACGGCGCGCATGATCAGGCCGTTCGCGAAGCAGTGGTCGCGGCACAGGGTGCCCACCGTCCCGCGGTTGCGGAAGAAGGTCATGGTAGCCTTGTGGGCCACCAGTTCCAGCGCGCCGATCAGGCCGACGCCGCGGACCTCCCCCACCAGCGGATGCTCGCCCAGCTCGCGCCAGCGCCGCTGGAGATAGGGGCCGATGTCCTCGCGGACCCGGTCGACCAGCCCTTCGCTCCGCAGGATGCCGAGGTTGGCGATGGCGACCGCGCAGGCGACCGGGTGCCCGGAATAGGTGTAGCCGTGGTGGAACTCCCCGCCCTGCTCGATCAGCACGTCGGCCACCCGGTCGGACACCATGACTGCACCCAGCGGCTGGTAGCCGGAGGTGATCGCCTTGGCGAGCGTCATGAAGTCCGGCTCGAAGCCGAAGTGCTCACAGCCGAACCAGCGGCCGGTGCGGCCGAAGCCGCAGACCACCTCGTCGGCGATGAGCAGGATGCCGTAGTGGCGGCAGATGCGCTGGATCTCCGGCCAGTAGGTGTCAGGCGGGATGATCACGCCGCCGGCTCCCTGGATCGGCTCGCCGATGAAAGCGGCGATGCGCTCCGGTCCCGTCTCCTCGATCTTCTCGGCGAGCCGGCGCGCCGCCTTGATGCCGTACTCCTCCGGCGACAGGTCGATGCCGTTCTCGAACCAGTACGGCTGCTCGATGTGGACGATTCCCGGGATCGGCAGGCCGCCCTGCGAATGCATCGCGGCCATGCCGCCGAGGCTCGCACCGGCCATGGTGCTGCCGTGGTAGGCATTCACGCGGCTGATGATCACGTCGCGGCCGGGCTCGCCGCGCAGCGCCCAGTAGCGCCGGACCATGCGCACGATGGTGTCGTTCGCCTCCGAGCCGCCGCCGGCATAGAAGACCCGATTGAACTGCGGTGGCGTCAGTTCCGCCAGGAGCCGCGCCAGCTCGATCGCGGGCGGATGGGCGCTCTTGAAGAAGCTGTTGTAGTACGGCAGTTCCTGCAGCTGCCGGTAGGCCGCCTCGGCGAGTTCCCTGCGGCCATAGCCTACGTTGACGCACCACAGGCCCGACATCGCGTCGAGGACCCTGGCGCCGTCGCTGTCATACAGGTACACGCCGTCGGCGCGCGTGATCACACGGGTGCCCTCAGCCGCCAGCGACTTGAAGTCGGTGAACGGGTGCAGGTAATGGCGGCCGTCGAGGTCCTGCCATTCGCGCGTGGCGCGCTCGACGATCAGCGGTTCGGCACTCATGACTCGGTCACTCCCCGGCCGGCAGTCAGACGTTCAGCAACAGATGCTCGCGTTCCCAGGAACTGATGACCCTGAGGAACGTCGCGTACTCGCTCTCCTTCACCGCCGAGTAGGCCGCGACGAACCGTTCGCCGAACACCTCGACCAGCGGCTTGCAGCCACGCAGCATCCGGAGGGCCTCGGCGAGCGTCACCGGCAGCGCAAACGGCAGCTCGTAGGCCGAGCCGGAGATCGGATCGGTCGGCTTCAGCCCCTCGATCATGCCGAGGTAGCCGCAGGCGAGCGACGCCGCCGTCGCGAGGTACGGGTTGGCGTCGGCGCCGCCGAGGCGGTTCTCCACGCGCCGCGCGGACGGTGGCGAGGTCGGCACGCGCAGACCGGCGGTGCGATTGTCGTAGCCCCACTGCACGTTGATGGGCGCCATGTTGTAGCGCACGATGCGGCGGTAGCTGTTGACGTTCGGCGCGAACAGCGACATGGCCGCGGGCAGGTACTTCTGCAGCCCGGCGATGTGCGAGAAGAACAGCGGCGACGGCCCGCCCTCGGGCGTACTGAAGACATTCTCGCCGGTGGTACTGTCGACGACGCTCTGGTGGATGTGCATGGCGCTGCCCGGCTGGTCCGCCATCGGCTTGGCCATGAAGGTGGCGTACATCTTGTGCCTGAGCGCCGCCTCGCGCGCGGTGCGCTTGAACAGGAATGCCTGGTCGGCGAGGTCGAGCGCATTGCCGTGGATCAGGTTGATCTCCATCTGCGCCGCGCCGTCTTCGTGGATCAGCGTGTCGACGTCGATGCTCTGCGCCTCGCAATAGGCGTACATGTCGTCGAACAGCGGGTCGAACTCGTTCACTGCGGCGATGCTGTACGACTGGCGGCCGGTTTCCGGGCGTCCCGAACGGCCGACCGGCGGCTTGAGCGGGTAGTCGGAATCGACGTTCGGCTCGACCAGGAAGAACTCGAGCTCGGGGGCCACCACCGGCTGCCAGCCGCGCGCGGCGTACAGTTCGAGGATGCGCCGCAGCACGTAGCGTGGTGCCAGCGGCACCACGCGGCCGTCGTCGTAGAAGCAGTCGTGGATGACCTGCGCCGTCGGCTCCGCCGTCCAGGGGACGACCCGGATGGTATTCGGATCGCCCACCAGGTCGATGTCGATCTCCGAGGGGTTGATCGACGAGTCGTCGTCGGGCCATTCGCCGGTGACCGTCTGCAGGAAGATGCCTTCCGGCAGGCGCATGCCCTCGTCCTCCGCGTACTTCTCGGCGGGCATGATCTTGCCGCGCGCCACGCCGGACATGTCCGCGATCAGTGCCTCCACCTCGGAAATGGCATGGTCACGCAGGAACTGCTGGATCGTACTCATGATGCTCGCCGCCTCGTCGCGCGTTCCCGTCCAGCCTCACCGAAGGCCGCGAACAGCGCGCTTGAAAACCTGTTCTCCGTCGCCCGCCATTCCGGGTGCCATTGCACGGCGATCGCAAACGCCGGCGCGGCCTCTACACGAAACGCCTCGACCACCCCGTCGCCGGACCTTGCCTCCGCGACGAGGCCGCTGCCGAGCCTGGCCACGCCCTGTGAATGCAGGGAGTTGACCATGATGCGCGTGGTGCCGGCGAGTCCGTGCAGCACGCCGCCGTCGGCCAGCTCGATCTCGTGCGCCGGCCCGTACTGGACATCCAGCGGCTGGTCCTTGTCCTCGCGATGATCCGCGAACCCGGGCACCTCCTGCAGCTTCTGCCACAGGGTGCCGCCGAAAGCCACGTTCATCTCCTGGAAGCCGCGGCAGATCCCGAGGACCGGCAGGCCCGCGGCGATCGCCGCCGGGATGAGCGGCAGCGTGGTCGCGTCGCGCTCCGCGTCGTGCCAGGTGTCCGGGTCGCTCGGCGGGCCCTGGTAGTGGTGCGGCTCGACGTTGGACGGGCTGCCCGTGAACAGCATGGCGTCGAAGCTCTCGAGCCATTCCTCGAGGTGCACCGAGCCGAGCGCCGGGACGAGCACCGGCACCGCGTCCGCCGCATCGGCCACGGCCTTGATGTACTTCTCACCGACGCAGTGGAACCAGTGCGGCCCCAGCAGGCGTCGGTCTGCCGGAATCCCTACGACGGGCTTGCGCGAACGCATGTTATTGATTTTGAACGACTCTGTGGTCGTTCCCTCATTGAATGCCACCCATTCTCGCACACTCCCGTGACGCGCTGCTGAGACCCGCCACCGGTCCTGCCGGCCCGCGGCCCCGGCCTTGCTGGCCGCACGCGGCCCTGAGTATCCTGCCCGGATTACCCCTTGCCACTGCCACCGTGTCCCGTGGCGCCCGGAGTCCCATGGCCGCCACCCATCCCGCCCACGAACCCGCCCAGGCCTTCCTGGCCGGCCACCCCGAGGTTCGCTGCGTCGACCTGCTGCTGCCGGACATGAATGGCATCCTGCGGGGCAAGCGCGTGGAAACGGCCGAACTGCCGGCGATCTACGAACGGGGGCTTTTGCTGCCCGGGTCGATGTTCGCCCTCGATGCCCTCGGCGGCACGGTGCAGGCGACCGGGCTCGGCTTCGACGAGGGGGACGCGGACCGCCCCTGCCTGCCGGTGGACGGTTCGCTGCATCCCTGTCCGTGGCTCGGTCCCGAGGTGGCGCAGCTGCAGGTGCAGATGTTCGAGCATGACGGCAGCGCCTTCTACGGTGACCCGCGCCAGCTGCTCGGAAGGATGGTCGAGCGCTTCCGCTCGCGCGGCCTGAACCCGGTGGTGGCGGTCGAGCTCGAGTTCTATCTCGTCGACCGCGAGCGCACCGCAGCGGGCGAAGCCCAGCCGCCCCGCTCGCCGCTCACCGGCCGGCGCGAGTTCCGCACCCAGATCAACTCCATGATCGATCTCGACTCCGTCTCGCCCATCCTGCGAGAGATCGTCGATACCTGCAGGGCGCAGGACGTGCCGGGCGGCACGGCCCTGTCGGAGTATGGTCCGAGCCAGTGGGAGGTGAACCTGCGACACGTCGCCGACGCGCAACTCGCCTGCGACCACGCGATCCGCCTGAAGCGCATCGTCAAGGGGGTCGCCCTGAGGCACGGCATGGAGGCCACGTTCATGGCCAAGCCGTACCGCGAGATGGCCGGCAGCGGCACCCATGTGCACGTCAGCCTGCTCGACGGCGACGGGGCCAATGTATTCGCGTCCGAGGGCACGACCGACCAGCCGCTGCTGCGGCAGGCGGCGGCAGGGCTCATCGCGACCATGCCCGACGCCATGGCGGTGTTCGCACCCAACGCGAACTCCTTCCGCCGCCTGCGCCCGGAGTCGTACGTGCCGATGCACGCCACCTGGGCCTACAACAACCGCGGCGTTGCCGTACGCGTGCCCCTGTCGGGTGCTGCCGACCGCCGCCTCGAGCACCGCGTCGCCGGCGCCGACGTCAATCCGTACCTGCTGACGGCCGTGGTGCTGGGCGGGATCCTGCACGGCCTGGAACACGGCCTGGAGCCGCCACCGCCCGTCGACGGCAACGCCTATACCCAGCCGACCGACGCGGCGCCCCTGCCGGCTGACTGGCCGACGGCGATCGAGCGCTTCCGGGCGAGCGGCGTCATGCGCGAGATGCTCGGCGAGCGCTTCGTCGACCTGTATGCGACGCTCAAGCGTGGCGAGCTGGACGACTTCGGATCCTACGTCTCACCAATCGAGTACGCCTGGTACCTGGCACCGTTATGACGCTCACGGAACAGAACATCCGCAACTACTACACGGCGAGCGCGCCGGCATTCCCGCTGCGCGACGCGCTCGCCGGCGAGCAGCAGGTCGACGTCGCGGTGGTCGGCGGCGGCATCAGCGGCTGCTCGGCCGCCCTGCACCTGGCCGAGCGCGGTTACCGGGTCGCACTCGTGGAGGCTGAACGCGTGGGCTTCGGTGCCTCCGGCCGCTCCGGCGCGCAGTTCATCTTCGGCTACGCCTGCGGCCAGGAGAAGATCGAGAAGCTGGCCGGCAAGGAAGCGGCGCGCAGCATGTGGCGGGTGACCGCCGAGGGCCTCGACCTGGTGCGCGAGCGCGTCGCGCGCCACGCGATCGACTGCGACCTGTCCTGGGGACAGCTGCACGTCGCACTGAAGCCGCGCCAGCAGGCGGAGCTCGAGGCGGAAGTCGAGACCCTCGTATCCGGCTACGACTACCGGACTGCGCGCCTGCTCGATCGTGCCGAGGTCGAGGCGCGGCTCGCCACCACACGATACTGTGCCGGGGTGCTCGACTCCGGCAGCGGCCACTGCCACCCGCTCAAGTACGTGCAGGGACTCGCCCGGGCGGCGGAGTCCGCGGGCGCCACGATCTACGAGTCGAGCCGGATCATAGGCATCGAGCGCGGCCCGGTCGTGACACTCAGGACTGCGACCGGCAGCCTGAAGGCGAAGTACGTGGTGCTGGCCGGCAATGCCTACCTCGGCGGCCTGGTGCCGGAACTCGAACGCAAGATCATGGCGGTCGGGACGTACATCGTGGCCACCGAACCGCTCGGCGCCGGGCGCGCCGGGGCGCTCATCCGCGACAACCTCGCCGTCGCCGACGTCAACTTCGTGCTCGACTACTTCCGGCTGTCGGCCGACCACCGCCTGCTGTTCGGCGGCCGGGTGAGCTATTCCGGGCTCGACCCGCTGGGCACCGAGCGCGCCACCCGGGCGCGGATGCTCAAGGTGTTCCCGCAGCTCGCCGACGCCCGCATCGACTACGCCTGGGGCGGCTACGTCGACATCACCATGAACCGGGCGCCGCATTTCGGCAGGCTGGACCAGAACCTGTACTTCCTGCAGGGATTCTCCGGACACGGCATGGCGCTGACCGGTGTGGCAGGCAAGCTCGTCGCCGAGGCCATCGCCGGACAGGCGGAGCGCTTCGATCTGTTCGACAGGATCCAGCACCATGACTTCCCGGGCGGCATGGCACTGCGTCGCCCTGCCCTGGTGCTCGGCATGCTCTGGTATCGCATGCGCGACCTGCTGTAGCCGCAGGCCACCGCACACGGGGCTCCGGCTACACTCTGGCGGCGTATCAGCCGCCGCGTGGAGCCTTCGAATGCCA
>CAZXAS010000032.1:0-20775 GCA_964638185.1 uncultured Steroidobacteraceae bacterium | reverse complement strand
TCTGACCCCTCCTACAGTGCCGCCACCAGGCGCTCGCCGATCACTTCGCGCCGCCAGCCGGCCAGCGGCGCCACGTCCCGGCTGCCGCGAATGAGTCCGGCAAGATCGCGCCGCGTGGCCAGCACCTCCGGCACGACGCCGAGTTCCTCGGCGGTCGTGCGCAGTACCTGCTGCAGGCGCTTCATCTGCTCGAGCTGTTCCGGGGTCGGCCGCTCCTGCGCCGCGGCCGGATCGGTATCCGACGAGTCGGCGGCGGCCGATTCGATCGCGGCGAGGATCTCGGCGCCGAAGCGCGAAGCCGTCCGGGGCGGGAGGCTCGCGACGCGCTCGAGTGCGCCCCGGCTCGCGGGCCGTGCGCTCGCCAGTTCGCGCAATGCCTCGTCGGGCAGCACCCAGCCGCGCGGCAGGTCGCGCTCGATCGCGCGTCGCTCGCGCCAGCGCGCCAGTGACCGGATCACGGCGCGTTCTTCGGGCCGCATCCGTTCCAGGCCCTTCATGCGCTGCCAGGCATCATCCGGGTCCTGCCGGTAGATCTCGGGAGCGGAGAGCGCCGCGCAGTCCTCCTCGAGCCACGCGCGCCGGCCGGCCTCTTCGAGACGCTCGAGCAGCACGTCGCGCACCGGCATCAGGTAGCGCACATCGTCGGCGGCATAGACGAGTTGCGCCGATGACAGCGGCCGCGCCGCCCAGTCGGTGCGCGCGTGGCCCTTCGCCAGCTCCACGCCAAGCACGAGGCGCACCAGCTCGGCGTAGCCGACTTGCGCCGGGTACCCGAGCAGACCCGCGGCGACCTGCGTGTCGAACAGCGGGGCGAGTGGCGCACCGATGACCGGCAGCAGCACCTCGACATCCTGGCGTGCAGCGTGGACGACCTTCGGCCGGCCGGAGCGAAGCAGCTCGCGCAGGGGCCCGAGGTCCTCGATGGCGATCGGGTCGACGAGCAGGATGCGCCCGTCCGCCCCGACCTGCACCAGGCACAGCCGCGCGAAGTAGGTGCGCTCGCGGACGAACTCGGTATCGATGACGACCGGCCCGTCCGGGATGCGGCTCATTGCCTCGGCCAGGCGCCCCGGCTGGTCCAGCATCTCGTAGTCGGCCACGATCACCCCGGCAAATGGCTACAATCCCGCGAAGCGCGCCATTATGCGTGTTGGCGGCGCGCATCCCAAGGCGGGACGATGCAGGCATTGCTGAAGGCCTTCTGGGACATCGCGCTGTGGCGGCGCGATCCCAGCCAGCTTCCAGACTCGGCGACGCTGGTGCTGCTGTGTGCGCTGGCGTACGCCGCCATGAGCGCGCTGCAGTCGCTCATGCTCTATGGCACCGACCTGCTCGTCGCCCGCACCACCGCCGACCTCGGCCTGACCGCCGCGCTGTTCTGGGTGCTGCTGGCGGCCGCCCGGAGGCGGCACCGCTTCAAGCAGACCATCAGCGCGGTGCTCGGCACCGGTGCGCTGCTCTCGCCGATCGTGCTGGTGCTGCTCGGGTTGAAGGAAGCGGCACTCGCCAGCTACCCGCTGGCGCTCGTGGTGTGGGCGGGGTCGGTGGCGGTGATCGTCTGGTACACGTTCGTCGTCGGCCACATCGTCCGCTCGGCACTCGACACCGGGCCGTTCACCGGCATGGCCGTGGCCATCACCTACCTCGTTGCCAGCGCGACCCTGCTCTCCAGGGTCTTTCCGGACGGAGCCTGAATGCACGTACACATCCTAGGAATCTGCGGCACGTTCATGGGCGGCATTGCCGCGCTCGCCCAGGCCTCGGGCCATCGCGTCACCGGCTCCGACCGCAACGTCTACCCGCCGATGAGCACGCAGCTCGAGGCGCTCGGCATCGGGCTCATCGAGGGCGACGATCCGTCGCAGCTCGACCTCGAGCCCGACGTGGTCGTGGTCGGCAACGTCATGAGTCGCGGCAACCCGCTCATCGAGCGGCTGCTCGACAGCGGGCTTGCGTACACCTCCGGCCCGCAGTGGCTGGCGGAGCACGTGCTCGCCGGGCGTGTCACGATCGCGGTGGCCGGGACGCACGGCAAGACCACGACCACCAGCATGCTGGCGTGGATCCTCGAGCAGGCGGGACTCGAGCCCGGGTTCCTGATCGGCGGCGTGGCCGGCAACTTCGAACATTCAGCACGGCTCGGCCGTGGCCGCCACTTCGTGGTCGAGGCCGACGAGTACGACACGGCGTTCTTCGACAAGCGCGCCAAGTTCGTGCACTACCGGCCGCGCATCGCGGTGCTCAACAACCTCGAGTACGACCATGCCGACATCTACCCGGACGTGGCCGCGATCGAGTGGCAGTTCCACCTGCTGGTCCGCACCATCCCCGCCGGCGGCCTGATCCTGAGCAACGCCACCGATGCGCGCCTCGAGGCAGTGCTCGCCCGGGGCTGCTGGACGCCGCGGCAGACCTTCTCCGCCCGCGCCGCGGCCGACTGGAGCGCGAGACTCGACGCGCCGGACGGCTCGGCCTTCACCGTGCTGTTTCGCGGCGCGCCCGCGGGCCGCGTCGAATGGCCCTTGATCGGCCTGCACAACGTGGACAACGCCCTGGCTGCCGTCGGTGCCGCGGTCCGCGCCGGCGTCGAGCCGGCCCGCGCGGTCGCGGCGCTCGGGGCGTTCAAGGGCGTGCGCCGACGCATGGAGCTGCGCGGCACCGTCGGCGGCGTCAGCGTCTTCGACGACTTCGCGCACCATCCGACCGCGATCGCAACGACCATCGCCGGGCTGCGCCAGCGGGTGCGCGACGCGCGTATCGTGGCGGTGCTGGAGCCGCGCTCCAACACCATGAAGCGCGGTGTGCACCGCGAGGACCTCGCGGGCGCGCTGGCCGCCGCCGACCGCGTGTGGTTCCATCGGCCGGCGGACCTTGGCTGGGATCTCGGCGGTGTCGCCGCGACCATCGGGCCACGCGCGTCGGTCGCCGTCGATGTCGAGCAGCTGGCGAACGATCTTGCGGCGGAGCTCGTCCCCGGTGACCAGGTACTCATCATGAGCAACGGCAGTTTCGGCGGCCTGCACGACAAGCTCCTCGCGAGGCTCGCGGCGAAGTCGGGCGCGCAGGTTCCGGCATGAACGCCTCCACGCCCAACCCGGCGGTCGCGCTCGCCCTCACCGGTGCATCCGGCGCCCAGTACGGGATCCGGCTGCTGGAGTGCCTGCTCGGCGCCGGCCGTCCGGTTCACCTGATGCTGTCGAAGCCGGCACTGGTCGTGATCGGCTCCGAGACCGACGAGGGCTTGCCGGGGCGCCCGCTCGAGATCGCCCGGCATTTCAGCGAGCGCTTCGGCGCCGCGCCGGGGCAGTTGCGCGCCTACGGTCCGGAGGAGTGGACCGCCTGCGTCGCGAGCGGCTCCGGCGCACCCGGGTCGATGGTGGTCTGCCCGTGCTCGATGGCGACGCTGTCCGGGATCGCCGTCGGTGCCAGCCGCAACCTGATCGAGCGCGCGGCCGACGTCATGATCAAGGAACGCCGGACCCTGATCCTCGTGCCCCGCGAGACGCCCTTCTCGGTGATCCACCTGCGCAACATGCTGGCCGTCGCCGAGGCGGGGGCGCTGGTGCTGCCGGCCAATCCCGGCTTCTACCACCGGCCGGCGCAGGTCGCGGACCTGGTCGACTACATCGTGGCGCGGGTGCTCGATCACCTCGGCATCGAGCAGCGCCTGATGGCGCGCTGGGGCGAGGACCCGGAGCCCGCGGAGCCTTCAGGGCCATGAGTGCCGCGACGCGCGAACTGCCGCTGTTCCCGCTCAACACGGTACTGTTCCCCGGCGGGCCGCTGCCGCTGCGGATCTTCGAGACCCGCTACGTCGACATGATCCGCCAGTGCATGCGCGGGGAGTCCGGCTTCGGCGTGGTGCTGATAGCGCGCGGTCGCGAGGCCGGCGGCGACGCCCGTTTCGTCGAGGTCGGCACCGAGGCCGGCATCGTCGACTTCGATCGCCTGCAGGACGGCCTGCTCGGCATCAGCTGCATCGGCCGCCAGCGTTTCCGGGTGCTGGAGTCGTGGCGGCAGGACGACGGGCTCAACGTCGGGCGCGTCGAGCCGATCGCCGCCGAGCCGGCGGTGCCTGTGCCGGCACTGCACCGTCATCTCGCCGACGTCGTGCGCCGGATCCTGCCCGAGCTCGGCGACCTGTATGCGCGGGTGCCGAAGGACTTCGACGACGCGGCCTGGGTCGGCCACCGCCTGGCCGAGATGCTGCCACTGGCGACGCCCGACAAGCAGGCCCTGCTCGAGGTCATGGACCCACTGGCACGCCTCGATGCCATCGCACCGCTGATCCGCAAGCCCGACGCCTGAGGCGCCGGCTCAGAAGGTGGCGAACACGCCGCGCGCCGCGGCGAGGGTCGCCTCGATCTCGCGTTCGCCGTGCGCCGCGGACACGAAGCCCGCCTCGAAGGCCGACGGCGCGAGGTAGACACCCGCGTCCAGCATGGCGTGGAAGAAGCGCTTGAAGCGCTCCACGTCGCAGGCCATGACCTGGTCGTAGTGGCGCACCTCCCGCTCGGAGGTGAAGAACAGGCCGAACATGCCACCCACCCGGTTGGTGGTGAAGGGGATGCCCGCGTCGCGCGCCGCCGCCTCGAGGCCGTCGACGAGCCGGGCTGTCGTGGCGGCGAGTCGTTCGTGGAAGCCGGGGCGCGACACGCCCTCGAGTGTGGCCAGGCCGGCCGCCATGGCGACCGGGTTTCCGGACAGCGTGCCCGCCTGGTAGACCGGTCCGAGCGGCGCCAGCCGCTCCATGATGTCGCGCCGCCCGCCGAAGGCACCCACCGGCATGCCGCCGCCGATCACCTTGCCGAGCGTCGTCAGGTCCGGGGTGACGCCAAAGAGCTGCTGTGCGCCGCCGAGCGCGACGCGAAAGCCCGTCATCACTTCGTCGAAGATCAGTACCGCGCCGTGCGCCGTGCACAGTTCGCGCAGGCGCTCGAGGAATCCCGGCACCGGCGGCACGCAGTTCATGTTGCCGGCGACCGGCTCGACGATGACGCAGGCGACTTCGCGGCCGACGGCAGCGAAGCACGCGTCGAGCGCTGCGGTGTCGTTGTAGGGGAGCGTCGTCGTGTAGCGCGCGAGCTCGGCCGGCACGCCGGGCGAGGTCGGAACGCCGAGCGTCAGCATGCCGGAACCGGCCTTGACCAGCAGCGAATCCGAATGGCCGTGGTAGCAGCCCTCGAACTTGACGATCCGGTCGCGCCCGGTGAAGCCGCGCGCCAGGCGGATGGCGCTCATCGTCGCCTCGGTGCCGGAACTCACCATGCGCACGAGCTCGATGGACGGCACCAGCTCGACCACACGACGCGCGAGCTCGGTCTCGATGGCCGTGGGCGCGCCGAACGACAGCCCGTAGGCCACCTTCTCCTGCACCGCCTTGATCACCGAGGGGTGCGCGTGGCCGAGGATCATCGGTCCCCATGAGCCCACGTAGTCGATGAAGCGGCGTCCGTCGTGGGACTCGACGTAGGCGCCTGCAGCGCGCTCGATGAAGACGGGCTCGCCGCCGACACCACGGAAGGCACGGACCGGTGAGTTCACGCCGCCGGGGATGTAGCGGCAGGCTTCCTGGAACAGGGACACGCTCGGACTCCTCATGCGCACGCGGCGGGCTGCCGCGCGATGCGGGGCGATAGGATACACTGCCCGCGCCGCTCAATCGGGCATCGGCCCTTGCGTATTTCCCACCGCTACAGGTTCATTTTCTTCTCCAACCCCAAGACCGGGTCCGAGAGCGTCCGGCTGCTGCTTGACCCGTTCTCCGACCTGGGCTGCGTGCGCTTGAGGCAGCGCACGGCCGAGTTTCCCTTCTACGACCACATGCTGCCGGCGGAACTGCGCCCGGTGTTCGAGGCGCGTGGCTGGGATTTCGACGGCTACTACAAGTTCACCTTCGTGCGGAATCCATGGGCGCGGCTGGTATCGGTGTACGCAGCCATCCAGGACCGGGGCCTCGCCGGGAGGCTGCGCGACGCGGCCAGCTATGTCTCGCGCCGGCTGCGCGGCCGGGACCTCGCGCCCGACGTCGCGGGCTTCCGCCGCTGGGTCCGCGGCGTTGAGACGGCTGGCCGTGGTGGCGGCGGCAAGCCCTACCATGGCTGGCGACGCAAGGGCACCTGGTCGACGGCCGCGTTCGTCTGCGATGCCGACGGCCGCGAACTGGTGGACGAGGTGATCCGGCTCGAGGACGCGCCACAGCGCCTGCCGGCGCTCGGCGCCCGGCTTGGGCTGCCTGGCGCGGATGCACTCAGCCTGCCGCACGTCAACGCGCACCGCCACGCCGCCTACACGGCGTACTACGACGCCGCGGCCGCGGAGCACGTCGCGCGCCTGTACGCCGACGACATCGCGCGCTTCGCCTACCGCTTCGGCGACTAGCGGCGCCGGCCGTGCATCAGCCGTCGAAGCGGTAGCCGAACTCGTCGATCTCGCGCCGGCAGGATTCCGCGACCAGCTGCGCGAGGGCCGGTGAGTAGTACTCCTGGTAGGGGCGATGCGAGGACACCTTGGTGCGCGGCAGCGGCAGGCAGTCGATGCCGAGCTCGCGGCACACGATCGCCATGTCGCGTTCGAGCGACTCGAACCTGCCGACGAAATCGAGTCCGAGCCGGCCGTCGGAGAGCGTCAGCATCCGCCATTGCGAGCGCCGCGGATTCGCAAGCTCCCGGCGCACGAACGCCTCGAAGGACGGCAGGCGGCCGACGCGTCGGTGCCGGCGATGCCCCGGGTCCTGCAGGATGAACGAGTACCAGGACACGAGCCGGTCCCAGGGGTTGCGCACGAAGGCGAACTTGTAGAGCGCCCGGAAGGTCGGCGCCGGCAGCACGCGCTCGGCGTGGCGCAGCGGTGCGTGCGGACGGAAGTAGCGCTGGCGCCAGTCACGTCCGAGCCCGAGGTCGGAGGCGAGCTTGTTGAACCGGCTCGCCGACGGCGCGAGCGCCAGCGGTCTCAGCGCCTCGGTGATGCTGGTGCCCGCGGTCTTGTGCACCTTGACGAACAGGAAGCGATGGGACTCGGAGATCAGCATGGATCGGGTCTGCGCCGGGAGGCGGGCATGATAGCCGCGCCGCGCGGCGTCGGGCGGGTGCTGGAACTGACAGACGGACAAATGCAGAGTACTCTATGAAATAGAGTAAAGAACTTCCCGGGGGACCCACCATGACGCACGAGCAGGCAGCACCCGGCCTCGCCGCGGCATTCCTCGGTGCCGGCGCGATGCTTCACGGCACGCTGGCCGGCATCGGCTGGTTTCGCTTCATTGCCGCGGGCTGGTGGCTGGCAGCCGCCGCCATGCTGCTGTGGCCGGGCCGTGAATCACTGCTCGTCTATGCGGGCGCGGTGCTGGTGCGGCAGATCGTGCCGGGAACGATGCTGCACCGGGAGCGGCGCCAGCTGCTGCTGGCAGGCTCGTGAGCGATTTCGACCACACCCGCCTCGACGAACTGATCCACTCGAGGCTGCGCCTCGCCGTGATGGCGGTCCTGGCCGGCGTCGACAAGGCTGAGTTCAGCTTCCTGAAGAAGCAGGTCAACGCCACGGACGGCAACCTAGGTGCTCACCTGCGCAAGCTCGAGGATGCCGGCTACGTGCTGGCGAACAAGCACTTCGTCGCGCGCCGACCGGTGACCGAGTACTCGCTCACCGATGCCGGCCGGGATGCACTCGCGTCCTACCTGGCGGAACTGGAGTCGCTGCTGCCGCGGCGCAACTGAGTCATCCGGATGAGTCGCGGCGCGTCAGCGCCGGACGACCTCGTGGCCGCGCGCCTCGAGCAGGGCGGGCAGCCCGTCGTCGCCCACCAGGTGCAGGGCGCCGACCACGACCAGGTAATCGTCGTCGTCGTCGAGCAGCCCGAGCAGGTGCTCGACCCAGCGCTCGTTGCGCTCGACCATCAGCGGACCATAGAGGTGCTCGGCGCCCTCGAATTCCTGCTCGAGCTCGCGCGCCAGAGCGTCGGTATCGCCGCTCCGCCACGCGGCGACCAGGCGCTCGACAGCCTCGCGGGACTTCTGCGCCTCGGACAGCGATTTCATCAGGAACTCGCTCTGGTCCGGTGCCGACATCCCGTCGAGGATGGCGAGCTGCTCGTCGAGTGTCTCGAAGCCGTGGATGTCCTTGCCGTCGCCGGCCGCGCGTTCCTGGATCAGCTGCTCGACCCCGGATGCAGTGGCGTAGCCGTCGCGCATCAGGCTGATCGACACCACCGTCAGCCCGGCGAACCAGGGCTCGAACGGGGACAGGACGGCGAGGTCGATGCCGATCGCCTCGGCGAGCTCGCGGGCCTGCCCGGCGTCGGGCCCGAGCAGGTCTTCCAGGCTGCGGCCATCGGGGTCGACGGCGCGCGCCGCCGTGATCGCGGCCATGTCGGCCGGCGAGATGTCGTCGAGGTCCACTTCCAGGTAGATGGCCTCGGCGTCCTGGTAGGCCTCGGCCAGCGGGCCGTCGATGTCGAACTCGCCGGCCTTCAACAGGTGGATGGAGCCGAACAGGTACACCGTGTTGGTGCGGCCCTCGATCGCCCATAGCGCGGGGCGATCCGCCGCAGCCGGACCGGCGGCGAGCGCGAGCGTCATGCACAGCAGCAACGGACGCAGTGTCATGGGCGGTGTTCCTCCGGCAGCCAGACGACCCGGCTGTCGATGCGGCCGTCGGGATACAGGTGCAGCCAGCGATAGCCAGGCGGACGCGTGTCCATCGCGAAATCGTCGCTGCCGGGCGTGAACTGGAAACAGGTGGACGGCGTGCCCATGAGCGCCATGCCGTCGCGCATGCCGTCGAAGGCCTGATGCGCGTGGCCCCAGGCCAGTCCGCGGACGTTGTCGTGGCGGGAGAGCAGTTCGAACAGCGCCGGCCCATTGGCCAGGCCGATGGCGTCGAGCCAGCGCGTGCCGAGGGGCAGTGGCGGGTGATGCATGCTGACCAGGACGTGCGTCTCGGCGTAGCGGGCGAGGGCATCGTCGAGGAACAGCAGGCTCTCGGCCGCGAGCTCGCCATGGGTCGCCCCGGGGACGGTGGTGTCGAGGTGCACCAGCGTCCAGCCGGCATGGCGCGCCACGGGCAGCAGCGAGAACGGCCGCCGGGACAGCAGCGCCTCCAGCTCCTGTGGCAGGTCATGATTGCCCGGCAGGCAGTGCACCGGGATGCGCTGCCTCTGGAACGCGGCGGCCAGGTGCAGGTAGCCGCGCGAATCATCCTGGACCAGGTCGCCGGTCAGCATCACCGCGTCGACCGGCCAATGGTGGCTGCGGGCATGCTGCAGGCAGGCCTGGAACGTCGCGAGCGTGGGCACCCCGCGCACCCGGCCGTCGGGATCGCCGCAGATGTGCATGTCGGTGAACTGCAGCAACCGGACCGGCTTGCTGCGGCGCTTGACGTTGCGATCGACCGTCATGCCGGGATCGTAGCAGACCCCGGGGCGTGCGCCCGGGACAGGACGGCCGCCCCGGGGGGCGGCCGTCCTCGATGCGACCCTCGCGGGTCAGTAGCGGTAGTGGTCGGGCTTGTACGGCCCCTCGACCGGCAGGCCGAGGTAGGCCGACTGCTCCGGTGTGAGCTCGGTCAGCCTGGCGCCGATGCGCTCGAGATGCAGCCGTGCCACCTTCTCGTCGAGGTGCTTGGGAAGCACGTAGACCTGCTTCTCGTACTTCTCGCCGTGGCAGAAGAGCTCGATCTGCGCCAGCACCTGGTTGGTGAACGAGTTCGACATCACGAACGACGGGTGGCCGGTGGCGCAACCGAGGTTCACGAGGCGGCCTTCGGCCAGCACGATGATGCGCCGCCCGTCGGGAAACTCGACGTGGTCGACCTGCGGCTTGATGTTGTCCCACTTGTACTGGCGCAGCGACGCGATCTCGATCTCGCTGTCGAAGTGGCCGATGTTGCACACGATCGACTGGTGCTTCATCCGCCGCATGTGGTCGTGGGTGATGACGTTCAGGTTGCCGGTGGCGGTGACGAAGATGTCCGCCTTGTCACAGGCATCGTCCATCGTCACCACGCGATAACCCTCCATCGCCGCCTGCAGGGCGCAGATCGGGTCGATCTCGGTGATCCAGACCGTGGCGCCGAGTCCGCGCAGCGACTGCGCGCAGCCCTTGCCGACGTCGCCGTAGCCGGCAACGACGGCGATCTTGCCCGCGATCATCACGTCGGTCGCGCGCTTGATGCCGTCCACCAGCGACTCGCGGCAGCCGTAGAGGTTGTCGAACTTGGCCTTGGTCACCGAGTCGTTGACGTTGATGGCCGGGAACGGCAGCTTGCCCTGCCGGGCCAGCTCGTACAGCCGCTTGACGCCCGTGGTGGTCTCCTCGGTCACGCCGCGGATGTGCTGCAGGCGCTTCGAGTACCAGCCCGGCTCGGTCTCGAGCCGCCGGCGGATGGACGCGTAGAGGGACTGCTCCTCCTCGTTGGTCGGCTTCGACACCACCGACGGGTCCTGCTCGGCGCGGCTGCCGAGCATCAGGAGCAGCGTCGCGTCGCCGCCGTCGTCGAGGATCATGTTGGCCGGCCGGCCCGCCGGCCAGTCGAAGATGCGGTGCGTGAACTCCCAGTACTCGTCGAGCGACTCGCCCTTGTAGGCGAACACCGGCGTGCCGTTGGCGGCGATCGCCGCGGCCGCGTGGTCCTGGGTGGAGTAGATGTTGCACGAGGCCCAGCGCACCTCGGCACCAAGCGCCTTCAACGTCTCGATCAGCATCGCAGTCTGGATGGTCATGTGCAGACTGCCGGCGATGCGCGCGCCCTTGAGCGGCTGCGCACCGGCATACTCGCGGCGCAGGGCTATCAGCCCCGGCATCTCGGTCTCGGCGATGGCCATCTCCTTGCGGCCCCAGGCGGCCTCGGAGATGTCCTTGACGAAGTAGTCCTTGGCGGACCGTGTATCGACGACAGCATTCATGTTCAGTCTCCTGATCACGAAGAGCGCCGTTGACATGAGTCTCCCGGATCCCGAGCCTGGCAGGGGCAATCCCCGTTGCAGCGCTCCTCGGTCTCCCGGGCCGGCCCGGCTCATCCGGGCCAGGAAAGGCGGTTCACTTCAGCCGGGCGGCCTCCCGCAGTTCCGGCGCCTTGTCTGTCTTCTCCCAACTGAAGGCGGTGAAGGACTCTGAGCGATCGACGGGCTCGCCGCCGTTGCGCTCGGTCCAGCGATAAGTCATGCGCTCGGGCTTGCGGCCGAAATGGCCGTAGGCCGCGGTGGCGCGGTACATCGGGCGCACCAGGTCGAGCATCTGGATGATGCCCCAGGGCCTGAGGTCGAAGTGCTCGCGCACCAGCTTTTCGAGCTTCTCGTCGGCGATCCGGCCGGTGCCGAAGGTCTCGACCGTGATCGAGGTCGGTCGCGCCACGCCGATGGCGTAGGAGACCTGCACCTCGCAGCGGGCGGCGAGGCCGGCGGCGACGATGTTCTTCGCCACGTAGCGCGCGGCATAGGCCGCCGAGCGGTCCACCTTGGAGGGATCCTTGCCCGAAAACGCGCCGCCACCGTGGCGCGCCGACCCGCCGTAGCTGTCGACGATGATCTTGCGGCCAGTCAGGCCGCAGTCTCCCACCGGGCCGCCGATGACGAACTTGCCGGTCGGGTTGATGTGGATGCGGCTCTGCGGCAGCGCGTCCAGCCACTTCTTCGGCAGGACGGGCTTGAGGATGTGCTCCATCACGGCTTCGCGCAGGTCGCGCTGCTTGACGTCCGGGTCGTGCTGGGTCGAGAGCACGACGGCGTCGAGGCCGGCGATGGCGCCGTTCTCGTAGCGCAGCGTCACCTGTGACTTCGCGTCGGGCCTGAGCCACGGCAGCGGCGAGCGCCTGGACTTGCGGACGCGGGCCTGCTGCTCCACCAGCCGGTGCGAGTAGTAGATCGGCGCCGGCATGAACTCCGGGGCCTCGTCGCAGGCGTAGCCGAACATCAGGCCCTGGTCGCCCGCGCCCTGGTCCTCGGGATGCTTGCGGTCCACGCCCTGGTTGATGTCGGGCGACTGCTTGCCGATGAGGTTCAGCACGCCGCAGGTGGCGCCGTCGAACCCGACCTGCGAGGAGGTGTAGCCGATGTCCGTGATCACCCCGCGCACCAGGTCCTCGAGGTCGACCCAGGCATTGGTCGTGACCTCGCCGGCGACGATGGCCACGCCGGTCTTGATCAGGGTCTCGCAGGCGACGCGGGCCCGCTTGTCCTGCGCCAGGATGGCATCGAGCACCGCGTCCGAGATCTGGTCGGCGACCTTGTCGGGGTGTCCCTCGGAGACCGATTCCGAGGTGAACAGGTAGGAAGTGGCCATGGTGCTCCGCTGCGGCAGGGTCAAAGACTTCGAATTATAACCATGGGCCGGGCCTCCTGGCCGCCGTGCTTCGCGATGCTGCGGACGGCCGCGTTGCCCCGGTCCCGCCCGATCGGGGACAATCGGGGGCCCGATACCCCCGCCGTACCCCAAGAACAAGTCCCAGGGAGTTCCCATGCCGAGCCGCCGTGACCTCGCCAACGCCCTCCGTGCCCTCAGCATGGATGCGGTGCAGCGCGCCAAGTCGGGTCACCCCGGCATGCCCATGGGAATGGCGGACATCGCCGAGGTCCTTTGGCGGGATTTCCTCAAGCACAATCCCGGCAATGCGCGCTGGCCGGACCGCGACCGCTTCGTGCTGTCGAACGGCCACGGCTCGATGCTGCTCTACTCGCTGCTGCATCTCACCGGGTATCCGGTTTCCCTCGACGATCTTCGTGGCTTTCGCCAGCTCGGATTCAGGACCGCCGGGCACCCGGAGCGCGAGCCGGAGGCCGGCATCGAGACCACCACGGGCCCGCTCGGCCAGGGGCTCGCCAATGCGGTCGGCATGGCCCTGGCGGAAAAGCTGCTGGCGGCGGAGTTCAACCGGCCCGGCCACGACGTGGTCGACCACCACACCTGGGTCTTCCTCGGCGACGGCTGCCTCATGGAAGGCATCTCGCACGAGGCCTGCTCGCTGGCCGGCACCTGGGGCCTCGGCAAGCTGATCTGCTTCTACGACGACAACGGCATCTCCATCGACGGCGAGGTCGAGGGCTGGTTCACCGACGACACCCCTAGGCGCTTCGAGGCCTACGGCTGGCAGGTCATCAGGAACGTCGACGGCCACGATGGCGAGGCGGTCAGGAAGGCGATCCGCAAGGCGAAGCGCGAGACCGGCAAGCCGACGCTGATCTGCTGCAAGACCATCATCGGCTATGGCGCGCCGAACAAGCAGGGCAAGGAAGAGTCCCACGGCGCTCCGCTCGGCGACGAGGAGATCGCGCTGGCGCGCCAGGAGCTCGGCTGGAGCCATCCGCCCTTCGAGGTGCCCGACGACCTGCGTGCCGCCTGGGATGCGCGTGCGCGCGGCAAGCGCCTCGAGAACAAGTGGAAGCGGATGCTCAAGGACTATCGCGCGGCGCACCCGGAGCTGGCGGCGGAGTTCGAACGCCGCACGGCGGGCCGCCTTCCCGCCGACTTCGCCGCGCGTGCCGTGGCGCTCGCGCACGAGGCCCAGCAGGCCGGCGGCAACGTGGCGACCCGCCAGAGCTCGCAGGCGGTGCTGAACGCCTTCGGGCCGCTGCTGCCCGAACTGCTCGGCGGATCGGCCGACCTGACCGGTTCCAACAACACCCGCATCAAGGGCACGGCCGAGTTCGGCCGCGACCGGCTCGACGGACGCTACATCCACTATGGCGTCCGCGAGTTCGGCATGTCGGCGATCATGAACGGCATCGGGCTGCACGGCGGGTTCATTCCCTACGGCGGCACCTTCCTGGTGTTCTCTGACTACGCCCGCAACGCCCTGCGCATGGCGGCGCTGATGCACCTGCCGACGGTGTTCGTGCTGACGCACGACTCGATCGGACTCGGCGAGGACGGACCCACCCACCAGCCGGTCGAGCACGTCGCTTCGCTCCGCCTGGTGCCCAACATGCAAGTGTGGCGTCCGGCCGACACGGTCGAGACCTATGCCGCCTGGACCGCCGCGCTCGAGCGACGCGACGGCCCGACCTGCCTGGTGCTGACGCGCCAGGGCCTGCCGCACCAGCCGCGCGACGCGGCGCAGGTGGAGGCCATCCGCCGTGGCGGCTACGTACTGCTCGACTGCGCGGGCACGCCGGAGTGCATCCTGATCGCCACCGGTTCCGAGGTGGGCCTCGCGGTCGACGCGGCGCGCGCGCTCGCGGCGGAAGGCCGGCGGGTGCGTGTCGTGTCCATGCCCTGTCCGTCGGTGTTCGCGGCCCAGGACGAGGCCTGGCGCGAGCAGGTGCTGCCGTCCGGAACGACGGCCAGGGTTGCCGTCGAGGCCGGGGTGACCGACGGCTGGTGGCGCTGCGTCGGGCCGCAGGGCCGCATCGTCGGCCTCGACCGCTTCGGCGCCTCCGCGCCGGCAAAGGACCTGTTCCGCTACTTCGGCTTCACGGCGGAGGGCGTGGCGGCCGCCGCGCGCGACGCCTGCGGGCGCTGACCGCGACGAGCGGGCCTGCACGACTGGATCAACGATCGACGACCAAAGGGGAATTGCGATGACGATCAAGGTGGGTATCAACGGCTTCGGACGCATCGGACGCATGGTCTTCCGCGCCGCGGCAAAGCACTTTCCCGACATCGAGGTCGTCGGCATCAACGACCTGCTGGAGCCGGAGTACCTCGCGTACATGCTGCGCTACGACTCGGTGCACGGGCGCTTCCAGGGAAGCATCGAGGTCAAGGGCAGCGATCTCATCGTCAACGGCCGCAAGGTCCGCCTGACGGCGGTGAAGGATCCGGCCGAACTCAAGTGGGGCGAGGCAGGCGCCGACGTGGTGGTCGAGTCGACCGGCCTGTTCCTGACCAAGGAATCGGCGGAGAAGCACCTGGCTGCCGGCGCGAAGAAGGTCATCATGTCGGCGCCATCGAAGGACGACACGCCGATGTTCGTGTTCGGTGTCAACCACGGGTCCTACGCGGGCGAGGCGATCATCTCGAACGCCTCCTGCACCACCAACTGCCTGGCGCCGGTGGCGAAGGTCCTGAACGACAACTGGGGCATCAAGCGCGGCCTGATGACGACGGTGCACGCGACCACGGCGACCCAGAAGACCGTCGACGGCCCGTCGAACAAGGACTGGCGCGGCGGCCGCGGCATCCTCGAGAACATCATCCCGTCCTCGACCGGCGCGGCCAAGGCGGTGGGCAAGGTCATCCCGGCGCTCAACAAGAAGCTGACCGGCATGGCCTTCCGCGTGCCGACATCGGACGTGTCGGTGGTCGACCTCACCGTGGAACTGTCGAAGGAAGCGACCTACGAACAGATCTGTGCGGCCATGAAGGCCGCCTCGGAGGGCCCGATGAAGGGCGTGCTCGGCTACACCACGGACAAGGTGGTCGCGACCGATTTCCGCGGCGAGAGCTGCACCTCGGTGTTCGACGCCGAGGCCGGCATCGCGCTGGACAGCACCTTCGTCAAGGTCGTGTCCTGGTACGACAACGAATGGGGCTACTCCTGCAAGGTGCTGGAAATGGCACGCGTGATCGGCGGCTGAAGACCGGCAGCGTCCACGGCCGCGTCCGGGCAGTGCCCAGGGAGAGCTGAATGACATCCGTCCTCCGCATGACCGACCTCGACCTCGCCGGCAAGCGCGTGCTGATCCGGGAGGATCTCAACGTGCCGATCCAGAACGGCGTGGTCACCAGCGACGCGCGCATCCGCGCCGCGCTGCCGACGCTCAGGTTCGCGCTCGAGCGCGGGGCGCGCGTCCTCGTCATGTCGCATCTCGGCCGGCCGAAGGAGGGCGAGTACGACCCGGCGCTGTCGCTCGAGCCGGTGGCGACCCGGTTGTCGGAACTCCTCGGGCGCAAGGTGCCGCTGGCGCGCGACTGGCTCGACGGTGTGTCCGTGGCACCCGGCGAGGCGCTGCTCCTGGAGAACGTGCGCTTCAACAAGGGCGAGAAGAAGGACGCCGAGGAACTGGCGCGACGCATGGCGCGCCTGTGCGATGTCTACGTGATGGACGCCTTCGGGACGGCGCATCGCGCCGAGGCGAGCACCCATGGCGTGGCGCGCTTTGCGCCGGTTGCCTGCGCCGGGCCGTTGCTCGTCGGCGAGCTCAACGCGCTTGAGATGGCGCTCAGGAATCCGGCGCGGCCGCTCGTTGCCATCGTTGCCGGGTCGAAGGTCTCGACCAAGCTCACGGTGCTCGAGTCGCTGCTCGGGCTGGTCGACAAGCTGATCGTGGGCGGTGGCATCGCCAACACCTTCCTCGCGGCGGCCGGCCTGCCGGTCGGCAAGTCCCTGCACGAGGCGGAGATGGTCGACATCGCGAGCCGGCTGGTGGCGCAGGCCAGGGAACGCGGGGTGGAGATCCCCATGCCCAGCGACGTCGTCGTGGCGACCGAGTTCTCCGCCACCGCCGAGGCCGACGTCAAGCCCGTCGAGGACGTCGCCGCCGACGAGATGATCCTCGACATCGGTCCGGACACGGCCGAGCGGCTGGCAGCGATCATCGGCAGTGCCGGCACGGTCATCTGGAACGGGCCGGTCGGCGTGTTCGAGTTCGACCAGTTCGGGGAGGGCACCAAGGCCCTGGCCGGCGCCATCGCGCGCTCGGCGGCCTTTTCTCTTGCCGGCGGGGGCGATACGCTGGCGGCCATCGAGAAGTACGGTGTGGCGGAAGGCATCTCGTACATCTCGACCGGCGGAGGGGCGTTCCTCGAGTTTGTCGAGGGCAAGAAGCTGCCAGCCGTGGCCATGCTCGAGGAGCGCGCCGCGGCGACAGCCGCCTGATTTCCGTCGTAGCGCCCGCCCTGGCCGCGCCCGCGATGGCGCGGCCGTGTCTGCATTCCCGCGAGGACCCATGCCACGCCGCACGAAGATCGTCGCGACCCTCGGGCCAGCGACCGACGACCTGAAGCTGCTGACTTCACTGATACGCGCCGGGGCCGACCTGGTGCGGGTCAATTTTTCACACGGCAGCCCGGAGGACCACGCCCGCCGGGTGCGCCTGGTGCGCGACGCTGCCGACGCGGCCGGCCGATACGTCGGCATCCTCGGCGACCTGAGCGGACCGAAGATCCGCATCGAGCGTTTCGCCGCCGGCCCGGTGACGCTCGAGGAAGGCGCGACCTTCACGCTGGACACGGCGCACGACCCCGCAGCCGGCACGCGCGAGGTCGTGGGCGTCACCTACCGGGCCCTGCCGCGCGACGTGAAGCCCGGTGACACCCTGCTGCTCAACGACGGGCTGATCGCGCTCGAGGTGACCGCGGTAGCCGGTACGGCGGTCGTCACACGGGTGGTCCTCGGCGGCGAGCTCAGCGACAAGAAGGGGCTCAACAAGCAGGGCGGCGGCCTGTCCGCGGGCGCCCTCACCGACAAGGACCGGGAGGACATCCGCACCGCAGCGGCCCTCGGCGTCGACTATCTGGCGGTGTCCTTCGTGCGCAACGCCGACGACGTGCGCGAGGCGCGCGAACTCCTGCGCGCGGCGGGCGGCGAGGGGCGCATCGTCGCGAAGATCGAGCGCAGCGAGGCCATCGACGCGCTGGAGGAGATCATCGAGGCGACGGATGCGGTGATGGTGGCGCGCGGCGACCTCGGCGTCGAGATGGGCTACGCGGAACTCACCGGCCTGCAGAAGCGAATGATCTGGATGGCCCGGGCGCGCAACCGGCCGGTGATCACGGCCACGCAGATGATGGAATCGATGATCGTCAACCCGGTGCCGACGCGCGCCGAGGTCTCCGACGTGGCCAATGCGGTCATGGACGGCACCGACGCGGTCATGCTCTCGGCCGAGACGGCGGTCGGCCGGTACCCGGTCAAGGTCGTGCAGGAGATGGGGCAGGTCATCGTCGGCGCCGAGAAGTGGCAGATGACCTACCGGCGCGACCGGAGTCGCCTCGACGCCGAGTTCACGCGCACGGACGAGGCCATCGCCACGGCCGTCATGTACACGGCGAACCACCTCGACGTGAAGGCGATCGTGGCGCTGACTGAATCCGGCTCCACCACGCTATGGATGTCGCGCATCCGCTCCGACATCCCCATCTATGCCTTCACCCGGCTGGAGACCACGCGCCGCAGGGTCACGCTCTATCGCGGCGTGTACCCGATCGCCTTCGACGTTACCCATACCGCGCCGGAGATCCTGTATCCGGCGATCTTCGAGCTCCTGATCAACCTGTCGCTGGTCAAGGAGGGCGACCTCATCATCGTGACCAAGGGCGAGCATTCAGGGGTCACGGGCGGCACCAACTCGATGAAGATCGTCGAGGTCAAGCACTAGGCGCATGCGCCGGTCCACCCGCATCTTGCTGCGCACCCTCGTCTGGGCCGCCATCGCCGTCGCCGTGATGGCGCTCGCGGCCTGGATCGCGCTGCGCGCGAGCCTGCCGGGGCTCGACGGGGAGCGGCGCGTGGCCGGGCTCGGCGCCGAGGTCAGGGTGGAGCGCGACGCAATGGGGGCGCCGGTCGTGCGCGGTGCGACGCGGCTCGACGTCACCCGGGCCCTCGGCTTCCTGCATGCGCAGGAGCGCTTCTTCCAGATGGACCTGACCCGCCGTGCCGCAGCCGGCGAGCTGGCCGAGTTGCTCGGGCCGGCGGTGCTCGCGGTCGACATGCGGCTGCGGCTGCATCGTTTCCGCGCCCGCGCCCGTGCCGCGCTCGCCGCGGCGGCTGCGCCCGACCGGGAACTGCTTGCGGCGTATGCACAGGGCGTGAACGCCGGCCTCGCCGCGCTTGCGTTGCGTCCGCCCGAGTACCTGCTGCTGCGAGCCGGGCCGCGGGCATGGGCCGAGGAAGACTCGCTGCTCGCGGTCTATGGGATGTGGATCGACCTGCAGGGTACCGAGGCAAGACCGGAGCAACAGGCGGACAGGCTGGCTCGGGCGCTACCAGACGTCGTTCTTGCGTTCCTCGACGGCGCCGACCCCCGCTGGCAGTCGGCGCTCGATGGATCGGTCATTCCGCCGGCGCCGTTGCCCTCGCCGGAGGACTACGACCTGCGCCAGCTGGACCGGGCCTGGTTCGATGCGGCGGGCCCGGCCGCCGGCAATCCGCTGAGGCTCACCTTCGCGCCGGCCGAGCCCGCGCCAGCGATCGGCAGCAACAACTGGGCGCTGGCCGGCGAGCGCACGGCGAGCGGCCACGCGCTCGTCGCCAACGACATGCACCTTGGGCTGCGCGTTCCGAACACCTGGTACCGCGCGCGCCTGGTCGCTCATGAGGAGGGCCTCGACGTGACGGGCGTGACGCTCCCCGGCGTGCCGGCCGTCGTCGCCGGCAGCAACGGCCGCGTCGCGTGGGGCTTCACCAACAGCTACGGCGACTTCCAGGACCTGGTGGTCGTGGAGCCCGTACCCGGTGACCCCCGCCGGTACCTCACCGCGGAGGGCGCGCGGGAGTTCGACGTGCACGACGAGATCATCCGCGTTGCCGGCGGCGACGACGTGGCCCTCGAGGTGACCGACACCGTCTGGGGCCCGGTCATCGGCGAGGACGCTGCCGGGCAGCCGCTCGCGCTGGCGTGGACGGCGCACCGCGCGGAGGCGATCAACCTCGACCTGGTGGCGCTCGAGCGCGCGCGCGACCTCGATGAGGCGCTGCGCGTGGCCGCGGGCGCAGGCATCCCGGCGCAGAACGCCGTCATCGGCGACGCCGACGGCCGCATCGGTTGGGTGGTCGCGGGGCGCATCCCAGAACGTGCGGGTTTCGATCCATCACGGCCCGCGTCCTGGGTCCTCCCCGGCACAGGCTGGACCGGATGGGTCGATCGTGAACGCCAGCCGCACATCGTCGACCCACTGCTCGGCCAGGCCTGGACCGCCAATACCCGCGTGGTCGGCGGGGAACTGCTCGGCCTGATCGGCGACGGCGGCTATGCGCACCCGGCACGGGCCGGGCAGATCCGCGACGGACTCGCCGAGCTCGACGCGGCCACGCCCGCCGACATGCTGGCCATCCACCTCGACGACCGCGCCGTGTACATGGGGCAGTGGCACCCGCTGCTCCTCTCGGTGCTGGAGCGATCCGGCGGGGAGATGGACGACGTGGCGGCGCTGGTGCGGGAGTGGTCCGGCCACGCTGCCGCCGGGGACCGGGCCTACCGGATGGTGCGGGAGTTCGAGCAGGCGGTGACCCAGCGCGCGTTCGAGATGCTGACCGTCGCGGCGCGGGTACGCTGGCCGGACTTCCGCTTCCGCGTGCCGTCGGGCTTCACGGACGTGGCCTGGCGGCTCGTCAGCGAGCGGCCGGCGCACCTGCTCGACCCGCGCTTCGCGGACTGGGATGCGTGGCTCGAAGACGTCGCCAAGGTCGCGCTCGCGCACGCCCGCGAGGGTTGCGAACAGGCCGCCTCCTGCACCTGGGGCGAGGCGAACACGACGCGCATTCGCCATCCGCTCAGCGGGGCGGTTCCGCTGGTCGCGTCGTGGCTCGACATGCCGGCGACGCAGATGTCGGGCGACTGGTCGATGCCGCGGGTGCAGACGCCGGTGTTCGGCGCCTCGGAACGCTTCGCGGTGGAGCCGGGCCGCGAGGAGTACGGCTATTTCCACATGCCCGGTGGCCAGAGCGGCCATCCGCTCTCGCCTTTCTACCGCGCCGGCCACGACGCCTGGGTCCGCGGCGAACCCACGCCCTTCCTGCCCGGTCCTGCCGAACACGTCCTGACCCTGGTGCCCTGAACCGCGGCGAGGGGTCCACCGATGCAGTGCTTGTGTTGAGGCGTGCCGCGTCAATGCAGGTACGGCACGGAGCGGCCTACTCCTGTAGATCGTATTTGCTCGCGCGGAAGAATCGGAAAACGCGCGA